>JBIOUJ010000024.1:0-51691 GCA_044867025.1 Pyrinomonadaceae bacterium | reverse complement strand
ATCAGCGTTCATCTGCGAAAATCTGCGGCTTAGTACCGCAATTGAACTACTTCAACTATTTCACCGAAATCGAAGACGCATTCGTCCGGCGTCGTGGCAAACATCTCTTTCTCAGTCCATTAGATTGGGCTTTGATGGAGGCATGGAAGGAGCAGGGAATTCCGTTACACATCGTCCTTCGTGGTGTTGAGAAATCCTTCGATTCCTACGAAGCGCGTCCGCGCAAACGAACCATGAAGACCCTGTTTTATTGCCAGGAAGAGGTTGAAGCTCAGTATGCTGAATGGGTCGAAGCGCGTGTCGGCTCTTCGCCGAGTGCTGACGGTCGTGAAGTCGATTCAGACAAAACGCCATTCTCTTTCGATGCCATCAGCGAACATTTGAACCGTAATCGCGACACGCTATCGGAACTCGCAAATACGAGAAAGCAAGACGATCTTTCCGAAACCCTCTCACGCGCCGCTGCTTTGCTTGGTGAAATTGAAGCGGACTTCGCAAGCGACGCCACGCTCGACACTCGCAAGCTCGAAGATTCTTTGACCGGTCTCGAAAGAATGTTGAACGACTCGATGCTCTCGGTCGTTAATGCAACTGCACTCACCGGCTTGAAGAATGAGATCAAAGATCAGCTCAAACCATACCGCAGTCACATGGAAACTGCCGTTTACAACCAGACCTTCAATAACCTTCTGCTGAAGCGATTGCGCGAGCAGTTTGCCGTGCCGCGACTCAGCTTGTTCTACGTCTGACGCGCAAAGGAGAACGCGATGGCTGAAATGACAATCAAACGCTTCGGCGTGTGGTCCGTGGCGAAGATGTACGGAATACTCTCGTTCATATTCGGACTGATCATCGGCGTGATCTACGGAGTGTTCTTAATGATCTTTGGCGCGGCGATGGCGTCGCTTGCACCCGAGGGCGAGGCAAGAGCCATGGGCGGGGCCAGTTCGATCGTCATGGGATTGGTTTTTATGATTGCAATGCCGGTGTTCTATGGGCTGATCGGATTGATCGCAGGTGCAATTGGCGCAGTCGTTTACAACTTGCTCGCGGGGATCATCGGCGGCGTCAAGTTTGAGCTTGAAGGCGTGCAGCATGAGTATGCGCCACCGCCACCGCCGAATGACTGGGCGCCGAATCAGTATCCTGCGCAGTGATTATGGGGGATTTCGAGGTTGAGGTGGAGCGAATTCTTCCCGGCGGTATGGGGTTGGCCCATGCCGGCGGGAAGACTGTTTTCGTGTCACTTGCCGCGCCGGGCGATCGTGTTCGAGTGCGGATCGATCGACAGCAGGGCGAGCTGTTGTTTGCGTCGATTGTAGAGATCATTACACCTTCGCCGGAGAGGGTTGAGCCGCCATGTCCTTACTTTGGTCGCTGCGGTGGCTGCGACTTCCAGCAACTCACATACGAAGCTCAGCTTGCAGCGAAGGCGGGCATCATTCGCGATTGTCTTCACCGCATCGCGCGTCTCGAGAACATTCCTGAGATAGTCGTTACGGCCTCGCCAAACAACTGGCGCTATCGAATGCGTGCGACGTGGCAAATAGACCAGGAACTTCGCGCGATTGGATACTACGAACGGGGGTCGCGACGCGTTTGCGACGTGGCGGACTGCGCGGTGCTGAAGCCGGAGTTGCAGGAGACGCTTGAACGCGTGAGGGTGACGGAATGGCACGAGTTTCCGCGAGACTTGAAGCATCTGGATGGGGTTGTGGGTGAGAATGGGGTTTCGTTGTCGCCGTCGTTTGCGGAGTTTCAGACGAATGAGTTGACGTTGACAGTTCGAGGCGAGGGTTACCAGTACAACGCGGACGCGTTTTTTCAAATCAACCCGTCGTTGCTTGGGTCGCTTATTGAGAATGCGATTGGCGACGCGTCTGGTGGGACAGTGCTGGATCTCTATTGCGGTGTGGGGTTGTTCACGCTGCCGTTAGCGCGTCAGTTTCAGAAGGTGATTGGCGTGGAAGCGAATGCCACCGCGACTCGCTTCGCGCGCAGGAATCTACAACTCGCAGGTTTACGTAATGCGAATGTGATTACCGCGACTGTGACAGATTGGTTTCGCTCTGCCTCAATTGGTCCAGTCGACTTTGTATTACTCGATCCGCCACGGGCGGGCGCTGAGTCAGCGGTGATCGAAGGCATTTTGAACCTTCAGCCGCGTGCGATCAGTTACGTCTCCTGCGACCCGGCCACGCTTGCACGCGATCTTCGAAAATTGATCGGTGGCGGCTACGTCATCGAGTCAATCATCGGGTTCGATCTGTTTCCACAGACTCATCATGTTGAGACAGTTGTACGGCTGGCGCGTTCGGCATAATATCTCTGCGGCCCTCTGCGTATCTCTGCGCTCGCTGCGTTAATCGCGCTTTCAACGCAGAGATCGCAGAGATACGCAGAGGGCCGCAGAGAAAGCTCACAAGTACGATGAATCCTCACCGAAGCCTGTTCAGTCTGCATCCCCTTGCTCAGCTCGCCGTGGCGTTCGCGGCTGGGATCTGTGCCGCAGAGTATCTGCCGTTCGGCTTGGGGTTCTCCTTGGTGCCGGGCGTGGTGTGTTCAGCGCTGGCACTGGTGTTTGTGATTAAGAGTAGGGTGTTTGTTGCGGGTGGGTTGTTGTTGCTGGCGCTGTTCTTTGTTGGAGCGGTGCTCGCGGTGCTGGAGAAACGAGCGGAGCAGGGGAGTGATATTGAGCGGCTTCTCGATGAGCATGAGGGCGAGTCGCTGAGGCTCACGGGTGTGTTGGATGGTCCACCCGAGTTTGCGCGCGACAAGGTTTATTTGTCGTTGCGAGTGGAGCAAATCGCGCTCGGTAAGGTTTCAGGCCGGGTGTGGTTGTTGGCGCCGATTCGAAATGGTGATCGATACGACTTGCTTAGACTTCGTTATGGTGCGCGGATTCAAGTTACAACTACGCTCGATCGTACGGGGAATTATCGCAATCCGGGTGTGTCCACGCTCTCGGAATATCTCGAACGCCGAGACTTCGATGCTACAGGAATTGTCCACGGGCCGGCTTCGATCGTGCGGCTCGATGATGTTCTGGTGTTTCCGCCACTGGCGTTGCTTTACGAGTGGAGAGAACGGCTTCAGCGAGAGATCGATTCGCGATTCACGGCTGAAACTGCGGGCGTGCTCGACGCGGCGCTGCTGGGTAATCACTACAACCTTTCGCGTGATGCATCCGAGAGTTTTCGCGAAGGTGGAACTTTTCACGTTCTCGTAATCAGCGGTCTTCACATCAGCTTCATCGGCGGAGTTGTGTTTGTCATGGTGCGACGACTGACTAAGCACAGGCTGGTTCAGTTTGTGGTGCCTGCGACTGTCGTTTGGGCCTACTCGCTCGCCGTTGGTGCAGAGGCTTCGGTGGTCCGCGCGGCGTTGATGTTTACATTTGCCGGATTTGCCTCGCTTGTGTTTCGGCAGGCTTCGTCGCTGAACGCGCTGGGCGGGGCGGCGCTGGTGCTTCTGGTCTGGAGTCCGAAAGAGCTTTTTGACCCTTCGTTTCAGCTCACGTTTTTGTCAGTTCTTGCGATCGTCGTGATCGCATGGCCGTTGCTGCTTAAGTCTTCGGCGATTGGCGCCTGGCATCCGACTATCGCGACGCCTTATCCGCCCGCGTGTTCGCGTGGACTCAGGGCCTTTTGCGAATTGCTGTTCTGGAGCGAGCGACAATGGCAACAGGAGCTCGATCGCTCGTCGCATCATTGTCGACTGTTCAAAGTCCGGCTTGCTGCGTGGTTGGAGCGGTGGCATCTACAACGCTGCTTGCGCTACGTGTTTGGAGCGGTGGTGGTTTCTGCGAGCGTCCAACTCGTGCTCTTGCCGCTAATGATCTTTTACTTCCACCGCTTGTCGTTATCGTCGCTGGTCTTGAATATCGTCGTGAGCGTGTTGCTGGCGGTTCTAGTTGCGGTCGCACTGTTGGCGTTATTGGTTTCGTCAGCGCCGTTGTTCAAACTCGCGAACGCGATTGATTGGTTGATGGTGCATAGTGTCGATCCGTTCTCAAAGCTTGGCCTCGCGTCGCTGCGACTGCCCGAGTATTCTGGGCACGCGGCGTTGCTGTATGCTGTTTACTACCTCCCGTTGCTGGTACTCGTGATCGCTCTGTCGCACTGGCAGCCACTCGCCTCGCAAGCTGAACGTCGATGCAAGTTACACCGTCTCGTAATGCCTGTGGCAACTGCTCAATTGCTCCTGCTGGCTGTATTTCTTCTGCATCCGCTGAGCAGCGGTCGTTCGAACGGAAACCTTCGCATAGACTTTCTCGACGTGGGCCAGGGTGATTCAGCGCTCGTGACGATGCCGGACGGAACTACGCTGCTGGTCGATGGTGGAGGACGCCCGTCGTTTGCCGCTACGACTGATACGACACGCAGAATTGGCGAGACAGTAGTATCGGAATACTTGTGGTGGCGAGGGCTGAGCGAAATCGATTACGTGGTGGCCACACACGCCGACGCCGATCACATTGATGGACTCAATGACGTTCTGAAGAATTTTAGTATCAGAGCGGCGCTTGTCGGGCGTGCTCCAGCAAGCGATCCGGAGTTTGATAAATTCTCAAAAACGATTGCCGAAACACGGACTCACCTCGAGACGATTCACGCTGGGGACGTGATCCGGTTTGGCGACGTTGAAGTGAGTGTGCTCTGGCCACCCGCGGAAGGCATTGGATCAGACAACAACGATTCAGTCGTCCTGCGGATCAAACTTGGCGAACGTTCAGTCCTGCTCACCGGTGATATCGAAAAAGCCGCAGAACGCTCACTCACCGCATCAGCGCAACTAAAAACCGACGTCGTCAAGGTGCCACATCATGGCAGCAAAACATCTTCGACCGATGACTTCGTGCAGTCGACGAAACCGACTTACGCAATCATCTCCGTCGGTCGCGATTCGATGTTTGGTCACCCACACAAAAACGTCGTCGATCGCTGGCAGGCAAACGGCGCCACAGTCCTCACCACCGGCACCTCCGGGACCATCACCGTCACAACCAATGGTCACGACCTGAGCCTTAAAACGTTTATTCAGCCACAAAAAGGCACAAAAGGAATTTATTGAGGCAAAGTAAAACCGTACTTTTGCATGATGGCGCGGCCTTGTGGACCACCAACAAAAGCGGCGAAGGCGCGTGCGGCTTGTTCGTTCTTCGTGGTCTTGATGACGGCCAGCGCCTGGTCGATTGGCTTGTGCAGCTCTTCCGGAATTGCAGTCCACCGGCCGTCACTCTGCATACTCAACGACAGCGCCACGATGGCAACGTCGACGTTTCCTGTCGCAGCATACTGAAGTGTCTGGCGGATGTTGTCGCCGTAAACTAATTTCGGTTTCACGCGATCCCACACCCCTGCGCTCTCGAGCGCCTGTCGCGCTGCAAGTCCGTATGGAGCGTGATCCGGGTTCGCGATCGCGATGCGTTTCACCTCCGGCCGCGCGAGGTCCGAAATGTTTTCGAGCCGTATGTTGCTCGTCGCAGGTGTCCAAAACGTAATACGCCCGCGCGCATAAATCGCCTTGGTGCCGGGAATAATCAGCCCCTTCTGCTCCAACTGATCGATGTAACTAACATTCGCTGCCGCAAACAGATCCACCGGCGCGCCGTTTTCGATCTGCTTTGTGAGCAGACCCGTCGAACCAAACACAAAAACGACTTTCGTTTTGTGACTCGCTTCAAACTCGCGACCGAGCTCTTCGAATGCCGGCGTGAGATCCGAAGCAGCGGCAACAGTCAATTGATTGGCAGGTTGAGATTGGTCCTTGCACGCGGTGACGCAACAGAGCGTTAAAAACGCCGCCAGCAGCGCCAACCGCGTATCAGGTCGGAAAATCATTCGGCGTGTAAAGGTCTACCTGTGAGCTACCCACCTTGTAAGTTTTTAAGACACCGAGCGGCGGCGCATACACGTGGACAGTTATGAGATCCTGGCCACTGACGTCGGGATTGCCAAGCTGGTGAATGTCGGGTACGCCGGCACCCGTGATTGTACCGGCTGGACATTCGCGTCCCGTGTCGTAACACAAACCTCTCTCACCATCGAATGCAAAGATCGTCTCCCACATCAGCCCTTGCTGCACTCTCACAACTCCGTGCGAGCCATTGTGGTCGTGAATCGGCGTCTTCTGGCCGGGTCGCCAGCAGATCACCAGCATTTCCACCGCTTCATTGCGACAAACGCGGTGGCGCCAGTAATTGCCTTCTTTGAATCCGATGTAAGGTTCGAGGTCGAGATCGAAGATTTCAACGTTTGAAAGCCAGGAATTAATCTGTTCGAGAGAAGGAGGCGAAGTTTGGCTGTTCAAACGTTCGATCAGTTCCGAAAACGTAATCGAGCTGCCATCGAGCGGTTTGGGAGTAATGGGAGTTTGTGTATTTAGCAGTGTCGACAAGAATCCGGCTCCGGTGAACTCTTATAACGTTCATACAGTTACGAGTCAAGACGTAAACCACAGATTAGATAGATTTAAGTACGATTCGTAGATCTCGGACGTTTGTACCCGTGGGTCCGGTGAGGATAAGTTGGTCGAGCTGATCGAAAAAGGCGTATGAGTCGCTGCGCGCGAGAAAATGCTCAGGATCGAGACCGTAAGGCCGGGCGCGCTCGATTGTCGTCTCGTCTGCAATAGCGCCTGCACACGGGCTGTTACCGTCAACACCGTCGGTTCCGGCACTCAGGACGACCGTGTGAGGACCCTGACTATCGAGTTTCATGGCGCAGCGCAACACGGTCTCGAGGTTTCTGCCGCCGCGTCCGTCACCTCTCACGGGACACGAAAACTCGCCACCGGAAATCTCGCAGATGTTTGGTTCGCCCTGCACTCCGGCGAGTAACAGGTCACAACCTTCGTCGATCGGCTGTTCGCAGATGTCGTCGCGCGTGATGCACGTGAAACCGAGTTCTACACCTTTTCGCGCAGCGGCTTCGACGGCGGTCCAGTTGCCGAGGAGAACGTGATGACTGCCCGGAGTTCCAGCGGCGGAAGAAGTCTGTTGTACTGATTTCATAATCGACGCTGGTAGAACGTGCTCCAGCTTGTAATGTTCGATGACGTCGATGGCCGTAGGCGCGCCCGTCGGAGGCGACAGGGTTGGACCAGAAGCCACGCTCGCTTCGTCGGCCCGATTCGTGTCGGAAACGATCAGAGTGAGCATTTGCGCGTGCCGCGCACGCCGCGCTAACGCTCCGCCTTTCACCGCCGAGAAAGCACGTCGAACAGCGTTCACCTCGTTGATGCGCGCGCCACACGAAGTTAGCGTCTGATTCGCACTCTGGAGATCTTCCAGCGAGATCTCACGCTTGATCGGCCACTCGAGCATTGCAGAGCCGCCACCGGAGATTAGAAAAACTACGACGGAGCGTTCCGCGTTTGCCTGGTCCAACAGCGCAAATGCTGCACGAGCGGCTTCGAGACTCGCGCGATTCGGCAACGGATGACCGCCGACAAAACTGCGCCAGCGTTTCAGATGTAACGGTGGATCTGGAGAACTGATCAGACCTGCAGCGAGCCGTTCGCCCAACCCTTGCTCCAGCCCGACGGCCATGGAAGTCGCTGCTTTCCCAATCGCGATGGCATAAATTGATGAGTATGACCAAGTGTTCAGGTGTGCGCGGCAGAAATCAACGACAGCCTGTCGAGGATCGACCGAGGAGAGCGCAAAATCAAATATGTCTCTTGCACAGCGATGTAGGCGTTCCAGGTCTGACAAAAATGATTTTGTGTGCTTTTTTGTGGCTAGTCTTCAGAAACCGCCATCGCATCCCAATCGGCGACCATCTCGTACGCGCGGCCGAGCACGGGCCGAGGCCGCGAGCCGTCCGCCTGGCCGATCAACCCTTCGCGCTCCATGATGTCGAGAATCGCCGCCGCGCGCCCGTAGCCGATTCGCAGACGTCGCTGCAACACGGACGTCGAAGCACGTTTCATCTCCACACAGATGCGAAGTGCTTCTTCGAAGAGCTCGTCGTGCTCGCCTTCAGTCGTCTCCAGCCCAAGCGCTTCCTCGTCAGACTGCGTGATGCTCTCGTCGTACGCCGGTGGACCCTGCGCTTTGATGTGCGCGACGATGCGACTGATTTCCTTCTCTTCGATGAAAGCGCCATGGACGCGAATCAGTCGCGACGTACCCGGCGGGAGAAACAGCATGTCGCCGCGCCCGAGTAGCTGCTCGGCGCCGTTTGTGTCGATGATCGTGCGCGAGTCGACCTTTGAAGAGACGCGGAAAGAAATACGAGAAGGGAAGTTGGCTTTGATCAATCCGGTGATCACATCTACCGAGGGTCTTTGCGTTGCGAGCACCAAGTGAATGCCGACGGCACGCGCCATCTGCGCCAGTCGAGTGATCGACTCCTCGACCTCACGGCCCGAAGTCATCATCAAATCGGCGAGCTCGTCGATGATGATCACGATGTAAGGCAGCGGCTTCCACGGCTCGCCTTTGTCGTCGTACTCCTTGATGAGATTGCGGCGCATGATCTCGGTGTTGTAGCCGTCGATATTGCGCACGCCCCAGCCGGCGAGATCGCGATAGCGCCGTTCCATCTCGGCCACGGCCCACTTGAGTGAACGCGATGCGAGCTTGGGATCGACGATGATCGGCGCCGCCAGGTGTGGAATGTCTTCGTAAAGCCCGAGTTCGAGCCGCTTCGGATCTATCAGGATGAACTTCACTTCATCCGGCCGCGCTCGATAAAGAATCGAAACGATCAGCGAATTTACGCCGACCGACTTACCCGAACCAGTGGTTCCGGCAATCAGCAAGTGCGGCATCTTCGCGAGGTCGGCGACGTAGTTGAGACCGTCAATCGTCTTGCCCAGCGCGATCGTGAGCTTCGAGCTCGACTCGCGAAACGGGCGCGACTCGATCACTTCACGCAAAAAGATCGTTTCGCGACGCGGATTCGGCACCTCGATACCGACGTGCGGCTTACCCGGCATGCGGTCGATGCGAACAGATTCGGCTTTCAACGCCAGACACAGATCGTCAACCAAAGACACGACGCGCGAATACTTCACACCCGGATCGGGCTTGAACTCGTAAGTCGTAACCACAGGACCCGGACAGATGTGTTTGATCTGACCAGTGACGTTGAACTCTTTACACTTTTCGGCGAGACGTGTGGCGAGCCCGAGCAGTTCCGTGTCAGCTTGTTCGCTGTGCGGCGGAGCTTCGTTCAGAAACTCGAGCGGTGGCAAACCATAATCGTTGTAATCGACGCGTCGCGCGGAATCGAAAGGCAGTTTGGCGGTTGCAGGTGCTTCGGTCTTGATTCGGACCACCGAGGCGCCCTTGATCATGTCTTCGAGATCGTCTTCGTCCGTGACGTCAGGTGCGGGAATGATCGAACGCCTTCCCGATCGCTCCGCCACAACCGTCGCGGGCGGAATAGCGGTTCCAACACCCGCACCAGCGGCTGTCGCTGCGGCAGCACTTGCTTGTGGTTCTGGCCGTGTTGTTTCTGTGCGAATCACGGGCTGCGGAGGGGGCGCGGCCGGTTCCTTCATGAACTCCGCGACGCGATCCGCAGGAGTCAGATTCAACGTCTGCTTCAGAGCGCTTTTCGCAGCTTCGCGTTCCGCTTTGATCGCGGCCTTTGTCTCGTTGCGCAGCTTGGCGCTTTCTGCGCGTTGTTGTCGCCAAACTCGGAATCGCTCAGGAAGTTTTCCGACAAAGGCGAAGCGAGTGCCGATCGCGTGTGCGATGACCTCGTAAAACCGCACGAACGAGAAATTGGTCGCGAGCAACAGACCCATCGCGACGATAGCCACCAGCAAAATAGTCGCGCCTACATTATTCAATCCACTCGCCAATCCCTGTGCGACAACAGCGCCGAGTAGACCGCCGGGCTGTACACTGCCGTCGAACAACGGACGCATCTGCGAGATGGAAAGCAGCGCCGCCGCGGCAACGACGAGGATCACGAGTCCAACGATTCGCGTCCAGGAACTATGAATAGTGCGCGCGTGTACTTGTCGCCATGCTGCCGCGAATAAGAGCAACGGCAAGAGGTACGCAGCGAGGCCGATGAATTGAAAAGCACTCGCGGCAACGTTGGCGCCGATCGACCCGGCCCAATTCTGCGTCTGGGTTTGTCCAGCCGAGTTCCAGGACGGATCGTTCGGATAGAACGCCGCGGAGATGAGGCATAGCGCGAGCAGTAATCCCAGCGCGAGAAACAGTATCGCCAGTATCTCGTTACGACGACTGGCGCGCGGAATTATGATGCGCGGCTTCTCTTCAATGTGTGTAGTAGTCGCCATGAAAACTCCAACTCAAACTGTCAAGACACTACGCGGCCTTGCGTGCGAGCAAGTAGGCTTTGATGAAGTCGTCGATGTCTCCGCTGAGTACTGCGTCGACGTTGCCTCGTTCGAGCTTAGTGCGTGTGTCTTTCACCAACTGATAGGGGGCCAGCACGTAACTTCTGATCTGGGACCCAAATGAGATGTCGGCCTTGTTGGCTTCGAGTTCGGCTGTTTCGGCTTGCCGCCGTTCCAACTCGAGTTCATAAAGACGTGAGCGCAGCACCTGCATGGCAACTGCTCGATTTTGATGTTGTGAACGCTGATTCTGACAGGATACGACGATGCCTGTGGGTATGTGGGTAATGCGGACCGCCGAATCTGTCGTGTTGATGTGTTGTCCGCCCGCGCCGGTGGCGCGATAAGTGTCGACGCGCAAGTCTTTGTCGTTGATTTCGACTTCGATGTCCTCGTCGATCTCCGGGTAAACGAATAGAGAAGCGAATGACGTGTGTCGCCGCGCGGCCTGGTCAAAAGGCGAGATGCGGACGAGCCGGTGGACTCCGGCTTCTGCGGCCAGCAGTCCGTAGGCATATTCGCCTTCGACTCTGAATGTCACACTCTTCAGTCCGGCTTCCTCACCTGGTTGATACTCGAGCACTTCCGCTTTGAAGTCGCGCTGTTCGGCCCACTTGAGATACATGCGCAGCAACATCTCGGCCCAGTCCTGCGATTCGGTGCCGCCCGCGCCCGGATGAATGGTGCAAATCGCGTTGCGACGATCGTTGTCGCCGGCGAGCAGCATTTCGGTCTCAGCCTGGCTCAGATCGTGCTCGAGGCGCTCAATCAATGAATGAAGTTCTTTGATTGATGTTTCGTCTTCTTCGGCAAACTCAAAGAGCACTTCAGCGTCTGCGACCTGCGATTGAAAATGTTGCTGGCGCTCTATTTTTTTCTCCAGGCGACTCCGCGCCTGGAGCTGCTTTTGCGCGGCTTCCTGATCGTTCCAGAAATCTGGCGCCGAGGCTTGGGCCTCGATGTTCTTCAACTCCTCGCGGCGTGCCGGGACATCAAAGAAACCTCCCGAGCTGGTCTACACGCGCACGCAAGTCGTCAAACGAAGCTCTCAGTTCCTGAATCGATAAAGTGTCGTTCATCTTAAATTCCTAAAACTCCTTCTCCTGCTAAACAAGATCGCGATGAAAACCAACAACGTAATCGCCGCACAAATGTGCACAAACAAATCGCCGTGCCTGGTGTAGAAGGTGCGTCGGCCCGACGGAACGAATCCCCAAACGCGAACGTCCGTCTGGAATGAGCCAGTCTGCTCTTTGACGACGCCCTTCTCGTCAATCAATGCCGATATGCCGGTGTTCGTCACGCGCACAACCGGGCGGCCATTCTCAACAGCGCGAAAGATCGCGTTGGCCAGATGCTGTCGCATCACCGCTGTCGGTCCAAGATAACCGTCGTTCGAAATGTTTATCAGAATGTCAGCGCCTTCAGTCGTCATCCGGCGAGCGATCCACGGATACGCCGACTCGATACAAATGAAGACACCCGCTCGATATTCTCCGACGGGCATCAACGTGTAATTGTTCCCCGGAGTGAACTCGCCGACGAGCCCAGTTATCAAGGAAGCTCCCGGTAACCATTGAGGGAGCGGCACATATTCGCCAAACGGCATCAGGCGAATCTTATCATACTGCGAAATCAAGCGGCCCGAATCATTTATGAGCAACGCTGAATTGTATGAGCCATCTGCTGACGCGCGCTCGAGAGAGTTGAAGAGCAACGACGTGTGATTCTCTCTCGTGAAGTTGGCTACCAGTTCCTGCAGCGCGTGATCGGAATCATACGTGAAGTTCATCGGCGACTCGGGCCAGACGACGAGATTTGCGGAAGCGCGACCGGTGTATGGGATGCTTTGCAATCCGCTTGTGCTCAGTGTCAGATGTCGTTGAATCAACTCCTTCGTTTCTTCGACACTCTTGATCGCCTTCATCGGCACGTTCGGTTGCAAGGCTACAATGGTCACGGAAGGAGTGTCTGACGAATTCCAACGTTCGGGAGGTGGCTCTGCCGACAGGAAAATCGTTAAGAGAACGAACATCACCGTTAACGAAGAGACGAGGACGGTCCAACGTGTGCGGCGGATTATTAACAATGCAACCACGGCGTTGATTGCGAGGATGATAAAGCTGACGACGTACACTCCACCCCAATTCGCAGGTGTGATCAGCATCGAGTGGTATGCCTGCGAGTACCCGAGCGCGTTCCAAAGTTGTCCCGTCACTCCGAGGCGAGTCCATTCAAGTACCGGCCAAAACACCGGCGCCAGCAGCAGTGCCATGGGGCCCCATTGGCGGATAGCGAGCGCCATCAGTGCCGCGAAGATCCCGGGGAAGATTCCGATCACCACTGCGCCGGGAATCAACAGCAGATAAGCCAACACCGCCGGCAGTCCGCCGTAATGAATCATCGAGTAAGTGAGCCAGTAGCAGGTGATGTAGAAGAAGACTGTCCCTGTCGCCCATCCGAGGATCAGCGCACGACCCGGCGACGGCCGGCGGGCGATTGCCACGAGCAGCGGGACCAAACCGACCCACGCCAGAACCGGCGAGTCGAAGTTCGGAAACGAAAGTATAAGGAAGCCTGCGGTAAGAGCTGCCAGAACCCACTCAACCATTACGGCTGAGTTTAATCAAAAATATTTTTTTGAGCGAGGAAGGGGGTCGTTGGCCGCAGGTCAATTCGCCACTTTTTGACGCAAAAAGACAGATTCCGTCACTCGCAAAGTGACAAATTTCGGTAGGCCGCAAAAAGGCACAAAAGGCGCAAAAAAAAAGGACCGCTTTAGCTGAATAACTGTTTATGTGACTTTTGTGCCCTTTTGCGGCTGATTTAAAAGCGGGAGAACCCAGTCATCACTGACTGGGTCCACGTTTCGGGGGGAAGCACTGAAGGAACGCTCGGAAGGTTAGCTGGCGCAGCGGCAGGCGGCGCTCAGGGGATGTAGGCGGCGGGGGCACGGTCAACGATTTTCGTTTCGCATTCCGTGTCGTGCCGGTCGTCTACTGAGCACACACTGTGCCAGAAAACCTCAGTTTCCCATTGTGACCTGTCGCTGGAGAGCGATGGCTTCCTGATTACTCGGGTCGATCGTGATCGCGCTCAGCGCATATTTTCGCGCTTCGCCCTTGTCACCACGGTCGAGAAAGATCTTTCCTAAAAGGATGTGGGCGTCGATGAGTTTCGGATCCCAGAAGATCGCCGTCTTCAACGCCGCGATCGCCGCTTCCTGATCGCTGCGACGAAGATTGATGCGACCGCTGAGCAGGTAGGCCTCGGCATTCGTCGGTTCGATCATCACGACGCGATGCAACTCGGGTAGAGCTTCTTCGTCGCGTCCGGCTTGATAGAGATCGCGAGCTTTGGTGAGCAAGTCCTGAGTCGCCGAGCTCGGTGAACCCGCGTCGGTAGTCATCCGTTTTTCGCGGTTTAGACCAAACACTTCCTCGCGGTTCAAGACGTCGCGCATGCGCAGGTTGACGCCGCTCGTGGTTTGCGACTTCTGCCATTCGGTTTCCCACTTCGCATAAGCGGTTCGCAGGTACCGTCGCGCCATGTCGTCGGCAGCGTTCGCGGCTTCGGTCTTCCCGAGCTTCAACAGCGACTTGGCAAACAGGAAATACGCTTGCCCGTCCTGCTGATCGGAAGTGATTACCGGGCGAAAATGTTCGGCAGCTTCATCGAATTTTCCGGACAGGAACAAGGCGTAGCCGTAGTTGAAGTGGACCATCTGATCCATTGGCGCTGACTCTGAAGCGCGAGCGAGAAACTCGGTGCCCTGCGACAGGAGTCGCTTCCGTTCTGCGTCGCTCTTGGTCTCTCGTGCGGCCTGAACCGCGACTGCGCCCGCGTTGTTGTACACGCCGATCAGCGGCAGATCGCTCGAAAGCGGCACAACGGTCGCCAACGAACGTCCGTAATCGCCGAGTTTGGCGTAGCCGAGACTCGCATAGAACGCAGCCTCCGCGTAATGAGGCTCTTTCTTCTGGATTTTTGAGAAGTACTCGGTCGCCTCTTTCCAGTTACCGAGACTCATGTAACCACGGCCGAGCTCGAACGAGGCTTGCGGATAGACAGCGCCTCCCGCCGCCTCCGCGTAGTAGTGCATCGCGTTCTTCAAATACTTCGAGCGAAGCTCGTGGCGGAGGTCCAACTGGACAGCCTTCACGTATGCCTCAAACGCCTTCTGCGGGATCTTCGTGGCTTCCTGGACGATCTGGTTTTGGGAGTAGGGAAGCGACTTATCGCGTTGATACAGAATCTGATACGCCAGCCGGCCATGAATGTCCTGGAGCGTGGTCAGAAGCGCGCCGTAATCAAACTGTCGCGTCGCCCAGCCGCCGTCCATTACCTCGCCCATCGTGCGGCCCTCGTTCACTTTGATCACACGCGACGTGACCTGAACGTAGGCTTCTGACGACGCACTATTGCTGCCTTGGGCGTTCGCAGGCGGCGTTACCGTGTAGTTGCCAACGACGATCATCGTTGCTTTCGCCTGGCGGGCGAGCTTGATGGCGGTTGCGCGAGAGGGGATCACGGTTTCAGGAAGGCGCAGTTGCTGGTACGCCAGCTCGCGTTCGTCGCTTGTGACGACGATCAGGCCGGGCTTGTTTAGCAGTTCGGCCAGCGCGTCGGCGAAGCTTTCGCCAACCCAGTTGTATTCGGGACGATTTGAGGTGTTTTCAAAGGGCAGAACCATCACGACGTCGGCCGACGGGTTCTGCGCCCACGCTGGAATAGCAATAATCGTTAATAAAAGGCCAAGAATTAAAAATCTCATGATCGGCAGTCTAAACCACAAAGACGCGAAGATACAAAAGGGAAATTCTCTGCGTTCCTCTGCGTATCTCTGCGCCTCTGCCCGTTTTAGCCACAAAGAGGCACAAAAAACAGTTAATTTAATTTTGTACCTTTTTATGGCTTCACTTAAAGAAGCCGGCGGCCATGCGTTGCAGATCGTCCATCGCGCTGCCGTCGTTGTTTTGGTCCAACATTGAGCTGAGAATGCTCATTGCTCCGGGCGCGTTGTTCTGCGCTTGTTGTTGCTGTTGGTTGAGGAGGTTAGACAAGCCGGAAGCGTCGAGTCCTTCCTGCTGTTGCGTTCTTCCAACGGCGCCCATCACCAATGGCGCGAGTGTCTCGAGCAAACCTCCGGCTGAGTTCTGGTCCATACCTGTTGCTTGTGCGAGATTGTTTTGAATCGCCGGTTGTTGGTTACCAAAAACGTGGCCGAGAATACCGGCGCCGTTGGCGGTCTGTGGGTTCGAGACATAACCCATCAAGTTATCGAAGATGCTCCCATCATGATCCTTATTAATAGCGTCGTGCAAACTTTGCGCGCCCTGAGGTTGGTTAGCGTTCCGCGCCAGCGCCGCGAGAATGAGCGGCACGGCGACCTGCACCGCAGTGTTAGCAGTTGCCTCACTGACACCGAGTCGTTGCGCAATCGTGCGGCTCGCGCCACCAGCAAGTTGTTGAGTGATGATCTGGGTTAGTGCGTTCATGATTACTCCTTGTTCGATTTTGCTTTTGTGTGTTTACGCCTCGCCACAATAAAGCACAAAAGTCACAAAATCATAGCTTGCTCTTTGTACTCTTTTGTGCCTCTTTGTGGCTTATCAATCCTTCACGAAGGGCTTCGAGGGGGAGGAGGGCGCATTGGAGGCGGGCGGGTTTGATGTCGCTTTCGAGGGCAACGATTAGGCGATCGTTGGAGATGGCGGAGAGGGTGGCGACGTCGGTGCCGAGGATGAGTTCGGTCAGGAGGGAGGCGGCGGCGGTGCAGATGGCGCATGCGTCGCCTTTGAAACGAGCGTCGTGCACGATCGTGTCTCGCAGTTTTACTTCGATTCGTATGCGATCTCCGCATAGTGGGTTGAAGCTTTCGTGACTGATGTCAGGACTGACCAGGTCGCCGTAGTTGCGAGGGTGGCGGAAGTGGTCCAGAAGAGTGTCACTGTAGAGCGTGACCATAAGCTACTTTCTGTCTTTTAGAAACGCCGCTTCCCGGCCCGACTTAACCGCCACAGCTTCAGCCAGGATACTCAGCGCGATCTCCGGTGCACTTTCAGAACCGATATCCAAACCCGTCGGCACGTGAAGCTGGTCCAACAGTTCCTCTGCCATACCACCATCCCTCAGAAACTCCTTGATCGCTTTGCCACGTCGCTTGCTGCCCAACAATCCGACATACGCAGGTCTTGCAGGCAGCACAACCTTCAAAACCGGCAGGTCATACTTGTAATCATGTGCGGTCAGCACGACGAACGTGGAAGACGTGTACGACAGGTTCGCGGCAATCTCAGAAGGAATTCCGATGAGCAACTCGTCGACATCAGGAAATCTTTCACGCGTGGCAAATCGCGGGCGGCCGTCGACAACGATCGTCTTCAGCCCGAGGTCGTGGGCCAAGCTGACCAGCGGCATGGAAACGTGTCCCGCGCCAAAGATGATCAGCGTCGGTGGTGGTCCATGTACTTCGAAGAACACCGGCGTGGAGCCACGCAGCACAACAGTAGCTGACGCGCGCTTGCGAATGGCTTCGGCCGCAACGATCCGCGCTTGGCGATCGAGTTCAGGATCGCCCAACGTTCCGGAAGTCTCGCCGCCCTCGATTAAGAGCAGCTTGGAAGAGGTCTCCTTTAATGGTGTAACAAGCACTGCGCATTTGCCCTGGTCCACGGAGGCTCGCACCGTTCGATACAAATCCAGGAGCGGACTCTTTTGACCGGCAAGATCCATCGGCTCGATCAGTACGTCTAAATCGCCTGCGCATGAGAACCCAATCTCCCACGCATCCTCATCCGCCAGCCTCATCTCGACGAGTCGCGGCTCAAACGACGACAACACCCTTTCCGATTCAGCAATCACGCGTGCATCGACGCAGCCGCCAATCGTTACCGAGCCCAGAATGCGGCCTTCCTCGCCGACCCACATCTTCGCGCCTTCCCGCTTCGGACTCGTGCCGCGCGTCGCGACAAGTGTGGCCATTGCGACGCGCTTTTCGGCCTTCGCGAGCTTCTCAATGTCTTCGAAGAGTTCTTCCATTGGCCACAAAAAGGCACAAAAAGAATTACAAAATCAGATGCGGTTCAAGAGCACGCAAGCTTGCGAGATCGTGGGCGGGTGCGAACACGTTAATAAATGGCAACGCCGCTTGCATACCGCGCGTTAGCGGTTGATACGTTGAGTTACTCAGAAGGGGATTCAACCACACTAATCTTCCGGCACGTTCTTTCAATTTCGCGATAGCCGCAGCGAGTTGTTCGGGTTCACCAGTGTCCCAGCCGTCACTCAGAATGATAATTACGGTGCGCTTGTCGATGCGCCGCAACCACTGAACATTGAAATTAGCCAAACTTGCTCCGATGCGCGTGCCGCCTGACCACCCTTGAACGTTGGATGCGAGACGATCGAGCGCGCGCCGGTAAGTCTTGTTCTTTAACTCGCCTGTTATTCGTGACAGCGAGGTCGAAAAGACAAACGATTCAACTTTCGCAAAACTATTCTGAAGGCCATACACGAACTGCAACAGCAGCCGGCTGTACATGTCCATCGAGCCTGACACGTCGCAGATCACGACCAGCTTTGTGCGTTTCGCGCGCCGTCGTTTGTAAGCCAGTTCGATCATCTCGCCGCCGGTTTTCAACGACAGGCGCAATGAGCGTCGCAGGTTAACTCGGTGACCGCGCGCGACCGGTCGCCAGCGACGACTCGGCTTACTCGCGAGGCGTTTCACGATGCGACGCGCGACCTGCGAGATCTGATCGAGCTCTTCATGACTGAAGGCCGTGAAATCTTTTTGTGCGCGTGACTCGGTATCGCTCGCGCCTGGCACCTTCACCGGCTCAGCACCGGCACGCACTGACGCGGACCAATTTTCGAGAAAAAACGCGAGGCCCTTGGGTTGTGAGACGTTGCGTGCGCGCACCGTGGCGCCCGAATCTCGCTCGACTAACTTGCGCGGCGATCGATTCCAAAACATTTCGAATAACTCTTCAAAGACAGGAAAGTCGTCGACACTCGTGGTGAGGACACTTCGCAAACTAAGAAATACCTCGTCACGGTCGCTCGTATCGATCACGTGCAACACCGTCGCCGCCGTAACTACTTCCGCGGGCGTCACGGAAAGACCGCGTTCCCTTAACCCGCGACAGAACGTGACAACATTTTCTATTTCCATCGCGCGTTAATCCGTGGCGATTTGTGCTGCTTTGAACGTTGCGATGTCGGCCTCGTCCTTGAGAAAACAGCCGATCGTCTCGGCCATGATCTCGTCGTTCAACTCAGTTGCTTGCAACGCTACCAGCGCGTTGGCCCAGTCGAGTGTTTCAGCCACGCCGGGAATCTTCGACAGGCCCAGCGTTCTCGTCGCCTGCATAATCGTTGTGAGCCGTTCGGAAAGTACCTGGTCAATAGCTGGAACTTTCGCACGTACAATCTCGAGTTCCTTATCAAGCGATGGATAGTCGATCCAGTGATAGAGGCAACGACGCCGGAGCGCGTCGGACAGATCGCGTGAACGGTTGGACGTGAGCACGACGTGCGGGCGGTGGGTCGCTTTGATGGTGCCGATCTCGGGAATCGTCACTTGAAAATCAGAAAGCACTTCGAGCAGGAACGCTTCAAACTCTTCATCGCTGCGATCGATCTCGTCGATCAACAGGACAGGCGCGCGTTCGTGCTCTGTGATCGCTTGCAGCAATGGCCGCTTAAGCAGAAATGCCTCGCCGAAGATCGCGGCTTCTTTCTCAGCTTCTGAAGCAGGCGATGATTCCTCGAGCTTCAGGTGCAACAACTGTTTGGGGTAATTCCATTCGTAGAGTGCAGTCGTCGCGTCGAGACCTTCGTAACACTGCAAACGGATCAATTTCGTGCCGAGGGCGTTGGCCAGGGCCTTCGCGATCTCCGTCTTGCCCACACCGGCCGGGCCTTCGACGAGGAGTGGTTTGCCGAGCGCCATCGACAGATACAAAGCCGTCGCGATGCCGGAATCGGCGATGTAAACCTGGCGTTCCAGCATCTGCTGGATCTGTCGGACTTCTTCTCTCAATTTGTTGTCTCAGCCAATCTTTCAAAGTCCTCAGACGTGTTGATGTCGTCAGGGAAGGGAAGACTGAATTCAACTTCGTGGAGCGAATCCGCGTTTGCGTCGACCAGCTTCCACGCTGCTTTGTCGCCGTGTAACTGTGTGAGCTGGTCAAACATCGTTTGAGCGAAGATCATCGGGTGACCTTTGCGCCCGAGATACGAACAGAGCGCAATCGGAGCTTCCGTTTGTCGCCACTCATCCGCGACGCGGTTGATTATCTCCGGCGTGATCCCCGGCTGATCGCCAAGGATGATCATGATCGCGGATGATTGTGGGTCGAGCGCCGCGATGCCCGCTCGATACGACGACGAACATCCCTCTGCGAAGACCGGATTCTCAACCACCTTTGCGCTCCCGAAATCCACTCGCTCACGGAGTTCATCTGCCGCACGACCAAGAACAACGACAACCTCATCGAGACCATCCGCACGTTCCGCTTGCGCGACAACCCAACCCAGCATCGTCGTGCCGCGGAAAGGGAGTAGTTGCTTGGGTGGTCCAAGTCTCTGCGAAGCACCCGCGCCCAGAATCAATCCTGAGATAAACTTCCTCATCGATTAATCTGTGTAACCTGTGGATGATCGAAAGTCGCTTTGCAACTGAGACAACAAAAATAGATCGTCTCGTTGTTAACCACCGATGTGTACTTCGCGTTTTCAACGTCCACACTCATCCCGCAGATCGGATCGATCGCGAGCTTCAGCTCCGGCGGCTTTTCCGCAGCAGTAGCTCTGCGCAGGCGAGTGATTTCTGCCGCGACACTCAAAGAGATCTCCGGCAGTGTTTCGCTTCCGAGTTCGATGCCTGCCGGACACGTGATGACGGCGATGTCTTCAGGCGTTGTACCGGTCTCGAGAAGGTATTCATACAGGCCCTTCGATTTCTTCTCGCTGGCCACCAATCCAAGATACTTTGGCCGCGTGCCGACGACCGCTGATAGTCCCTCTTCGTCCCCATTCCCCATCGTCGCGACGACAACATAGCTCGACTCGTCGATGTGACTCCGGACAGAGTCGAGTTCCGTCAGGATCAAATCGGCTTCCGGAAAACTCTGGCTATCTGCTTCCGGATCTGCGACGACGATTTTGAAATCGAGCAGATGTCCGAGGTGTGCGACTGTTTGTGCGACAGGCGAGCGCCCGACGATTACGATTTGCGGTTTTGGCAAAAAAGGTTCCAAGTAAATCTCGAGCGAACCGCCGCCTTCGCAGGTCATGCGGTACGACTCGACTCCTTTCCAATCTTCACGACTCGCATCGGGGCTAATAGTCAGAAGCTTCGGCTTACCGGTTTGCAGTGCCTGCTTCGCTTCACGCAAGACGATCGGCTGCACGCAACCACCGCCCACCCATCCGATCTGCGAGCCGTCGTTCTTGATGATTGCTTTCGACCCAGGCTTCGCAGACTGCGGGCTCTTGTACGCGACGACTGTGGCAAGAACAAAAGGCTCCTCCCGTGCAAGCAACTCATTACACTGATCCTGGATGTTACTCATGGGCCACAAAAGGCACAAAAAGGAACACAAAAAGATTAACCGCGGACACCTGCGTCGCGGAGGAGTTTCCAGACCTTCGCCGAAGTAATTGGAATATCGATGTGGCGGACGCCCAAATGCCAGAGGGCGTCGACCACCGCATTTACGATCGCTGCTGGTGCGCCCACAGTCGCCGACTCCCCGACACCTTTCGCGCCAAGCGGGTGATGCGGCGACGGCGTACACGTCTTGTCAGTTTCCCAGTTCGGCGTTTCGACCGCCGTCGGCAGCAGGTAATTCATAAAACTACCTTGCAGGATGTTGCCGCTTTCGTCGTATTGAATCTCCTCGTAAAGCGCTGGTCCAAGTCCCATCGTCAGTCCACCATGAATCTGACCCTCGACGATCATCGGATTGATGATGTTGCCGCAATCGTCGACGGCAACGAAGCGACGCACCTTCACTTCACCTGTGCCTTTGTCGATGTCGACGACGCAGATGTAACTGCCGAACGGATACGTAAGATTCGGCGGATCGTAATAGTTGACGGCTTCGAGTCCGGCTTCCGTTCCGGGAGGATGATTGGTGTAAGCCGCAAGCGAGATCTCCTGAATCGTCTTGGCGCGATCGGGAGAACCCTTGACGAAGAACTTGCCCGGTTCCCAGTCGAGATCCTCTTCGTGCGCCTCGAGCAGGTACGCCGCGATCTTGCGCGCCTTGTCTTTGATCTTTCGACACGCGATCGCACACGCGGCTGCGGCCACCGGAGTGCTGCGACTCGCGTACGTTCCCAAACCGTAAGGCGCGGTATCCGTGTCGCCCTCTTCCACGAGAACGCTGTCGACGGGAAAGCCGAGCTCCTCGGCGATGACTTGCGCGTAAGTCGTTTCGTGACCCTGCCCTTGCGACTTCGTTCCGAACCGAGCGAGAACTTTGCCTGTCGGGTGAACGCGTATCTCAGCACTGTCAAACATTTTCAGGCCGAGAATATCGAAGTGCTTCGATGGACCAGCACCGACAATCTCCGTGAAGCTGCTGATGCCGATGCCCATCAGTTCACCGCGCTCGCGTTTCTCGGCTTGTTCTATTTTGAGGTCGGCGTATCCGATCTTGTCCATCGCCAATTGCAGTGCAGCGCCGTAGTTGCCGCTGTCGTATTCCCAGTCGAGCGCGGACTTGTATGGAAACTGCTCCGGCTTGATGAAGTTCTTCATGCGAAACTCCGCCGGATCCATCTTCAGCTCGTGGGCCATCAGATCGGCCATGCGTTCGATCGTGTGTACGGCTTCAGTGACGCGGAACGAGCAGCGATACGCGATGCCACCCGGCGGTTTGTTTGTGTAAACACCATCGACTTCGACGTGCGCTGCTTTCAGATCGTAAGAACCGGTGCACACGTGGAACAGTCCAGCGGGAAACTTCGACGGATTCGCGGCGGCATCCGTGTAGCCGTGATCGGCGATCGTCTTGATGCGGAGCGCAGTGATTTGACCGTCCTTTTTTCCTGCAAGTTCGGCGGTGATGTGATAGTCGCGCGCGAACGAATCTGCTTGCAGGTTCTCCATTCGATCTTCGATCCACTTCACCGGTTTGCCCGTTAGCACCGACGCCGCAACAGCAATCACGTAGCCAGGATAGACCGGCACTTTCCCACCGAATCCACCGCCGATGTCGGGCGCGATGATCTGGATCTTCTCTTCAGAAAGCCCGACGTGACCGGCGACGAGAGCGAAGACGGTGCGAATCGCATGCGGCGCCTGCGTCGTCATCCAGACCGTGAGCTTTCCTCTAACTTTGTCGAAGTGCGCGACGCAACCGCACGTTTCTATCGACGCGACGTGAATGCGTGGAATGTAGATGTCTTCTTTGACGGTGATTTCGGCTTCCTGAAACAGTTGATCGGTGGCTTCGCGATTGCCCCACTCCCAGTGCCAGATGTGATTGTCTTTCTTGTCCTTTTTATCAGTGCGCAGAACAGGCGCATCAGGCAGCAGCGCCTTTTTCGGATCGACGACGACGGGCAATGGATCGTAATCAATCTCCACCGCTTCGACTCCATCCGCAGCGATGTAGCGATCGGTAGCGAGCACTGCTGCAACCTCCTGCGCCTGGTACATCACTTTGTCGACGGGCAGGACCATCTGTGTGTCTGACATCAACGTCGGCATCCAGTGCAGGTTGTATTTCTCGAGATCTTTTCCGGTGATCACTGCGAGCACGCCGGGAATCGCGAGCGCTTTGGACGAGTCGATGTTGTTGATCGTGGCGTGCGCGTATGGACTGCGCACGATGTCGAGATAGAGCATGCCGGGCAGATTTACGTCGTCGACATAATTTCCCTGGCCGCGAAGGAAACGCGGATCTTCCTTGCGTTTTACCGAATGGCCCATCCCGCCGATTTCAGGTGATGTTTTGCACGCCATCTTATGCTCCTCCTTCGCGCATCTTTTGAGCCGCGTATTGATATGCCTTCACGATGTTTACGTACCCGGTGCAGCGACAAAGATTGCCGGAGATCGCGTGACGAATTTCATCATCGCTCGGGTCGTTATTCGTGCTGAGAAAAGCGAGACCCGTCATCAACATTCCCGGAGTGCAATACCCGCATTGCAGACCGTGTTCCTGAAAGAATGCATCCTGCAACGGATGCAGCTTGCCGTCCTGTTCGAGTCCCTCGACCGTCGTGATCGAGCGGCCATCAGCTTGAACAGCGAACGCCGTACACGACTTCAGCGCGCGCCCGTCCATCACGACCGTACACGCCCCGCAGTGACTCGTGTCGCAACCGATGTGCGTGCCGGTGAGTCGCAGAGTTTCGCGAAGGAAATGGACCAGGAGCATTCGCGGTTCGACGTCGGCGCTGTGCTCGACACCGTTGACTGTTACTTTGATCGTCGCCATCGTTAAGCTCCTCCTTTCGCGCGGTCCAACGCGCGAGTCAAAGCGCGTGCAGTGAGAACGCGAACGAGATCGCGTTTGTACTCAGCCGAGCCTCTGATGTCGTCCATAGGTTCAGACTC
This sequence comes from Pyrinomonadaceae bacterium, assembly GCA_044867025.1. Lineage (GTDB taxonomy): Bacteria > Acidobacteriota > Blastocatellia > Pyrinomonadales > Pyrinomonadaceae > PSRF01. The sequence continues at coordinate 27,783 of JBIOUJ010000024.1, read as the reverse complement.
TGACGCTGCCAATTCCGCCGCTTGTTCAATCGTCGCTTCGTCGAGCTTCTTTCCAACGAGGAATGCTTCTGTCTGTTTTGCTTTGATTGGTGTCATACCGACGTTTGTCAGACCAACCCCGGCGGTTTTGCACGCGCCGGAATCGTCAAGCGTGATTTGAACTGCAACACCTGCCGTTGCGAAGTCGCCGACCTTTCGCTCGAGCTTCAGATATGCGCCGCCGCTCTTCGGCGGCGGAAATGGAATGCGAATCTCGGTGAGTATCTCTTCGGGTTCGAGCGCGGTGGTAAACAGGCCGGGAAAGAAGTCGGCGATCGCGATCTCTCGTTTGCCTTTTGGACCGGTAGCAACTACGGTTGCTCCGAGTGCAAGCATCGTCGCGGGATGATCGTTTGCCGGATCGCCGTGAGCGAGATTTCCGCAAACGGTCGCCTGAGTTCGCACCAGCGGATCCGCGATCACCTTCGCAGTGTCGGCGAGTAGCGGAAATTTTGTCTGTACACTTTCCGACGACTCGAGCTGGTGCTCGCGTGCGAGGGCGCCGATTTTCAAATGGCCGTCGCTTTCGGAGATATAATCGAGCCCCGCGATGCGATTGATGTCGATGATGTATTCAGGAGCGACGAGTCGCAGTTTCATCATCGGTATAAGACTCTGGCCGCCTGACAGCAACTTGGCATCGGGGCCGAGTTTTTGAAGCAGCGCGATTGCTTCGTCCAGCGTTTGGGGAGAGAAGTACTCAAAGCTCCGAGGTATCATAGGGTTCCACCTTCCTACATCGGATCGATTTTTCTTGCGTGCAACCTGAGCGTTTCAATTCGGGAAGGGCCTGATCATACGAGCGAGTCGCGGGAACGTCAACATGGTCCAACAGGAGGAGGTTTTGAATGGCGTTTAAGATTGAGGAACGCTTCGAAGTGCGGGCTCCGGTTGAACGAGTTTGGAAATATTTAATCGATCCGGCGCGGGTGGTCGAGTGTCTGCCGGGCGCGGAGCTGGTTGAAGTGACTGACGCGGAGAATTTTGTGGGCGCGATCAAAGTTAAAGTTGGACCATTGGCGATGTCGTACAAGGGGAAGGCGAAATTTACAGAGGTGAATGAAGAGACGCATCAGGTGCGGATGGTTGGCGATGGGAGAGAAGTGGGTGGATCGGGATCGACGAAGGTGACGATGCTAAGCACGGTTGCGCCGCTGGCGAATGGTGGCGGGTCGGAGGTTGTGGTTAACGCGGAGGTCGAGCTTGTTGGGAAGATCGTGCAGTTTGGGCGTGGGATGATTGAAGAGGTTTCGCGGCAGATGTTCCGGCAGTTCTCGACGTGCGTGCGTGCGAAGCTCGAGGTTGTCGAAGACGCTCAACCAACGGAGCCGCCTGTCGAGACTGAAGCGAAAGCCGTCGCCGCCGCGCCCCTCGCGTTCCGCGCCCTCTGGGCCATCATCGTGCGCTTCTTCAAAGGGCTATTTGGCAAAGAGAAGTGAGATCACAAAAGGCACAAGAATATATTTCTTGTGCCTTTTGTGGACGAAAGATTACGTCGTGCCTGCTGTTCTTCCCCGGGCAGTGCCCGTCGTTCCGGTCGATGTCGACGTGTCAGTAGTGCCAGTCGTTCCGGTCGTACCGCTTGTGCCGGTCGTGCCGATTCCGCTGGTTGAACTGGTGTCGAGTCCAGTGTAACGGTCCGTATCACTGTGTTTGACACGGATGCGATTCTCGACATTCATGACGCCCGCTACGCTCTCGGCGATATCTTCGGCGCGTCGCTTGTCGCTTCGGCTGTTTACTGTTCCTGTGAGCGTGACTTCAGCGTTCGAGACACTCACCTCGACGTCCGAAGCGTCCAGATAACCTTCGCTCAGGCGATCGTTGACGTCTTCTTTGATACGCTCGTCGGAGCGGCGATAGCCTTTCGGGCCGCGTCCACGATAACGACGCTGCTCGTCCATACGTCGCCTTCGCTCTGCCTCTTCATCACCGAACCACGAGGCGACTGCATCTGACGCACGATCCCACCAGCCGCGTTCCTCCTGGCCGCCGTAATCACCGCGGTCGTAATCACCACGACCTTCATAGCCGCGCCCGCGTTCGCCGTACCGTTCGCCAAAGCCAAAACCACTCTGATCGTAATCACGACCCGAGCTTCCGTACCTGCTTTGACGACCGCTCGTGTAATCGCGATCCCATCTGCGAGTGCTGTAGTCTTCGCGGCCGGACTGATTTTCGCGACCCGATCTCCAGTTCTGACCGCCGCCACCCCATCGTCCAGTGCCATATTGGCTACCGCCATACTGACCGCCGGTGTACTGGCCACCGCCGTACTCACCACCGCCATATTGACTGCCGCCCCACTGTGCACCGCGGGATTGACCGTATTCACTGCCACCGGACTGCAAGCCGCGGGATTGACCGCCGCCGTATTCACGACCTAATTCCCAGCCACGGTTTTCACCGGGATCGTATTCACCGCCGTATTGGCCGCCACGGGACTGACTGCCACCATATTCACGGCCGCCGCCGTATTGGCCGCGCCATCTACTTTCAGTCGAATACCTGTCTCTTTCGTTCTCATCGCGACCGTATCCTTGAGACCGCTCGCCATAAGAACGATCGTAGTCAGACTCTGAACGACGGCCGTAGTTCCGGCCGCGCCGCTCTTCATCTCGATCGTCATATCTACTTGACATGTCTATCTCCTCCTTGATTTGCCCTTCGCTCGTTCCTTGTCTTAACGTGTGCCCATTACACCCCCCAAGTTTCACAGGATTGACAAGATTTTTCAGGATTAGCATGTCATTTGCTGTCGGATTCGACTTCCAGAATGAAATGTGTCGTTTGAATCACGGTATCCGGGTTAAGTGAGATCGAAGTGATTCCTTTTTCCACCAGAAAACGCGCGAACTCCGGATAGTCGGAGGGCGCCTGTCCGCAAATCCCGATCTTTTTGCCGGCACGATGTGCTGCATCAATCGCCATCGAAACCATTTTCTCGACTGCGCCGTTCCGTTCGTCAAAAAGGTGCGCGACCATTTCAGAATCGCGATCGAGGCCGAGCGTCAATTGAGTCAGATCGTTCGAACCAATGGAGTAGCCGTCAAAAATCCGTAGGAATTCATCTGCAAACACGACGTTCGCGGGCAGTTCGCACATCGCATAGATCTCGAGCTCGTGTTCACCTTGCTTGACGCCGAACTCAGCCATCAACCCGATCACGCGCTCCGCTTCCTCGACCGTTCGACAAAACGGAATCATCGCTTTGACATTGATCAGGCCCATGTCTTCGCGCACACGCTGCAACGCCAGGCACTCCAAATGAAACCCTTCGCGATAGCGCTCGTCGTAGTAACGCGATGCGCCGCGAAAACCGAGCATCGGGTTCTCTTCAGTCGGTTCAAATTCCTGTCCGCCGATGAGCATCGCATATTCATTCGATTTGAAGTCTGACATGCGGACGATCACGGGATTCGGATAGAAAGCCGCCGCGATGCGTGCGATTCCTTCCGCGAGGCGGCGCACAAAAAACTCGCGCGGGTCTTCTTCGCCGATGCGACGCTCGATCTCGCGCACGACTTCTTTGTTTTGGAGATTTGGATAACGAACGAGCGCCATCGGGTGAATGCCGATGTGGTTGTTGATGATGAATTCCAGTCGGGCCAGTCCAACACCGTCGTTCGGCAGCGCAGACAGCGCGAACGCGTGATCCGGATCACCAACATTCATCATCACCTTAGTTCGCGGCCGGTTTTGGTTATCGACCACGCGCTTCTCCACCGCAAAGTCGACCAGACCTTCGTAGATACTTCCGCGCGCGCCTTCCGCACAGCAGACCGTCACGTCCATTCCCGATTGCAACACGTGCGTTGCGTTTCCAGTTCCGACAATGCACGGCAGTCCCAACTCGCGACTCACGATCGCGCTGTGACACGTGCGCCCACCACGATCGGTGACGATCGCTGCCGCCTTTTTCATGATCGGCTCCCACGCGGGATCGGTCATCGAAGTGACCAACACCGCGCCTTCTTTGAATTGCGTGAGGTGATCGGGATTGGCGAGCACGTGGACCTGGCCCTGGCCGATCCTCTCGCCGACGGCGATTCCGGTTGCGAGAGGTTCGTTGTGATCTCCTGTCAGTTTGTGGATCTCGATGTAGTTTTCGTGATTAGTGGCGTGAACTGTTTCGGGTCTTGCCTGAAGGATGAAGAGCTCGCCGGTGTTGCCGTCTTTGGCCCATTCGAGGTCCATCGGAGTCGGTCGCCCGGCCAGTTCGGAATAATGCTTTTCGATCATGCAGGCCCAGTTCGCCAGTTGCAGCACTTCATAATCGCTAAGACAGAACCTCTGGCGCTGCGCGTCGACGACGTCGCGCGTGCGAGTTCCTTTGCCGTCGAGACCGTAGACCATCTTCACTTCCTTGGTCCCGAGACGCCGGCTAACGATCGGGCGTGCTCCAGTCGCGAGTGTCGGCTTGAAAACGATCCACTCATCAGGAGTCGCCATTCCCTGAACAATCGCTTCACCCAAACCCCAGGCGCCGTTGATCACCACGACGTCGCGAAAGCCAGATTCGGTATCAAGTGTAAACATGACACCCGAGCACGCCTGGTCCGAACGCACCATCGGCTGCACACCGATCGCGAGCGACACGTCGAAGTGATCGAAGCCGCGAGCAGCGCGATATGAGATCGCGCGATCGGTCCATAGTGAAGCGAAGCAGCGGTGACACGCATCGATGAGTCGCTCTTCGCCGCGAACGTTGAGGATCGTGTCTTGTTGTCCCGCGAATGAGGCTTCCGGAAGATCTTCAGCGGTCGCAGAGGATCGAACCGCGACTTCGCAACTGCGTCCGAGCCGGTCAGCCAGACGCTTATAGGCACTGATGATCGCTTCGTGTACTGATGGAGGGAGTGGAGTATCAAGCATCAGAGCGCGCGCTTCTTTTCCGGCTGCGTGCAGGGCTTTCAGGTCTTCATGATTTAGACCATTCATCAGCTCGCGGAGGCGCTTGCCCAACCCATTTGATTCAATCAGCAGACGATACGCCTCGCTCGTGGTGGCGAAACCGTCGACCGCACGCACGCCCCGCGGCGCGAGCGTATGAAATAGTTCACCGAGACTCGCGCATTTGCCGCCGACTAGTTCCACGTCGCCGGCTCCAACTTCATTCAAGTCGAGCACAAGAGGTGTCGAGTTTTTCCTCATGGTTGTTATGATAGACTTTCCAGCCACAAAAAGGCACAAAAGATCATTTGCGCAATTTTTGTGGCCTTAGCTCTTGATTCTCAGAGTTCCGGCGTTGCTCGTTTGTCCATGGGCTTTGATCCTCACGGTGCACGTGCCGGTGGCGAGAGTATCGGGCAGTCTGAAAACTACCTGGACGAAGTCAGTGTCAGGTACGAGTCGCACGCTTTCTGCCGGCACGTCGTAGATCTGGTTGTTAGCGTCGACGAGATTCACTATCACCGCAGAAGGAAGTTCACCCTGGGCCAACTGAAGATTTCTGACGAACACGATTACCCTCGTGTTTTGATCACTGCCAAAGTTGAGCGGGTCCGCGGCGTTAAAGACCTGGAACGGATCTCTCATAAGGAGCATGGAGTGTAAGCTCGCGACCTGATCGACTGCGGGTCCAGTTGAATCGAGTAGCAATTGCAGTGGTATCGGCGTTGGCGTTGGCGTCGGCGTTGGTGTTGGAGTCGGCGTTGGCGTCGGAGTCGGCGTCGGCGTTGGTGTCGGAGTCGGCGTTGGCGTCGGAGTCGGTGTTGGTGTTGGTGTCGGCGTTGGTGTCGGCGTTGGTGTTGGCGTTGGTGTCGGCGTTGGTGTTGGCGTTGGTGTCGGCGTTGGTGTTGGAGTCGGCGTCGGCGTTGGTGTTGGTGTTGGTGTTGGAGTCGGCGTTGGCGTCGGTACTGATGCCGATGCCGTGAAGCGCGAGATCGGACCTGTCGCCGTCTGGTCAGCCATCGTCTTGCCTACGATGCGCCAGTAGTAAGTAACGCCATTTTGAAGCCCTGACACCAGATAGGTTTCCGAACCCCCCGAACCCAATGTGCCTGTAACCACATCAGACGCTATCAGCGATAAGTTGATGTCATTGGTTCCTAAATAGACGTCATACTTGTGCGCCCAACCACCGCCTTCCCACGTCAGCATTGCTGACAAACCTGCGGTGCCATTCTGCGCGGGCGAGAGATTCACCGGTGTAGACGGTGGAAGCGGTACAAACGGTTCGTACTCGACGCTCGAATTCCACTTCCGATTGAACTGATCGACGAACCACTGAAAGAACCAGGTCTTGTTCGTGAAGTAGTTGTGCTCTTCCTGGTAATTGAACGATTCCCAGCTCCAGTTAGACGATCCGAAGATCGTCAATCCTCGGCCGTAAAGCGTTACCGATTTCTGGTGATTGAGCCCGAGATGCTTTCGCATCTTGACCTGCACACCCGCCGCATACAGGCGATCGACGTTGTATGGTCCAGTAAATTCCGCTCCGAGCCGGCTCGCGTCAAAGCGGTATTCACGTGGCTCGGTGAGCAGCCGCACTGGTATACCGCGAGCACGCGCTCGGAGTAGCGCATCACAGATGCTGACGTCCGTGAGCCGATACATGGTGAGGTCGATCTTCTGCGTCTCCTGATCGAGGAGTGCAATTGTTCGTGCGCCGTAATCTTCTGCGAGGTTCTTGTTCGGCACGAAGTTCATCGCCGGATCGATGGGAAACGTCGGGTACTTCCGCGTGAGTGGCCCGTTGATGTTCGCGTAGTGTCCGTAAGCGATCGTGTCAGTCCACGTGTCGTCGTACCGAGTCTTGAAACTGTTTACTACGGCCGGGTCGTCGCTGAAGTACCATGCGCCGTCGACATAATTCTCAAACGGTACGTAGGGCGCGACGTCCCCGTCCCCGAAATTCGATCCCGTGAACACGACTTTGTTTTGACCCGCGAGCAGCATCTGCTTGATGTGGATGATGCCGTCGCCAAGCTTGTAACGCATGGGGATACCAGCCGCCTTGAACTTGTCGAGCAAAGGCTGGTTCATCGGGAATTTCAGATTTCCGCGCGGCTCGACGATCAGCCTGACGGGCACGCCGGCGTTGTGTCTGGCGATGACCGCGTCGGTAAGTTGCGGCAGCTCGATCATGTAAAAGGCCATGTCGATGCCGACGGTCTCTTTGCGGACGAGGTCCAGAATCGGATCGTAGCAGTTTTCAAATGACGGGTCGCACAGCCGTTCCTGGGCGGGCGAGTTCACGCACGTGAGAAAAATGAACCCAACTATTAACCAAAAACTTTGCCCAAAACGGAGTCGAGTCATGACGGTGGATACTCTGCGATTCCCGGTTAGTGATTGAACCGAAAGACTCTAATCGTCTGCGATTGAAAAAGTCTAACGACACTATTTCGAAAGAGTTTGTAGATGATAACCGCAATCCACGGAATTCTGGAATGGAATGCCTCCGGTTTCTGCGTAAATCGGCGTAATCTGTGAGCGTGAGTTAGTTGAGTATCTGAAAGGCAGATACGACTTCAAAGGCCGGGGAAACTTTGCATCGGCTTGTCCCCTCTACAGAATGATGTCAGTGTAAGCGGACCATTTCTCATTCTCCCCAAGCTATAGGAGGCATCTGAGGTCGCCAGTGTAAGCGGACCATTTCTCATTCTCCCCAAGCTTTAGCTTGGGGTTTCTCGTTGCGCTATACTTCTGGAAACCATTTAAATGGTTTTCAGTTTTAGACCTCACATACGAAAGGATCATCCTCACATGTCTACTCATTCTTTCTCACGTCTCTGGACACACCTGATTTGGGAAACACTCGCTCGCGAACCGATGGTTGACAAAAGAGCAGCCGCGAAAGCGTCAGCGTTCCTCAAAGAGTACTCATTACAAAAGGGCATCTATATGAAGATCAACTACTTCAATGCGGATCACACTCACGCATTGATTGATTTGCCCACTCGTTATTCGGTTGAGGACGTGATCAAGCTCTTCAAGGGCGGCTCGTCTTACTGGATCAATCACGAGCGAATAATTAAAGGCCGGTTCGCATGGGGTCTTGGCTACGGAGCCTTTTCGGTCTCACACTCTGATGTCAGCCGAGTGGCACAATACATCGCCAATCAGGAAGAGCATCATCGCAAGCGTAGTTATTCGGAGGAGTACAGGATGTTTGTCAGGCGCTACGGTTTGGAATGGCGAGCGGAGGAAAACCATTAAAAATGGTTTCCAAGAATTCTGGAGCGGCCCTTCCCCCAAGCTAAAGCTTGGGGAGAATGAGAAAAGGTCCGCTTATACTGACGACCTCAATTCCTCCTAAACCTTGGGCACGATCACCGCTCGTTGGGAGCACGATTGAATGAATGACGATCCCATCGCTCTCGATGCGTACGAAACTCTAGCCGAAGCATATGCATCGGTCATCGATACAAAACCGCACAATGCGTATTACGAGCGCCCTGCAACTCTTTCGCTTCTGCCGGAAGTCAGAGGAAAGAGAGTTCTTGACGCAGCGTGTGGTCCAGGTGTCTACGCCGAATGGTTGTTGTCGCGCGGCGCTGAAGTGGTCGCCGTTGACGTGAGTCCGAAGATGGTTGAATTAGCGAGGAGGCGTCTTGGTCCAACAGTTGATGTTCATCATGCAGACCTGACCAAGCCGCTCACGTTTCTGGACAGCGAATCATTCGATGTCGTGTTGAGTCCGCTGACGATGAATTACATAAAAGACTGGCACCCGGTGTTCACAGAATTTCACAGAGTGCTGCGCCCAGGCGGACACTTTATCTTCTCTGTTACCCATCCATCGTTCGACTACGTCTATTTCAAATCGAACAATTATTTTGAGACAGAGTTCGTCAGCAGTGAGTGGAAAGGATTCGAAAAGGTGAGAGTGAACATGCCCAGCTTCCGGCGCTCGCTGGAGGCGACTCTCAATCCGATCGCCGAAGCAGGCTTCCGCCTCGAAAGAATCCTCGAGCCCAGACCGACCGAGGAGTTCCAAAAATCCGATCCGGAAGAGTACGAGAAACTGTTAGAGCAACCAGTCTTCCTCTGCATTCGCGCGAGGAAGTAATGGACCACTCACTGCGATGTTTTTTTACGTTGGAGCACGTTACATGCTTCGACAACGGTGGTCGGATCGATTGCGACGTTTCCTTCGTCGATGTGGCGAATGATGCCTTCTTTATCGATTAGGAAGGTGGCACGATTTCCGAAGCCCTGCTCCTCGTTGAACACACCGTAATCCTTGACTACAGTGCGTTTGAAATCGCTGAGTATCGGAAACGTAAGACCAAGCTGTTTTGCAAACTCACGGTTGGCAGGAACACTGTCGACACTCAGTCCAAAAACCTGAGTTTCGGTTGATTCGAATTTGGCGATATCAGCCTGATATGCCTTCAATTCCTTCGTTCAACCGCCAGTGAATGCCAGCACATAAATCGCCAGCACGACATTTTTCTTGCCTTTGAAGTCGCTCAGCTTGTAGGCCTTGCCGTCAGTCGCGCGAAGCGAGAACTCCGGCGCCGGATCACCGACCTTCAAGTGTGTTTTGGGTGGCGTGGGTTGTTGGGCCAGTGCGACAACGCCGAACACGGCGAGCAGCACGAGGGACATTAACAATCTACTGTACATGATCTGGTTCCTTGCCATAGAGAGCTGTGTTGCGAGTTGAATCTATGCACAAAGTGCCAGTGAGTCAAGAGTACCACCTACCGCAGGTGGTACTGATCCTTGCCTTAATCGTCTCGTTTACATATGCTTCCGTGGTCCACTCACATGAGAAGCAGGGTTCACACGTTGATAGCTTCCTTGTTCGTAGCTACTGTCGCGTGTGTCGATGCGATGGGCCAACAGTCGTATCCTCCCTACACATTAGTGACTCGTTATACTCAATACGATGCGAATGGTGAGACTCTGCGCGTCATGACGCAGACGCGCTATCAATCGTCGAGTGGTGACTGGCGCTCGGTGGTTAAGGTCGGAGGTGGTGAACAAGCAACTCTTTACCGGCGAGGCAAGGGTGTATACCAATCAGATTCGAGGACAAGCCGCCTTATAAAGTTCATGGACCACGCGCCGGGTTGTCCGATACGCGCCGGCGAAGAATTGCGTCGCGATCCTAAGTTTGTTCGAACTGAAGAAGTGCTGGGCTTTACTGCTTATCTGCTGGTTGAAAATCCGGCAAAGGATCTTTTGATAGAGTATTACTTCGTGCCGGAGCTTGGGGGTGGCACGCCGCTCAAGCAGGTAACGTCACACAAGAATGGTCCAAAATCCGTGAGTGAGCCAGTCAGCGTAACGCTGGGTGAACCTGCCGCGAGCGACGTTACTGGTCCGGATTATTTGGTTGTGGAACAGGAGCCGGTCTTCCTCAAAAACCTCGACAAACATCTACTTTCGAAACCTGATGCGGGTTATCCGACCGAGGCCCTCGTGCATGGTTGGTCTGGAGTTGTACAGGTGATGGTGACGTTGGACGAAACCGGCGCCGTCATCTCCGCCGGTGCCTTGGACGCAGGACTTCCACCGCAATCGCTGCGTGACGCTGCGATTGACGCCGCATACAAAGCATTATTCAAGCCTGCGATCGCAGAGGGCAGAATTGTCGTCGCCAAAGGGATCCTCGCTTATCGGTTCGCCTTACCGAAATAGAGTAAGCTGCCCCTTACTCCTCCTCGTTTGCTCAGTGATATCGCGCGAAAAGCTCCCGGCGTCATTCCGGTGCAGTGTTTGAACACGCGCGTGAAGTGACTCTGATCTGCAAAGCCGGACGACGTAGCGATGGCTGATAAGGCGACGTCAGGATTGGCGAGTTGCTGGCACGCGAACTGAACACGCAGGTCGTGCAAGTAATCGCCGATCGCCTGATTGTGAAACTGGCGGAAAACTCTGGAGAGATAAGCTGGATTGACCGAAACCTGTGCGGCGATCTCTCCAATCGTAATATTCTCCTGAAATCCGTCCTTTAGTAACTCCTCAACCTTAGACAACCACTCGGGCCGACGTCGCTCAGCAACTCTTTCAGGCCGAGCCACAAGCGCGAGCATCTCCAACACCAAACCCTCGATCACAAGCGCTGAACAGCGATCGAGATTTAGATATTCGCGATAGAGTCGCATCGCCAGGCGGCTCAATTCGGTGCCGGGAAGAGCGATTGAGCTCTGTGGCGCAACGCCGCACTCGCGTAACCGGTCCAGCCATTCATTCTGTAGCTCCACACTGAAAATTCGCATTCCGGATGGGCCGATTTCGTCGTGATGCGTAACGCCGGAAGGATGAAAGATCGTCGTGTAAGGCTTGAGCGCCGCGGTCCGACGGCCAAAGGTCTCGCTGTAATTGCCATAGAGAAGCAAATGGAAAAACGAAAGCTCATGAGAATGCATGGGCAGTCGTCTCGCCCGGTCGTGCTTCAATTCCGCCAGAATGATCCCATCGCGAACGTGTTTGTGTAACACCTGTCCATAGAAGTGACCGGGTCTGAGTGTTTGGGAAATCGAGTTGGTGTTTGGGGGAGTGCTCATGAGTAAGGCTTCGATGCGGTCCACCCTGCTGGTGTTTTCCGCTGTAAAGATCAAGTTTGAAAAATTCGTCGTCGGCTAATACGCCGGCACATGCAGATCTGTTCTATGCAGCTACTGTTTGTTCAATACAGATGGTCCTTGACGGTCGTATGTTGTCTTTGGCGTGCAGGACCACGAAAAATTGGAAAGAAGTACACAAATTGGAAGCTCGAATCAATTCCCTGAAAGTGCTGGCCCTGACGCTCTTGCGCGAAGTCGAGTCGCTCGAAGAGCAGGGGGCTTCTGGTCCACTGAACTTACAGACCGAGGTTCATCGGTTTGAGGCGGAGATGATTCGCAGCGCGCTCATTCGGACAGGAGGGCGACAGCGGCGCGCGGCCCGACTGTTGGGAATGAAAACCACAACTCTTAACTCGAAGATCAGACGGTATCACATAGAAATAAAGGAGATGTAAGCAATGAAAGTGAAGAGTAACGTCAAAGCTGGTGAGGGTGCGGGGTTGGATCCAAACGGCAGTCCGAAACCATAGAGGAGTTTGCAAATGAACGTTAAAACTAAAGTGCGAGCTGGTGAAGGATCAGGCTTAGATCCGCATGGTAGTCCGAAACCCTGAACTTATCTCTGCAGCCGCCCTCTGCGTATCTCTGCGTTGATGATTATTTTCACCGCAGAGATCGCAGAGATACGCAGAGAGCCGCAGAGAAAAGCTGGTCGGTAAGACGTATGTCCATTGCGTTCTCACGTTCGATGCGGCTCTTCGATGTGCCGGACTTCCGCGGACCGATTCTCAGCATCGCGGTTGCCGCCATCGTTCTGGGAGGTTGGTTTGTTTGGGCATGGCGCGCGCGCGTATCGCTGTATGAAGTTGCGAATACCGCAAGACTCGAAGTCGAGCATGCAGCTTATCCGATTGAAGCGCAGGTTTCCGGCCGAGTCGTCAAGAATCATGTGGTGTTGGGCCAACACGTAAAGGCCGGCGAACTTCTCGTCGAACTCGACGACTCTTCCGAACGACTCAAGCTTGCAGAACAGCAGACCCAGCCACTCGCGCGCGAATCCCAACTGGCCGCCCTGCGCGGTGAAATAGCCGCCGGTGAAAAAGCGCTCAACGAAGCACGACAGACAGCAAGCGCTGCGTTGGACCAGGCGCGGGCTCAACTGAGAGAAGCGGAGGAAGCCGCACGCTTTGCACACATCGAAGAGGATCGTTTGAGTCCTTTGCGTGCGAGCGGAGTTATTTCGGAACTCGAACTCCTGCGGCTCAAGTCAGAGACACAGAAGCGCGATGCGGCTGCCGCCAGTGCGCGACTGGCTGCCATCAGATTGGAGCAGGAACATCGGACTATTGGGCGCGATCGCGAGGTGCAACTTGAACGACTCAGAGGCGAGATAACGCGTGTCGAGAGCCAGATGTTTACCGATCAAGCAACCATCAAAAGGATGGAACATGAGATCGGAACTCGTCGCATCGAAAGTTCAGTGAGTGGACAGATCGGTGAACTTACCGAGCAACACCCGGGCTCGTTTGTCCAGGCCGGCGCAAAACTCGGCGCAATCATTCCCGAAGGCGGACTGAAGATCGTCGCGTATTTCCCACCCGAATCAGCGTTGGGACGAATTCAGCCTGGCCAGCCGGCATCACTCCGGCTCGATGGTTTTCCCTGGGGACAGTACGGAAGCGTGGCAGCAACAGTGCGAACCGTAGCTGGTGAAGCGAAAGACGGACGCGTGCGCGTCGAACTCGAGATGCTCCGCGACCAGGTCGCGGCAATACCGCTCCAGCATGGTCTACCCGGCACAGTCGAGATCGAAGTGAGAAGAGTTTCACCTCTTATGCTGGTGCTGGAATACATCGCAGCATCTCTGGGGTATCACTCGACAAAGGAGAATTGAAATGAAAGCTAAGACCAACATCAAGGCGGGTTCATATCGTGCTCGTAGTATTACGGGTGGGTTCTAGTCAACAAAGGAGAATCACTATGAAAACCAGGACAAACATCAAGGCCGGCTCTTATCGAGTTCGTGGTACGAGAGGAGGTTTTTAGACATGAAGACCAAGACTAACGTCAAGGCTGGTTCGTATCGTGCTCGCGGGACCACAGGCGGCTTCTAGCCACCGAAGTCCCTTTACTGCAAGGAAGCACAAAAAGCACAAAGGTTTTACGAACTGCTTTGTGCTTTTTGTGCCTTAGTGTGGCTGAAGAAAAAACGTGAAACGACGCCTGATCATTCCTGAGGTGGTCCAGACCTCGATGATGGACTGCGGGCCCGCGTCGCTCAAAGCCATGCTCGAGGGCTGGGGTATTCCGGTGAGTTATGGCCGTCTGCGTGAAGCTTGCCAGACCGATGTCGACGGCACCTCGATAGACACGCTCGAAGTAGTCGGCGCACAACTCGGGCTCGTCACAGAGCAGATCATGGTACCCGTCGATCACGTGCTGCTTTCGTCCGCCAACACTTTTCCGGCAATCGTCGTTGTTATGCACCCGAGTGGCGTCACGCATTTCGTAATCGCGTGGCGCAAGCATGGGCAGTTTGTGCAGTTGATGGATCCGGCTATCGGGCGGCGCTGGGTTTCGTATAAGCGTTTCGTGGACGAGCTTTATGTTCACCGGCTCGCGGTTCCCGCGACTGATTGGCGTGCGTGGGCAGGCTCGACCGAGTTTTTGAATCCGCTTCGTGAGCGGCTGACTCAACTCGGTATTTCACACGCTACCCGTCTCATTGAGAAAGCCACGAGTGATAGCACCTGGCGCGGACTTGCAGCTCTCGACGCGGCGACACGTTTACTCGCCGCGATCGTCCGCGCACGCGCCATCCGACGCGGCGCGCAAGCAACACGGATGTTAGAGGTTTTAAATCAGAACGACCAGCATGAAGAAAATGCACTCACGATTCCTTCGTCATATTGGTCTGTGCAGCCACTGGACGAGGAGCAGCTTCTTTTGCGTGGCGCAGTGCTTGTGCGCGTAAAAGGAGTGCGCACCAAAACTCAACCAGTCGCAGAAGATCAAACACGCCTGTCACCCGAGCTTGTCGCAGCTCTCGCCGAACATCGCTCGCGGCCGATGCGCGAACTGTGCCGCATGTTTCGCGCAGACGGAGTGCTTGTGCCGTTGGCGCTACTGTTTGCTCTGGTGCTGGCCGCCGGCGGAGTAATCTTCGAGACTCTTTTGTTTCGACGTCTCCTCGAAATCGGAAATGAATTGGTCCTATCCCGTCAGCGTCTTGGCGCCGTCGGTTTTCTTTTGCTTTTTCTGGCAGCGCTTTTGCTCCTCGACCTGCCAATCGTCGCAGCTGCGTGGAACCTCGGCCGCCGTTTAGAGATGCGTTTACGTATCGCTTTCCTGGAGAAGCTTCCGCGCCTCAGTGATCGCTATTTTCACAGTCGCCTGACTTCCGACATGGCAGAGCGCGCGCAAAGCATTCATCGTCTGCGCATGTTGCCTGAGATCGGAAGCCACCTCGCGCGCGCGGCTTTCACGCTCGTGGTGACAATTGTGGCCATCGTTTGGCTCAGTCCTTCGAGCAGGTCCCTCGCTATCGTTGTGGCTGTGATTATCGTCGCGATTCCAGTGCTCGGTAATCTGTTCTTGTCAGAGTACGACTTGCGCGCGCGCACTCATGCGGGCGCATTGAGCCGCTTCTACCTGGGTGCGCTTCTCGGACTCGTACCGATTCGCACGCATAGCGCCGAGCGGGCGGTGCGTCTCGAACACGAAGGCTTGTTAGTGGAATGGACCAGGGCCGCGCGCTCGGTGCAAAAGGGTGTCGTCGCAGTTGAGGCCCTGCAACTATTCGCCGGATTCAGCATGGCGGCATTGCTCTCGTACAACTACGTGATGAACGAGAGCCAGATCGGAGCGGCGGTATTGATGATCTTCTGGGGCCTGAGTCTTCCGGTGATAGGCCAGGATATCGCGACTCTGACTCGCTTTTATCCCGCGTTTCGTAACATCACACTTCGACTGCTCGAACCGATGGGAGCAATCGAAGAAGAAAGCGTTGCTACAACTCCCGATAATCCAGCAGAGACAAACGGCGGAGTATCGATCGCCATGCGCGACGTCAACGTCGTTGCAGCAGGTCACACAATTCTCGAAGACATAAACCTGACTGTCGAACCAGGCGCACACGTCGCGATCGTGGGCGCGTCGGGCGCTGGGAAATCGAGTCTCTTCGGACTGCTTCTCGGTTGGCATCGCGCTTCGCAGGGCGAGGTTTTAGTGGATGGACATTGTCTCGATGGACGGCGACTCGAAGAACTGCGTCGCCATACTGCGTGGGTTGATCCTGCGATCCAACTTTGGAATCGGTCGTTGTTAGATAACCTTCGGTATGGTGCAAACGGCGACTCAGTGACGTCGATCGGCAACGTGATCGATTCGGCTGATCTCGGGCGCACCCTTCAACAATTACCTGAAGGCTTACAGGCGTTTCTGGGCGAAGGAGGCGCACTGTTGTCGGGTGGTGAAGGCCAGCGTGTTCGACTCGGCCGCGCGATGTTGCGACCAAAGATCAGGCTCGTACTGCTTGACGAATCGTTTCGTGGTCTCGATCGCGAGAGTCGACACGCGTTGTTAACACACGCGCGAAAAGCGTGGCCCGAAGCAACTCTACTCTGCATAACTCACGACATTGCTGCGACGCGTTCATTCGAACGAGTGCTCGTTGTCGATGCGGGGAAGATCATCGAAGACGGATCGCCGGCTGAACTATTGAAGCAAGCAGGTTCGCGGTACAAGGATCTGCTCCAGGCAGAAGAATCCGTGCGGAAGGGACTCTGGTCAGGTGTCGCGTGGCGAAGAATGCAATTCAACAAAGGTCATCTGTTCGAGATGAACGGCTTTAAGAAAGGAGAGCGCGTTGCATGACCGCTGGCTTGCTCCAATTGTCGTGGCCGCTCGAGAGACTTGGCGAAGCGCTCGAAGCTCTCGGCCGTTTGAGCAGGCTCTCTCAAGGCCCTGCTCACATCACGCACGTGCCGGATCGTCTCGACGACGAAGCACTTGGGGAATGGATCATCTCCCATGGCGATCTGCTCAACCTCGAAGCGCAATCGGTGTTCGCTTCATATGCTGAGCTGGAGAAAGTTACTCGCGGCATTGGACCAGCACTCATTCGCATTCGCACCGGCAACGACATTCGCTTTCTGGCGCTGCTGACAAGTGGTTGGCGCCAGGCTGTTCTCCTCGATCCAAGTCTCAGAAAGCGCAAGGTGTCGACAAGGATCATTTGTTCGGCACTGCGCGAGCCTCTCGAACTTCCATTAACGGCGCAATTGGATCGGTTACTGGAAAACGTTGGCGTCGCACGGCGGCGCCGTGACAAGGCGCGGCAGGCGATTCTGCGCGAGCGACTCAGTGCGATCACGATTGGTGGTTTCTGGGCGTTACGTCTGCCTCCAGGCGCAGGATTCTTTCACCAGTTGCGACGTGCGCGAGTGCCGCGTGATACCGCAGTGCTGGCGATAACGCACGCTGTGCAATATGCGTTGTCGTTGCTCGCATGGTTTGTGATTGGTCGAGCTGCATTACAAGGACGACTCGATTACACAACCCTGCTCGCCTGGGCCATGCTCTTGTTGACCACCATTCCGCTGCGCGTATTGACCACCTGGAAACAAGGCACTTCAGCCATAAGAGTCGGCGGTTTGCTCAAGCAGCGTCTGCTTTACGGCGCCCTTCGACTCGATCCCGATCAGATTCGACATCAGGGCGCAGGCCAACTTCTCGGCCGCATCATCGAGACAGAAGCGGTCGAAACGATGGCATTGCACGGGGGCTTCCAGGGTTTGTTGTCTGTTATCGAACTCACGATGGCAGCAGTCGTGCTGAGTATGGGAAGTGGCGGCCGGCAACACGCTGCGGTACTTATTTTGTGGATCGGTTTGGCGCTTTTCACTGGCTGGAATTATCTCAGCAAACGTCGGCGTTGGATGGAACAGCGAATGTCCATTACCAATGATCTGGTCGAGAGTATGGTTGGACATCGAACCCGCCTCGCACAAGAACCACGCGAGCACTGGCACGATGCAGAGGATCGATCTCTGGAGCATTACTTTCGCTCGTCGAAGCACATGGATCGCATCGCGGTTCTGCTATCGACGCTGATTCCGCGCGGCTGGCTGGTGATGGGAATTGCTGGACTGGCAATCAACTTTGTTCGTGGCAATAGTTCGACCGGCTTGCTCGCTGTTGGTTTGGGTGGTGTGCTTCTCGCGTACTCGGCGCTGCGGCGCATGGCAGCCGGAATCTCTCAACTGACCGACGCCGTTATCGCGTGGCAGCAAGTCGCGTTGATATTTCATTCCGGTGCGCTGAAGAGTTCAGAACCAACACCAGCGCGTGTTCCGATCGACCCTCCGGCGCCCGGCGAAGTACTTCTGGACGGGCGTGATCTTGCGTATCGCTATTCAGACAGAACGGAAGCAGTGATCAGCAATTGTGATCTGCGAATCAAAACCGGCGACAAACTTCTGATCGAAGGACCTTCGGGCGGTGGAAAGTCAACGCTGGCGTCGCTACTGGTTGGATTACGACAACCTGATTCCGGCCTGCTATTGCTACGCGGATTCGATCGTCGCACGTTGGGCGACGCGAACTGGCGGCGGCTCGTTGTGAGTGCGCCGCAGTTTCATGAGAACCACGTCTTGAGCGAAACGTTCGCGTTTAATCTATTGATGGGCCGTCGCTGGCCGGCAAGGCCTGAGGATCTCGAGGAGTGCGAAGCTGTTTGCAGAGACCTCGGTCTTGGGGAACTGATCGATCGCATGCCTGCCGGACTTAATCAAATGGTCGGCGAGACGGGTTGGCAACTCTCACACGGCGAACGTAGCCGCCTTTACATCGCACGCGCGTTGTTGCAGCGCGCCGATCTGGTCCTCCTCGACGAAAGCTTCGCCGCCCTCGATCCCGAAAATCTCCGTCGCGCCTTGACCTGCGTCTTGAATCGAGTTCAAACGCTCGTCGTGATTGCGCATCCGTGATGACGCATTTCAAATCTTCGCGAGCGCTTAGACTCGTCGCTTCCACTCTCGGTCGTGCCTCGCAGCGTGTAGAACTGCGGCGACTACGACTATCTTCTCCCGCTCAATTGCTTCGTAAATGACTCTGTAGTGTTTTCAAGGTCAAGCTTGTGATTGTCCACCACGATTGAGAGATGTTCCGTATTTGGCACAGTCAGCGGCAGGTTCCGCAGCCGGCAATTCAAATTTGGCAATGCGTCGATCCAAACACTCCAGATCGGTAGGTAGTCAGTTGACGTAATTACTCGCTTCTACTGTCGGCACGATGCTTGCCAACTTTAGAAGCAGTTGATTCTGTTCTGCTCATGTCTGTTCCACATTCGGAACAACTTGCTGGGAAAGGAAAGCGGCAATGAAAACGAAAACGGGAGTTAAAAGCGGTGCAGGGCTTCGTATGGACGACAACGGTTAATTGGAGGACCAACATGCAAGTCAAAACCAAAGTCAAAGCAGGCGGTGGCCCAATCATGGACCCAAACGGTTAATCCAATCTGAGGAGTGGATAAGATGAAGATCAAAAGTCATGTCAAAGCGGGCGAGGGTTCCGGCATAGATCCAAACGGCTAAGATTCTAAGGAGGCGTCAATGAGAGTCAAAACGAAAGTAAAGTCAGGCATCGGCTGTCACATCGATCCGAACGGGTAAAGAAAGGAGGCCAGCAACATGAAAGTCAAAACGAGCGTAAAATCCGGCGCCGGCGCGCGCATAGACGGAAACGGCTGAGAGCTGTCTGTTCCACATTCGGAATAATTTTCTATGAAAGGAAAAGGCGAGATGAAAACAAAGACCGGAGTTAAAAGCGGTTCCGGGCCGCGTATGGACGACAACGGCTAATTCAGGCGATAGGAGTTACCAGCATGCAAGTCAAAACGAAAGTGAAAGCGGGCGGTGGCCCACACATGGATCCGAACGGCTAACTAAATGGAGAATTGAGATGAAAGTTAAAACCAAAGTCAAAGCAGGCAGTGGCGGAGGGATGGATCCGAACGGCGGTGGCCCAGGCATGGACCCAAACGGTTAATCTAACGTAAGGAGAAAACCATGAAAATCAAGACACGAGTTAAAGCCGGTAATGGTTGTGGCATAGATCCAAACGGCTGACACTCTTAGGAGGCATCAATGAAAATCAAAACGAAAGTAAAGGCAGGCGCTGGTTGGACGATCGATCCGAACGGCTAATGAAGGAGGCATGATGAAAGTCAAAACACAAGTGAAGGCGGGCGCCGGCGTGACCATCGATCCTGACGGCTAACAGGACGAAACTCAGTAGAAAGGAGGCCCGCAACATGAAAGTTAAAACGAGCGTGAAATCCGGCACCGGAGTGCGCATAGACCCAAACGGCTGATCCCTGGTGGCGACCGCACGCGTTACATGCGGTCGCTACTGTTCCCACTCCCGCCCCTCACAAAGCATTGCTCCAGCGAAGCTCGCGGTTTATCTTAGGATCCTCCGAACCGTGTCCAGGAAAGACAGCAAGACGCCTACATGCAATTTTCACGACTCACGCTAGCCCTGCTACTTACATCCGTAATCCGCGCCACCATCTTCGCGCAAGACGACGTGGTGCGCATTAATACCGAGCTGGTACAAACGACAATCACAGTCGTCGATAAGAAGGGCAAGTTCGTTGAAGGTCTCAATCGCGGTGACTTTGAACTACTAATCGACGGCAAACCGCGTGCGATTGAGTTTCTCGAGCGCGTCTCTGCCGGCAGTGCGAGAGAAGCACAGCTTTCGCAGCGACAGCAATCCCAGGTTCCAACGCCCGCGCCACCCGGCCCAACCGTTCGTGGCCGGACAATAATTTTTTACATCGACGATCTGCACCTCTCCTTCAGCAGCCTGAATCGCACGCGACAGATGATCGCGCACTTTCTCGAGAGCGAAATCAACGGCAAGGATCTAGTCGCCATTGTTTCAGCGAGAGGCCAGATCGGGTTCCTGCAACAGTTCACAAACAACAAGGAAGTCCTCGAGGCGGCGCTCGCGCGCGTCAATGCCCAGCCATCAGAAGAGCGCACACAGGGTATGGGCAACACGCCGATGTCTGAGTTCACGGCGTTCACCATCGACAGCAAACCAAACAGCAGGCAAAACAGTGTAATGACTGTTTATGTTGAAGAGTGTCTGAAACAAACCGGCGCTCCAAGATCTGATCGCCGGTCAGCAGAAGTTCTGCGCCTCAGTTGCGAAAACCTGGTGAAGAGTAATGCGCGCGCCATTGTCACGCAGACAGGTCATAACACGGAGAGGATGTACGACTCGCTTGAGAGTCTCATGCGTTCCTCCGTCCGATTGCCCGGGCGCAAAATTGTTTTCTTCATCTCCGATGGTTTCTTATCCGTGGGTGGACCACTCGGCGACAGCCTTTCAAACAAACTCAAACAAGTTACGGACGCCGCCCAACGCGCGAACGCAGTCGTTTATTCGATCGATGCCAGAGGCCTGGTCTCCGGCTCGCTCGACGCCACGAATAACCTCGTTCCGGATGCAAATGGTCGCATGGCAACACTTGCGACTACTGAAATTCTCGCGACTCAGGATGCGCTTAATGCATTGGCGGCCGACACCGGCGGGCGAGCGCTACGCAATCAGAACTACTTTGAGCGCTGGGTAGAAAAGGTCCTGGATGAAACGTCAAACTATTACGTGATCGCGTGGCGTCCATCTACGGAAGAAGAGAAAGAGAGTAAGTTTCGCAACCTGAAGATTAGCATCGCGAGCCAGCCGGATCTGACGGTGCGTGCGCCGCGCGGTTACATCCACGGGCCGCAACCATCTGAAACGACCGCTGTTTCTTCAGCGGAGAAGACTAAAGAACTACGCGATGCTCTGGCGGATAATTATGCGAGCAGCTCACTCGAAACCGTGCTGTCTCTCACTCACCTGAACAGCCCCGCGAATGGACCACTGTTGACTTCTTCATTTCAGATTGCGAGTAGCAGACTCGACTACGGCAACGACGGCAAACAACCCGCAACGGTGAAGCTCGCGGGCGTGATTCTGAACGATAAGGGAAAGGTGGCCGCGAGCTTTCAGAAGCAACTCGACGTTAAACCGATCAATACCGCGGCGGGAGACACCTCGGGCGTTATCTACAATCATCGCCAGCCGCTGGCGCCCGGGATTTATCAGGTTCGCGTCGCTGCTCGTGATGAGCGAAGTGGACGCGTCGGCAGCGCGATGCAGTGGGTTGTTATTCCTGACTTGAGCAAGCGCGAGCTGACTTTGAGTTCTTTGTTGATCGGCGGGCAGATTCTTGACAACTCAAAAAGCGCGCAAGTTCAACTAAGCGTAGACCATCATTTTTCGCGTTCGGATCATTTGGGTTACTGGATATTCGTGTACAACGCTAAACGCGATGCAACTGGAGCGACAAATCTGGTTGCGGAAACGGAAGTGTTACGTGATGGGAAGATGGTCGTGACCAACTCTCGCAAGCTGAGTAATGATTCACCCGATCCGGAGCGAATTCCTTACGGAGCCGATCTAACTCTCAAGTCGCTGCCGCCGGGCACATACGACTTGAGAGTTAGGATTATTGACGCTGTTGCTGGAACCAGCGCCACGCAAACTACAGCTTTTGTTCTTCAGTAGCAGAGTTGGCTTTTTCGACTCGTCCACCGAGGTGCTTGCCTAAAAACTCCTCCATCGCGCGGTAAAAGTCGAAGCGGTTTTCCTGATTCGAGAAGCCGTGTCCTTCGTTGGCTTTGACGATGTAGGGCACTTCGATGCCGCGCTTCTTGAGCGCCTCCACCATCTGATCGGATTCGCCTTTGTTTACGCGCGGATCGTTGGCGCCCTGCGCAATCAACAGCGGCACCTTGATCTTGTCACTATGGAAAACGGGAGAAGCCGCCGTCAGCAGATCTTTATCTTTCTCCGGATGTCCAACCATCTCGTAAACCATTTCCAGGTAGGGTTTCCAATACGGCGGGAAAGCCTTGATGAATGTAAAGATGTTTGAGACTCCTACATAGTCAACTCCGACGGCGTAAAGATCCGGTGTGAAAGTGAGTGCGGCCAACGTCGCGTAACCGCCGTAACTACCGCCGTAAATGCCAATGCGTTTGGGATCGGCGACGCCTTGCTTGATGAGCCATTGGACACCATCCGTGATGTCGTCTTGCATGGCCTTGCCCCATTGTTTGAAGCTGGCTTCCCAAAACTTGCGCCCGTATCCGGTCGAGCCGCGGAAATTCATCTGCAACACTGCATAACCGCGGTTTGCCAGGAACTGAACTTCCGGGTTGTAGCCCCACATGTCGCGCGCCCATGGACCACCGTGCGGATTCACAACAACGGGTAGATTGCGGGCCGGCATGCCTTTGGGAAGAGTCAAGTAACCGTTGATCGTGAGTCCATCGCGGCTCTGATACTTGATCGGCTTCATGTGAACAAGATCCTGTTCGTTGAGCCACGGGCTTACATCCGCCAGCTTTCGAAAGTCTTTCGACTTTAGATCGTAGAAGTAGTAAGCACCACGCGATCGATCGGTGAACGTTCGTACCAGGCATTTGTCCTCTTCACGATTGCAGCCTGCCAGACGCACTTCGTATCCGGGCAAACGACGCTCGATATCTTTTTGCAATTCGCCTCGCTGCTTGTCTATGAAGTAAAAGCCGGGTTTGTCTGTGACGTAAGAGACTCCCGTTATCACCCGCCGCTTGCGAGAGCTGAGGAGATTATTCACGTCGACGTCTGGATGCTCGAATATCTTCTCGACTTCCTTTTTCGCTGAGATGTCGTATTTGACAATCGCCGTTTTGTCGCGACCGATGTTCGTCGTCACATAAATTTGCTTGTTGTCAGGAGTGAATAGTAACGGGACGAAAGTCTCTTTGAAGCTGGTGGTGAGAACTGGCTCAAACTTGTCTGCTTCCGTATTGCGGAACAGCAGCGTGCTGTTGACACCGTCCGTGGTTGTAGCCATGCGGAGTTTTCCGTCCCAATCGGTGAACCAACCTGTATAGTTGCCGGGATTCTCGGCAATCATCTGCATTTCGCCGGTGTTGACGTTGATCCTGTAGACGTCAAAGATGCGCGGTTGACGTTTGTTGAGGCCGACCAGGATTTCGCTGTCATTTCTTTCGAGTTGGTCGATGATCTGTGCACGGACCTTCTCGAACGGAGTTAGATCCTTGGGGTTCGAGCCGTCGATTCCGACTGCATACAGCCGGTAGTTTTCATCGCCACCGGTATCCTGGACGTAGACAATGCGGTTGTCTCCCTTCCATGCGAAACCAGCGATGTCGCGCTCCTTTGCGTTGGTGACGCGAACGGGCTGGCCAGATCCGATCTTCTCGACAAACACGTTGAGCCGCGTCTCCCACGGCTGCATAAACGCGAGATACTCGCCGTTTGGCGAAAGGGCGTATCCGACCTTTTCGGGATTTCGGAAGAAATCCTTCATTGGGATGAGCGGCGCGACAGTCTCTTTATTTTGAGTCTTTTTCTGCGCCAGAACTGACACAGGGAAAACGATTAGAAGTGATAGTAGTAGCAGTAAAGCCTTGATTTTCATTACATCCTCCAGGGTGGTTGAAGAAAGTACCGGCGGTCGGTTGTATTACGTTGACTGCTCCAAAAGGGTTGCGGTCTCTCGGAAGAATGAATTAGAGATCACTTTTGACCGAGTTTCAAGACAGGGCGGCACTCAGTGGTGTCCTAATCTGACGACTTTCTCTGCGTATCTCTGCGATCCTCTGCGCCTCTGCGGTAGAAAGAGGCGTAAAACGTGTAAACCGCAGAGGCGCAGAGGATCGCAGAGATACGCAGAGAGGAAATTAAGAGACTACGCGGCACTCGATAACGAGAGGAGTACGTGATGCGAAGGTCGATCACCAGTGTCATTCTTTTATCCTTACTCATGTTTCAAGACGCACGGGCACAGGAGCCGGTGGCGCCCTGGCGCAGCGATCCGGTCTTTCAACGGCTCGCAAGCGTGCTGGAGCGAGTTCCCGCGATAGATGTGCATACACATCTGCTCCAGCCGGGAGAATTCAATCCGGAGTTTGGTGAGGTTGGTCCGTTGATGCTCCGCACTAGTCATCCGTGGCTACCTTCAACGATTCGCGATCGGTTCGGCGTTAAAGCTCAGCCGGACAATTGGCCGGCTACTGTTGAAGCGATCAAGTCTGCTCGGGCGACGATGGTAAAGCGCCTGTCAGAACACGGATATTGGATGGACCATCTTGACTACACCGTAACGGAATCCGCTTTCGTCAATCAGTATGAACAGACAGGAACCGACGGCAAGCGACTGCGTTGGGTGCCACATGCGACGATGCTCCTCTACCCGTTGCCCGCTGAACATTTGATGGCCCGCAGTCCATCACACAAAACTGATATCGAGGAGGCGCAGACATATTTAAAGGCGTCATTTAAACAAGCAAATCTCGCTGAGCAGCCGTCAGATCTGCCGAGCTACGTCCGGTTCATCGACGACACATTAAGGCGTTGGCAGAAAGCGGGAGCGGTCGGAATCAAGTTTTGGGACGCTTATCTCCGCACACTGAGAATCGCTGACGTGCCAGTGAGCGAAGCAACAGCGCTCTATGCAAAGGGTCGTCGAAGCGCGCTTAACCGTGACGAATACATCGCGTTGCAGGATTATCTCTGGCGTCACATCCTGCTCGAGGCGGGGAAGATAAAAATTCCGGTCCACATACACTCTTCTTTAGGTGTGCCGCCATTTCTGAGAACACTCGAATCAGACGTCCGCAACCTCGAAGACGTGCTTACCGATCCGCGGTTTTTCGAGACGACGATCGTTCTCATTCACGGCGGTGCACCTCTCTACGAATTCGCGAGCTACCTGGCGCTGAAGCCGAATGTGTGGATCGATGTTTCCGCTTTGGGTTTTCTTCGCCCGGTTCCGGAACTGGCGGACATACTCAGGAAGTATTTGATTTTCGCGCCTGAGAAAGTGCTGTTTGGCACTGACGCGGCAAACTATCCGACTTTTCCCGGCGGGGCTGACGTGCAGCACATCATTGTTTCGCGCGCGGTGCGTGACGGTCTCTATCTTGCTCTGAGCGGGTTGGTTCGCGATGGCGTCATTGATGAACAGCAGGCCGTACAAATCGGTCGAGGTGTGCTCCGCGAGAACGCTCTTCGACTGCACGGCTGGAAATAGTCGGAGGCAGAATCAGCCTTGGATCGTGTCAGTACCGTCGGGTCAGCCTCGCTTACCCAAAATATTCCACGGTTTTACGGGCGACCCGACGCGTTCAGGCATACGCAGTGCTTTACTAGTTCTGCTCCATAATTGTGACTGAGAGTAATACAAAATTGTTTACCTCAACTAAATGACACCCCAGATTGCAATCGTTCTCGCGCTGTTGTTTGTCGCTCTCGTTCTGTTCAGCACGGAGCGAATACCGATCGAAGTCGTCTCGATGCTTCTCGTGATGGCCTTGGTCCTCACCAACACCTTGACTGCTGGTGAAGCCTTCGCAGGATTTGGCAACGACATCGTCATCACTATCGCTGGTCTGTTCATCCTGACAGGAGGACTCGCTAAGACTGGCGTGATCGATCTGGTCGGACGTCGCTTGCACCGGACCGCGGGAGACAGCGAGTTTCGCATCGTTGCGCTGATCATGTTTGCCGCCGCATTCTGCGCGGCAGTGATGAAGAATACAACCACGACGGCAATGTTTCTTCCGGTCGTGTTAGGCATCGCTGCACGCAGAAACATGAGTCCTTCAAGACTTCTGATGCCGCTCGCGTTCGGAGCAATCCTCGGGGGTACGTGCACGCTGATCGGAACGTCAACCAACCTTGCCGTCAGCGGCGCGCTGCCGCGTTACGGAATTCAGCCGTTTACGATGTTTGAGCTGACGAGAGTTGGCGTGGTCATCGTCGGTGTCGGCATGTTGTATATGTTGTTTGTTGGACGCGGCCTGTTGCCGCGTCGAAAGCCGAATGAATCTCTTACCGAGCAATACCACGTCAGGCAATACATGACGGAAGTCATCGTGATGGACGACTCGCCGCTGATTGATAAATCACTGGCAGAAGCTCGTATCGGCGACGAGCTCGATCTGACTGTTCTCGGAATTCTAAGGGGTCAGGAGCACAGAATAGCCCCCAACCCTGCGGAGCAGATCAAAGCTGACGATCTATTGCTGGTCCAGGGCCGCGTTGAAGATATTTTGAAAGTGAAAGCTGAAGCGGGCATTGAGATCAAGCCGGACTTTGAATTGAGCGATTCTTTTCTGGAGAGCACGGACACAGAACTCTTCGAAGCGATGGTCCCGCGTGGTTCTGACTTTATCGGCAGGACATTAAAGCGCCTCGACATTCGCAAGCGTTACGGAGTCGTTGTCCTGGCAATCGATCGACATGGCGTCGACCTGCTTTCGAAGATCAGCAGAGTGCGATTGCGGTTCGGCGATGTGCTCTTAATACAGGGCAACCGCGAACAGGTTGAACGACTCGCCGCTGACGGTCAGATATTGCTTCTGGAAGAGATCTCGGAAAAGCGTGCGCGACCGGAAAAACGGAAATGGGCGTATCTTGCGTTCGGCGTCTTCCTTTTCTTCTCCCTGACGCATCTCGTCCCATTGCCGATCGCGGTCCTGATTGGTGTGATGATCCTGCTCGCGAGCCAGGCTCTGCGCATGTCGGAAGTCTATGAGATCATCGATTGGCGGTTGCTAATTCTGATTGCGTGCATGATCAGTTTCGGCGTCGCGATGGAAAAGACCGGCGCGGATCAATACCTCGCAGATTTCATCGTGAGAGGCACGGGCCGGTATGGACCAACCGCAGTGTTGGCCGGGTTCTTTCTCATGACTGTTGCGCTTACGCAGCCGATGTCGAATCAGGCTGCCGCGCTCGTGATGTTACCGATAGCGGTGAAAACGGCTGTCGCTTTAGGACTAAACCCGAGAACGTTTGCAGTTACGGTCACCTACGCGGCTTCATGCTCGTTTCTCACGCCACTCGAGCCGGCGTGCGTGTTGGTTTACACACCGGGACACTACCGGTTTCTGGACTTCGTGAAGGTCGGCTCGATCCTGACGGTCGCAGTATTTGCGATCGTCGTGTGGTTGGTGCCAGTATTCTGGCCATTCTCGTAGGCGCTAAAGGGTCTGTCGGAATAACGCCGAAGGCGTTCGCTAATTTCAGCCCAAGGTTAGCAAATAAAATTAAGTCGAAACGCTGAAAGCGTTCACCAATTGCCGAACCCTTTACAGGGTTAAAAGCATGGCGGTCGCGATATTCCCAGGGTTGTCGCTCC
>JBIOUJ010000023.1:0-48568 GCA_044867025.1 Pyrinomonadaceae bacterium | reverse complement strand
TTCCCCTAATAAAAACGAACCGGAGAAACTGATGAAACAACTCGCGCTTGCTCTAACTTGCATCGCTATCGCACTGGTCGCCTTTGCTTGCACTGAAACCGCAACACCTACCAACACATCAGCGCCGGCTGGGGCCGCATCGCCGGCGACGCCCGCTCCAACCGCGCCCGTCGATCCGCTGGCAACCGCCCGCGCCAACTACACGAAGAATTGCGAACCGTGTCATGGACCACAAGGCGTCGGAGGTCTGGTGAAAGTCGAGGACAAGCAGATCAAGGTTGCTTCACTGAAGGCCGACCATGCGATCAAGCACACCGACGAGCAACTCGCGAAAACTATTACAAACGGCGAAGAAGCGATGCCGGCGTTCAAAGACAAACTGAGTCAGGCAGAGATCCAGGACATTGTGAAGTTTGTGAGAAAAGAATTTCAGGGGAAATGAGTCAATCTCTGCGTACCTCTGCGTTCCTCTGCGCCTCTGCGGTAAAAACAACGTACACCGCAGAGGCGCAGAGGACGCAGAGATACGCAGAGGAAATCAACCATTAACGCGCCTCGCGAGCAGCTTCCAGTAAGACGCCGGCAGCAGGCGCGCTACGAGCGATATCATCTTCGCGTCAGATCCAATGAGGACGCGCGGCTGTCTCTGCTCGATGCCGCGCACGATCGTCTCACCTGCGATTTCCGGAGGTAGTCGCAACAGTTTGCGGTACTTCGCGAGACGTCGTGCGACCTCCTCTTCGGTTACACCCGCAGGAACGCGTGCCTTCTCTGCGATGGAAGTCTTGACCCCGCCAGGGTGGACCACCGTTACACCTATGCCCGAACCTTCGAGCTCGTGACGCAGCGCCTCGGAGAAACCACGCACGGCGAACTTGCTCGACGTATACGCCACCTGCTCGGGCGGCGCGATCAAACCGTATACGCTCGAGATGTTCACCACGCGCGCGTCGCCACTGGCTCGCAGTAGCGGTAGGAACGCGCGTGTCATCCGCACCACACCCCAGAAGTTAATCTCGAACAACCACTCGAAGTCATCGTCAGAGACCTGTTCGAACGTGCCGCCGACGGCGACGCCTGCGTTGTTGACGAGCACGTCCACACCACCGTGTTCGGCCACGACGATACTCGGGAATTCAGCAATCGCGATGCGGTCGGCGACGTCGATGCGGTGTCGAGACACGCGGACTCCTCGCGTGAGTTCCGCGGTTTCTGCCATTCCGGCTTCGTCTAGATCGGCGAGTGCGAGATGACAGCCACGACGTGCGAGCGACACGGCGATCGCGCGCCCAATCCCGCCCGCGGCGCCAGTCACAACCGCAGTCCGCCCTTCGAGGCGCATGCGCTCAGACACTCGCCACCGCCTCAGTTCTGGCGCGTTGCGCGATCGGCGCCGGCTTGAACTCCATTGTGCCGTCATCGACGCGCCCGTACCGCATCATCGAAAGATCTTTCATGTAGTTCTGGTGCAGACGCCACGGTGTCTTCGATCCTTGACGTGGAAGCGCGTGCAGCGAGCGCAGGACATAACCCGAATTGAAGTCGATGACCGGCTCATCGCCGACGTCCAGATCGTTCACACGCGGCGTGCACACCGCATAACCGTGACGATCCATGTGGTTCAGGAGCCGGCAAACATACTGCGAAGCGAGATCGCACTTCAACGTCCACGACGCGTTTGTGTAACCAATCGCGAACGCGAGGTTCGGTACGTCGCTGAACATCATTCCCTTGTAGACAAGTGTCTTCGGCAAGTCGACCGTTGCGTCGTCGACTACGAGTTGCATTCCGCTGATGATCTTGAGTACGAGGCCCGTGGCCGTGACGATGATGTCTGCGTCGAGTTGCCGGCCGGATTTGAGCAGAAGACCATCTTCTGTGAACGTCTCAATGGAGTCGGTCACTACCGACGCGCGGCCTTCGCGTAACACGCGAAAGATGTCTGCGTCGGGCGCGATGCACAGTCGCTGGTCCCATGGATTGTACGGCGGTGTGAAATCCTTTGCGTCGTATTGCTTTCCGAGCTGACGGCGCACACCCCTCGCGACCATCCACTTAAAAACTCTGGGCCTCTTTCGCGCGAGATTGTAGAAGAACGTTCCCATCATCACGTTTTTCCAGCGCGTCACGCCATAGACAGCTCGATCGGGCAGGCAACGTCGAAGCAGGTTCGCGATCACGTCTTCACCGGGACGCGTGACGATGTAACTCGGCGAGCGCTGAAGCATTGTGACGTGTGCCGCGCGCTCGGCGATTGCGGGCACGAGCGTGATCGCGGTCGCGCCACTGCCGATAACCACGATGCGCTTGTTCGCGTAGTCGAGGTCTTCAGGCCACTTCTGCGGGTGCACGATCGTGCCGCGGAACCGTTCGACGCCCTGCCATTCCGGCGTGTATCCGCGTTCGTAGTCGTAGTAGCCGGTGCACAGGTACAGAAAGTTGCAACTGAACCGGACAATGGTTTCGCCGGTCTCAGCTTCAATTGTCCAACGCGCGTCGTCCGACGACCAGCGAGCTCGTCGCACGCGATGGTTGTAGCGTACGCCACGGTCAACGCCGTATTCGCGCGCGGTATCACGGATGTAGCTGAGAATGGCTGGTCCATCGGCGATGGCCTTCGGGTCGCGCCACGGGCGAAAGTTGTAGCCGAGCGTGTACATGTCGGAATCAGACCGGACGCCCGGGTATCGAAACAGATCCCACGTGCCGCCCATCACATCGCGCCCTTCGAGAATCACAAAACTCTTCTGCGGGCACTCCGTCTTCAAATGACACGCCGCCCCAATTCCCGACAGCCCCGCGCCCACAACTATGACATCCACATGCTCCACAGTCTTCGCCTTACGATTTCGTTTGTACTCTCCGAGAGCTTACCTCATTCTCCAGGGATCGACAGCCCTCTGTTTACTATTCTGACGATCCGATTTACCATTCCCCCCGTGCACTCGTAGCTCAGTTGGATAGAGCGTCTGACTTCGAATCAGAAGGTCGCAGGTTCGAGCCCTGCCGGGTGCACCACTCAAAAACACCAGGCCCCCACAGAATGTCTCCCACTCCCATAGAAATCAGAGTTCGCCATACCAATAAGTTGCGGCTCGCGTTAGTGAGCGCTGCCGCGCTCGGTGGGCTGTACTTGTTTTTGGGCTACATGCCTGTCTTGGGGTGGATTGCGGGCATCGGGATCGCGATTGCCCTCGTATATAGGGCGATAAAGGGTGAGAGCGACGACCCTGTTATCACCCTGGATGAGGAAGGCATCTTCGATCGAAGGTTGAAGGTCGGCGTGATCCGTTGGGAGGACATCCGCCGCGCTGTGCCTTATACGGTTCAGGGCGTAGAGTACATCTCGCTGGACCTTCACGACATGAAAACCTATGAGGCTCGCAGACCGCTCTGGCTCAGGATCCTTTCGAAGGGGCAACGCCTTTTTGGCATGAGTTCAGTATCTATTATGGCGAACGGACTCGACATGGATCGCGATACTCTCGCACACGAGATTTATGAAGCTTGCGGCGTCGCAAGCGGGCGAGTGGTTGGACTCGAATGACGAGGCACTCATGATTTTCTATACCGGACGCGGAGCTTTTGCCCTGGCAATATTCATTGCGCCTTTCATCGTGATCGCCTCAATACTAAACTATGGCTTCGGCTTCGATGTCTTAGCCACAAAGTCCTGGTGGCCGCTTCATTCGCTTATGTTGATGGGAGCGATCCTGACGTTCGTAGTTGGCTGGTACTGGAACCGTGAGATGGTTGAAGACACAATTCGTGAAAGGTCAGGCCTGGTGAAAGTGTTGCGCCCGAGACATACGCTCTACTGGATCCGAATGGAGTACTGGGGACTGATCTTTCTCGCGGTCTACTTTGCCTTCTCGCTTTATCGTTCTTATCGCTTCAAATAATTTCAAGGATTCAAAGCATGCCTGACAGCTCAGTTAACGCTGCAAAACTCGCAATCATCGGAATTCGTTACGACGAGAATTCGTCGTTCACAAAAGGCGCCGCCGATGCGCCACCGCAAATCCGCGCGGCACTGCGTTCGGACGCGTGGAACCTGACCAGTGAAAACGGTACCGATCTCTCCGACGATTCGATCTTCTTTGACGCGGGCGACATCGAGCCTGTGGCCGGCAGCGAGATGTCTGCGCTGATCGAGAACTCGCTCTACACGTTGATCGCCGATGGGCTGATGCCGATCTCGCTGGGCGGCGATCATTCGATCACTTATCCGATCGTGAGGGCGTTCGCAAGAAAGTACAACAATCTCAGCATTCTGCACTTCGACGCTCATCCGGATATTTACGACAACTACCAGGGAAACCGTAATTCCCACGCGTCGCCGTTTGCTCGCATCATGGAACAGAAACTCGTGAAGCGGCTTGTCCAGGTGGGGATTAGAACCTTCACCGCGGACCAGCGCGAACAGGTCAGGAAGTTCGGAGTCGAGTCGATCGAGATGCGCAATATCACGCCCGATCTGCGGCTCGAGTTTGATTCACCGGTTTACATTTCGTTCGATGTTGACGCGCTTGATCCGGCGTTCGCGCCCGGCGTGTCGCACCGCGAACCGGGTGGTTTATCGACGCGACAGGCGATCGAGTTGATTCAGCGGTTGAAAGGGAAGGTCGTTGGCGCGGATATTGTTGAGTTCAATCCGCGCATGGATCCGCTTCACATCACCGGGACGGTGTGCGCGAAGATCTTCAAAGAGATCGCGGCGCGCATGCTCGAATAGAGCCACAAAAAGGCACAAAAGAACACACAAAAGACTACTGGCGTTGATCGAGCTTAACGTAGTCGCGGGTCCTGGGGCCGAGGTAGACTTGGCGAGGGCGCGCGATTTTTTGTTCTTCGTCTTCGAGTAGTTCCACCCATTGAGCGAGCCAGCCTGAGGTTCGCGGTATTGCGAACATTACCGGAAACATGTCGACGGGGAAACGCATTGCCTGGTAGATGATGCCGGAGTAGAAGTCTACGTTGGGATAGAGCCGGCGTTTGACGAAGTACTCGTCTTCGAGTGCGATCCGCTCGAGCTCGAGGGCGATGTCCAACAACGGATCTTTGCCGGTCACTTCAAACACTTCGTCGGCCACCTGCTTGATGATCCGCGCGCGTGGATCGTAATTCTTGTAGACGCGATGACCGAAGCCCATCAGACGAAACTCGCCAGCCTTGACTCGCTTGATGTAGTCGGGAACATTCGCAACTGAACCGATCTCATTCAACATTCGCAACACCATCTCGTTCGCGCCGCCGTGTAGTGGTCCATACAGCGCCGCCGCCGCTCCTGCCAGGGATGAAAACGGATCGGTGTGCGCGCTGCCGATACTGCGCATTGCGTTGGTACTACAGTTCTGCTCGTGATCGGCGTGAAGTATGTACAGCACTGTGAGCGCGCGTTCGAGCACGGGGTTCGGCTTGTACGTGAGCTCAGTGGTCTTGAACATCATGTTGAGAAAGTTGCCCTCGTAACTCAGATCGTTGTCGGGATATGAGTAGCGCATTCCGATCCGGTGGCGATAAGCGAACGCTGCGATCGTCGGGACTTTCGCAATCAGCCGGTAAATCTGTTTCTGCCGGCACTCTACGTTGAAGATGTCTTTTGCGTCGGGATAAAAAGTCGAAAGCGCACCCAGCGTTGCTTCAAACATTCCCATTGGGTGCGCGTTGTAGTGAAAACCGTCAATCACCTTCGTGATGTTTTCGTTGATGAACGTGTGGTAGGTGATGTTCCTGGTCCATTCCTTGAGCTGAGGCTCGGTTGGAAGTTCACCGTAGAGCAACAAGTACGCGACTTCGAGATAAGTGCTTTGCTCGGCGAGTTGATCGATCGGATAACCGCGGTATTCCAGAATTCCCTTGTCCCCGTCGATAAAGGTGATGCGACTCTTGCACGAGGCTGTGTTCATGAACGCCGGGTCGTAAGTCATCAGACCGAAATCGTCGTCTGAGACTTTGATCTGACGCAGATCCATGGCCTTGATCGTGCCGTTTTGGATTGGTAACTGGTACTGTTTGCCGGTGCGATTATCGGTGATAGTAAGGCTGTCTTCGCTCATGATCAGAGTCTCCCACAAAAGATTCTTGATCACAAAGACACACAGAACCGCATCCACAGATTGCACAAAATTTGTGTAACTTGTGGATGCGGTTCTGTGTGTCTTTGTGAACTCTTATTTATTCTTTCGCGCGGCCTTGAGTTCCGCTTCTGCTTGTTTGCGAGCGTCCTTCGAGTCGCGTTCACTCAAACCGAGATCCTGCAACGTCTGGCCCAGGCTCCTGCCGGAATTCAAACCGTTGAGAATCGCATCACGCGTGATGTTGGGATGTCGTGAACCCAGGTTCTGTCCCAACCTCGTCGCCGAAACGTAATTCCCAAACGTCAAATCCGGATTGGTCGCCAGTGCCGCCTGGTAACCACTGCGCAGATCGTTCGCATTTGTATGCAACGCTCGCGGAACTCCGGGATGATCGCGTAGATCATCATCGGCCCGGCGCAGGTTATTGGAGCGGGCGCGCTCGATGCCCTCAGCGGAACGGCCCTTCGATTTCGTCGACGCGTTGCTCAGACCTTCATCTGAACGCCCGTTGGACTTACTCGAAGCATTGCCCAATCCACGATCCACGCCGGCACCCGGAGGTGGACCACCACGATTGCTGCTCCCGCCACCACTGCCGCGACCTCCGCCGCCGCCTTTGCCTCCGCCTTTTCCCTGTGCGAAAGCTCCAGTCGCCAGTGTCAACACGAGCAGGCATAAAATTCCGATGTGAGTTCCCTTGCCAACCAACAGACTCATCTTGCACGCCTCCTTAGGGCTGAATTTTGAGGGATGGAACAAGAGGAGAGAGTAGGTAATGTACTACACTGGACCGCGGAAGGCGACCAAAACGTTAAAACGCAATAGGACCGCAATAATCAGGGCACAAGAGCAGCGTGCAGGAGCAGACCTGCCCCTGTTTACTGCGCCTGCTCCTGTCTTTACTTGATGCCTAGCA
Source organism: Pyrinomonadaceae bacterium (assembly GCA_044867025.1). Classification (GTDB taxonomy): domain Bacteria; phylum Acidobacteriota; class Blastocatellia; order Pyrinomonadales; family Pyrinomonadaceae; genus PSRF01. Next base: position 41,572 of record JBIOUJ010000023.1, on the reverse strand, counting down.
GCTCGATCTCGAAGATCAGGTTGGAATTTGGAGGAATACCCGGCCGGCCCCTGGGTCCGTAGGCAAGATTACTCGGAATGAACAACTTGCGTTTGCCGCCCACTTTCATCGTCTGCAACCCTTCGTTCCAACCCTCGATTACCTGGCCGAGTGTGAATTCGACAGGTTTTCCGCCCGGCATTTTGTAAGAGTTGTTGAATTCAGTGCCGTTCTCCAACCGGCCAATGTAATGGACCGACACCGTCTGCCCCATCTGCGGGCTTGGTCCATCGCCAACACGCAGATCCTGAATTTTTAATCCCGATGGTGTCGTGACTTCGGCGCCCGCCTGCGTGCCGCGCGTGCTTATCAGATACGCAACGACGGCACCGGCCAAAACGATCAACACGATGATCGCGCCGATTCTCAGATTGCGCGTGCTGCCGGGAATTGGAGGGCCGCCGCCGGTGACGTTTGCTGTTGAATGCGGAACCCGCGGACGTTTTCTGGCTCGGTTTATCTTTCGATGTCGACTTTGTGGCACCGAGGCTTTATACAGTATCTTCTTTCGTAATGCCACTGGTCGCCGTTATCCCAGAACCCAAGACGCAAGTCGAGGTGCGCGAGGTCGCTGAACCCGATCTCGAACCCAATTCCGCGCTTCTCTCTGTCGAGCTATCGGAAGTTTGCGGAACTGATATTCACCTGCAGCAAGGTCGACTCGACGGTGTTCCGTATCCGCTTGTTCCCGGACACGTTTCAGTCGGACGTTTGCAGAAGATCCGGGGCGAACTGTTCGATATCGAAGGCAAGCGGTTCAGCGAGGGCGAACGTGTGACGTTTCTCGACGTTCATCGCACGTGCAATGCGTGCTGGTATTGTCTCGTCGCGAAAGCGCCTACCAGATGTCCGAACAGGAAGGTTTACGGAATCACGTATGGCCTGGATGACGGACTTTGCGGTGGCTGGGCGACTCACATTTACATCAAGCCCGGCACGCGCTGCATCAGGCTCGAGGCAGCGCCGGAAACATTCATGGCCGGCGGCTGCGCGCTACCGACCTCCATTCATGCTGTCGAACGTGGTGACATAAAGATCGGCGACACGGTACTCGTGCTTGGTTCAGGACCAGTCGGCATAAACTCGATCGTCGTCGCGCTGATGCGTGGTGCGCGTCGCGTCTTTTGCATCGGCGCGCCACAAGCGAGACTCGACGCCGCGCGAGCCGCAGGCGCCACCGATGCGCTGAACATCGAAACGCACAACGAACACGAACGATCAGCCTGGGTTCTTGAAAAAACTTCAGGACGCGGTGCAGATGTAACGATCGAGGCGACTGGCGTTCCGGACGCTGTGGTTCAAGCCATGCGGTTTACGCGTGACGCAGGGACTGTCGTGGTTGTTGGTCAGTACACCGATCACGGTGTTACATCGTTCAATCCTCATCTGGATTTGAACAAGAAACATCTCGATGTTCGTGGTTGCTGGGGATCAGAGTTTTCCCACTTCTATCGCAGCGCTCAGCTTGTGGCAGAAAGATCGGAAGTATGGTCGCGGATAAAGCTGAATTCGTACGGGTTGAATGAAGCTAATGAAGCGCTGAGTGATGTTGCGGAAGGACGAGTTTTGAAGGCGCTGATAAAACCATCCACAGATTACACCGATTACGCAGATTCCCTGTTAAATAAATCTGTGTAATCTGTGTAATCTGTGGATGCTTTAACGGCGCCCTCCGCGCCGAGATCTCATCTCGTCTCTTATCGACTGAAACTTCTGCCACTGCTCGGGTGTGAGCACTGTCTGCAAGCGACCATCAGCCTGACGGCGAATCTCGTCTACCTTCGGCTCCGATTCCCTGCGCAGCGCTCGCAGTTGTTCACGCGTGTCGCTGAAGATCTGCTGCACCTTCGTTTTTTGATCTTCGTTCAGTTGCAGCCGATCTGCCATCTGTTCAAACCGATCGCCCCTGTCAGCACGTGCGACGACATGCCGGTAGACGTTCAGCGCCAGGATGCCGGCCGCGAATCCGAGCACGAAGATGATCATAGCCGCAATGCGTACCTGCCACCTGTTTCTACAGACTTGATCCATTATTTACCTGCCTCGTCTTCTTCGGCGTAAATTGTGCTCATTACCTGCTCGTAACTCAGTTCGTCACTTCCCGGGCCCATAATTACCGACTCAGCGGAAAACGCGGATACCGGTTGATCAACCGGCGTTGACGACGCCGGCAGCACGAAACTCAGCGCCGCGAGTGCGGCGGTGGTCACGGCCATGGAAGACACGAGAACTTTCGCCGACTTCCACAGCCGCCACATAGCGGGAACGCTTTCCACCGCTTGCTGCTCTCTCAACGCAGCCATGACCCTCGTTTGAAAAAACGGCGATGGCTCAATCGTCACTTGAGCCCGGCTTCTGAGAATCACCGCCGAAAGTTGTGCAGCTTCGAACGCATCGCGACACGCCACACAGTCTTTCGTGTGAACTCGAATCTCAGTCAGCTCAATCTCCGAAAGACTCGTAATCGCTGCGTTATCCAGGGTTTCAGTGATGTGCTTCTCTTTCATTTGCTCACCTGCTCTAATGTCTTACCTCGATGGTCCAACAACTTCTCCATCGCTTCCCGAAGCTTCTTCCGCGCGCGAAACGCTCTCACTTTAACTTTCGACTCCGACCATCCTGTCGCTTCAGCCACTTCCTTGATCGACGCATCTTCTCCATCGATCATCAACAACGCCTGCTGGTCCTCCGGAGGAAGAACAGCGAGCAATCGATCCGCGAGATCCGCTGCTACCAAACTGTTCTCGACGGAAGCTTGTTCACGACCGTCGCCTGCAGATTGCTGGTCCATCCAGCTCTGCTCGTCGTCGGTGAGATCCGAAACCGTCAACTCTGGTCTTCGTTTCGAACTCCTCACCATATTCAGACACGTGTTTGTCGCGATCCGTGTCAACCAGCCTTCGAGGGAGCCGCGACCTTCAAAGCTCCCAAGCTGCGTATATGCTTTCAAAAAAACTTCCTGCGCCGCTTCTTCCACCACGCTTCTCTGCCGGAAGAACCGGCTCGCCACGCTGAATACTCGCGGGCTGTATCGTCGCACTATCTCTGCAAAGGCAGACTCGTCACCGTCCTGCGCTTGTCGCGCCAGGTCCAAGTCCAAGGCCTGTTCGAGCCCGCTCTCCAGTTGCGATCCTCATCGGTTTAACGGAAGGCGGATTCTTTCTAACAACCCGAATCCGCCCATTCCGCTGGGGGACGCTTACTGATTGTTGCGTTTGCGCATTTCGCCACGTCGAGTTTTGAACTGCGCTTTCGCCTGTTCCAGCTGGGCTTTCTGCTCAGCAGTTAGGACGGAAAGTGTTTCCTGGTGCAGCTTCTGTCGCTCACCCATCAGCTTCGCCTGAAGGCTCGCCATTTCCGTCAATTTCTGAGTAGCCAGCGTTTCGTTGAACGTACCGCCTTCGTTCGCCTGACGCAACTCCTGGCGCTTGGCTCGAAGCTGTTCGCGCAGGGGTTTGTTCTTTTCGGCAAAGCTTTCGCGGATCTGCTTGATCTTAGCCTTCTGGTCCTCAGTTAAATTAAGCTGTCCAAGGAATCCACCGCGGTGCATCCCTCCCCAGCCATGTCCTTTGTGATGGCCTCGACCGCCACGTCGCTCAGTGCGCGGGCCATGTGTGTTGTCCTGATTCGGGGTCACCGTCTGGGCAACAGCAATCGAGGCAGCCAAAACAATCGCGGAGAGAGTAGCAATTGCAAGTGTCTTGAACCGTCCTAATTTACTCATTGTTGTTTCTATTTACTCCTAAGTGTCCTTTGTATTTGTTCGGGGAGCCTCACGACAGCTAAGACACCTCGAATCCGAAGGTGGTTACAGACCACAGATTTCACGGATTTATTCGCTGTAACCAGAGGCAGGACTTTGGTGTCTACAAACGTGTGGGCAAATTCTGAGTCATAGAGGAACGCATGTCGAGTCAAGTAATTAAACAACCTTTAGTCACGGGAGTTGAGACAGGCCGAGGTTTGGGCTGGTTCAAACACTTTTGGAGCCGTTTGCTGGCGGGCAAGAAGAAGCTTCTGCTGGGCGGTGGCTTCATGGCCGCTGTTGTGCTGGCCGGATTCTATTTTTGGGCTGATGATTCCAGCACGCCGCAGTACCTGACTGCTCGTGTGGAGAGAGGCAGCCTGCGAAACACCGTGACTGCAACCGGCACGTTGCAGGCGGTAACAACTGTACAGGTCGGCAGCCAGGCGTCAGGAACGATCTCAGCGCTTTATGCTGACTTCAATTCAGTAGTGAAGAAAGGTCAGGTTGTAGCGCAGCTCGATCCGGCGGTCGCGAAAGCCCAAGTGGAGCAGGCACGCGCGAACCTCGAACAAGCACGCGCCAGTTTGGCTCAGTCTCGCGCCGCAGTCGTGAACGCTCGCGCGGGTATTACTGATGCGCAGGCAAAAAATCTCGCAGCCAAGTCGACGGTTCAAAACAATCAGGCAGGCGTTTCCGGCGCTGAAGCTAACGTCGCTGTTCTAAAGGCACAGCAGGACGATGCGCTTAGTCTTCTGAAACAGCAGGAGTCATTACTTAAATCGGGCGTGATCGCGCAGAGAGATTACGACGTGGCGATGACTGCTTATAGAAGTGCTGAAGCACGTTACAACCAGGCAGTCGCGCAATTGAACCAGGCGAAGCTGAGCGAACAGTCTTCATCGAGCGCCGGCCTCGCTCAGTCGCAAGCCGCGATTGAACAGTCGCAGGCGCAGGTGCAACAGGCTCAGGCTCAGGTGCAGCAGAACACAGCGCAAGTGCAGCAGGCACAGGCGGCGTTGAGTTTGGCGGAAGTTAATCTGAGTCATACGACAATCACTTCGCCAATCGACGGTATTGTCGTCTCGCGTGACGTAAACGTGGGCCAGACGGTGGCTGCAAGCCTCTCGGCTCCGACGCTGTTCACGATCGCAAACGATCTGACGCAGATGCAGGTGATTGCAAACATTGACCAGGCAGACATTGGTCTGGTCGAGCAAGCGAAGTCGGTGAGGTTTTCTGTCGACGCGTTTCCGGGCAAGGAGTTTGACGGAAAGATCGCGGAGATGCGGCTGAATCCGGTGAACGTGCAGAACGTTGTCACTTACAACGTGGTGATCAATGTTGACAATCCGGAGCAGAAATTGAAGCCGGGTATGACGGCGAACCTGACGATCACGATTGACGAGCGGAACAACGTGTTGAAGGTTCCGAACTCTTCACTTCGCTTCATGCCGCAGGACGTGAATCGACAGCGCCCGTCAGGAGCAGGCGGTCAGGGTCAGGGGCAGGGTCAGGGACGTCGACGTCAGCAGCAGGGTGACAACGCCCAGGGCGACGGTGGTGAGAATCGATTTGCTCCGGCGTCAGCGCCTGTGCTTCCAGGACAGATCCGGAACGTATGGGTGTTGGCCCAGAACGGCAAACCCGAGCGCCGCAGAATCACCGTGGGACTGAGTGACGGTTCGGCGACGGAAGTTGTCGACGGTGATCTGAGAGAAGGCGATATGGTTATTACGGGTCAGACGTTAACTGGCGCGAACAGAACTGCGAACACTACGCAGACACCGCCAGGATTCGGTAACGCGCCGCGAACGGGTGGAGGTCGACGGTAATGTCTACTGCTTTTGTTGAATCTCAACTAAATCCGGCGGTCGCGCTGACGGTGCCAATACCCGAAGCGCAGCCGGTGATCCAGTTGGACCATATTCACAAAACCTACGCGATGGGCGACGTCGAAGTACACGCGTTGCGCGGTGTTTCGCTGAGCATCAGACAAGGTGAGTTCGTCGCAATCATGGGTGCTTCGGGTTCAGGAAAATCGACGACGATGAATATCCTGGGCTGTCTGGATCGCCCGACGCGCGGCACTTACATTCTCGACGGCGAGGATGTTTCGCAACTGTCGAAAGATGAACGCGCCGACATTCGTTGCCAGAAGATCGGATTTGTGTTTCAGGGCTTCAATTTGCTTTCACGCACCTCAGCGTTAGAGAACGTTGAGCTTCCGATGCTCTATCTCGGTGTTGATTCAGCCCAGCGTCATCAACGTGCGATGGAAGCGCTCGCGGCCGTGGGGCTGGCAGGTCGCGAGCAAAATCATCCGAATCAGTTGTCGGGCGGACAGCAGCAGCGCGTCGCGGTTGCGCGCTCACTCGTCAACAATCCCGCGTTGATATTGGCCGACGAGCCGACGGGTAATTTGGATTCGCGCACATCGGTTGAAGTGATGGAGATCTTCCAGCGCTTGAACCGCGAACGAGGAATCACGCTCGTGCTGGTCACGCACGAACCCGACATCGCGCAATACGCGGATCGAGTCGTCGTTTTCAAAGACGGAAAGATCAAATCTGACCAGCAGGTTGAAAACACCCGTGACGCGGCAGAAGAACTGAAGAATCTGCCGGTGATTGACGACGAGGACGACGATGAGTAACGACGTTTCGCACGTTGAACTTTGTAACTGTTTTTTGTGCCTTTTTGTGGCGGTGGCTGGAAATAGACAATGGACCTCTTAAACATCATTCGCGTCGCCTTTCGCGCTCTTGTTCGAAACAAGATGCGCGCGGCCCTAACCATGCTCGGTATCATCATCGGCGTCGCCGCCGTGATCGCGATGGTGAGCATCGGCCAGGGAGCATCCGCCTCGGTGCAGGCACAGATCGAAAGCATCGGCACCAACCTGCTCTTCGTCAGCGCCGGCGCGCAGAACGTCGGCGGCGTGCGCAGCAGCACGGGCGACACCGGCACCAACACACTGACCGTCGACGACCTTGACGCTATCAAACGCGAAGTGCCGAGCGTCTCGATGGTGACACCAAACGTCAACGCGAGATCACAACTGGTCGCCGGCAACATGAACTGGAACACTGGCGTTACGGGCGTGAGCGAACAGTATCCGGAAATACGAAAGTGGCCCGTCGGAAGCGGCTCTTTCTTTACTGACGCAGACGTGCGCACAGCGGCGCGCGTGATCGTTATCGGTCAAACACTGGCTGACAACCTGTATCCCGGCACGGATCCGATCGGCCAGGACATTCGCGTTTTGAACCTGCCGTTTCGAATCGTGGGCGTGATGGCCCGGAAGGGCCAGGACCCACAGGGCCGAGATCAGGATGACGTCGCGTTTGCGCCGTACACGACTGTGCAGAAGAAGATCCTGGGCAGAGATCGTGTTCAGATAGCTTTTGTGTCTGCGATCTCGCAGGACGCCACTTACACCGCACAATCGCAAATCACAGACTTGCTGCGACAACGTCACAAGCTGACGGCAAATGAGCCTAACGATTTTACGGTTCGCAACATGACCGACGTCGCCGAAGCTGCAAACGAGACCAGCAAAACGATGACGATCCTGCTGGCGTGTATCGCGGGCGTGTCGCTGCTCGTCGGCGGCATCGGCATCATGAACATCATGCTGGTATCAGTTACCGAGCGCACGCGCGAGATTGGTATTCGTATGGCGATCGGCGCGCGTTCGTCAGCCGTGCGTAGTCAGTTCCTGATCGAGTCGATTGTGCTGAGTCTGACGGGTGGAATGGTGGGAATCATTCTCGGAGTCGTTTGTTCGCTGGCGATTCCGGCGATGTTGGGTTGGCCCACGCTGGTGTCGATGATGGCGATTGTCGGCTCGGTTCTCTTCTCTGCGGCGGTTGGAATCTTCTTCGGCTACTACCCCGCGCGGAAGGCTGCGTCACTGGATCCGATCGAAGCGTTGAGGTACGAGTAAAAAGCAGGCGAGCGGTGCCGCAGGGGGCAGGAGCAGGTGGATTTCGATCAACTTGCTCCTGCTTCTTTTTAATGCTGGCTATTCAACGCTTGATTGCGGTTTGTAGTGCGCCATGCGAAATGCAGGCCCACCCAGATTACAAAGCTCAACACGTAACCAATCAAGACGCCGGCCCAATTGACGGGCGGGCCACTACTGCTCAGAACTACGATCAGAAGAAGGCACGCCGCGTGCACCACGGCGAAGACTGTGATCGCCATTCGCAAGGGATTGAGCTTAGTCGTTTTGCTTAAAAGAAAGACGATGAAGTTACCGATGACGCCGGTTACTACCAACGGATCCAGCACGTAATTGATCAAGATAAAAGAAGCAGCACTGTTTCTCGTTTCGTACTGTAACAGAAAAGCAATCACGATGATTCCGGCACAACCGAGCAAAGCCACTGCGTCCGATCGTCTATTCATAGAAACACCTTCTGTTCCTGAGTTTTCAATTCGTTCTTTCGCCGCTGTCGATACGAGATCGAGCAGTGTTCGCAACCAGAAGCTCGGGACTGAGCCATTGAGTGCTTCAGCTCGATAGCTGTCGCGAAACACCTGAAGCATCTGACCGCCAAACTCGCGGCGAAACTTCGGCGGATACGCGAGCAGCAACAACCCATAGACTCTCGTCGATAAGTTCATCGTTCTACGTCCCGCGTGCGGATAGAAGTTTCTTGGAACGCGCGCTCTTCACCAATTTGTCGAGACGCTCGGCTTCCGCGATTGCGACACGGCGGCCAAAATCGCTGAGGCGATAGTAGCGTCTCCGCTCGTCGTCGAGCTCGGGATCGGGACGTTCGTCCAGCTCCTCGATCAGACCGTCATTCAGCATGCGCTTGATAGATCCGTAGAGCGTGCCTGGTCCAACACGCATCTTCCCCTCGGTGCGCTCGTCGACCTCGCGCATGATCTCGTAACCGTGCCGCTCCTTATCCGCGAGCGCCAGCAGGATATGAAACATCGCGGGCGTCAGCGGCAACCACGCTTCTGGCTTCTCTTTCGTCAACTCTATCGCCTCACACTATATCGAACGGCGATATAGTACGGCGATTCTTGGTCCCTGTCAACGATCAAATTTCTAGTATCGAAGTGCTGCTGCTCTTTTTACGGAATGGTACAGTTTGAAGTCGATGATAATAACGCCGAAAGCGTTCGCTAATTCCAGCCCAGGGTTGGAGCGCAGCGACAACCCTGGGATCGAGATCAGAAAACGATTCAACCCTGAAGGGGTTATTGCGTGTGGAACCCCTTCACAGGGTTGTGGGATATGTTGAATGAATGACCCAAGGTTGTCGTAAGCTCCAACCTTGGGCTGGAATTAGCCAACGCCTTCGGCGTTATTAAGACACTGCGCTGGACCGTATCAATCATTAAACCACGGATTTCACGGATAGAGACGGATCCGTATCCCTCCGCGTAAATCCGTGGCTATAATCTGCCGTATGACCCTGCGACCCGGTTACCGGCGAACACTCGCTCTTTCTCTTGTTCTGGTCCTGGCTATAGTTTCTCTGGGCCAACGACGGACTCAGCCAGAAAACACTCCGTTCAAAAGACCACGACTCGTGCTGCTCATCGTCGTGGACCAATTTCGCTACGACTATCTCGAGCGCTTTGGGGATCTTTTTGCGCCGAACGGCTTGCGACGGTTGTTGAGCGAGGGAGCGTCGTGGACGCAGTCGAACTACGATCACATGCCGACCTACACCGCGCCGGGTCATGGGACCATGATGACCGGCGCTTATCCCGCGGAAAGTGGAATCATCGGCAACGAGTGGTTGGACCGCGCCACAGGACTGCGGATCACGAGTGTTTCTGACGACACAACACGACTTCTCGGTGACAATCCCAACGCCAACGGCTCGAGCCCGCGACGTCTGATGAGCTCAACTGTCGGCGACGAACTTCGACTCGCAACTAACGATCGTTCCAAAGTCATCGGCATCTCGGTAAAGGATCGCTCAGCCATTCTTCCCGCCGGTCGTCACGCCAATGCCGCGTACTGGTTCAGCGTCGCCGTGGGCAACATGGTGTCGTCCACTTACTACTTCAAAGGACTGCCGGCCTGGGTCACTGCTTTCAACAACACCAAACCGGCAGACAAATACTTCGGCGCAAAATGGGAACGCCTGCTTCCCGAAAATGAATACATCAGGCGCGCCGGACCGGATAATCCTCCATGGGAGAACGCCAGTGGCCAGTCGGCCGACGCGAGTGTTTTTCCGCACACGATCACCGGCGGCGCGACGTCGCCTGGAAGAGCTTTCTACACTGAGCTCGATTACACGCCTTTTTCAAACGAGCTGCTCCTCTCGTTCGCTCAACAGGCAATAATCAGCGAGCAGTTGGGCCAGGATGACGATACGGACGTTCTGACTCTCAGTTTCTCGGCGAATGATTATGTGGGCCATCGCTTTGGTCCATACAGTCACGAGGCCATGGACGCCACGTTGAGAACTGATAGACAGATTGCGATCCTCCTGGACTTCGTGCAGGCTCGCGTGGGACTGTCGAAGACGCTTATCGCCTTCACGTCGGATCACGGAGTGTCTCCGATTCCGGAACATGCAGCGGCGCTCGGGTTGGGTGGAGGACGAGTGAAGCTGCCGGATTTGTTTGCGACGATCGGCAAAGCCATCAGCACGCGATACAACCCGCAAGGCAAGTCACCGGATCCTTCGGCTGATTACTTGTTGAAGTACAACGAAGGTGGGACGATGCGCGAGCACTTCATCAACGGCAACCTGTATTTCAACTACGACGCGCTGCGGCGGGACGGTGTGAGTGTCGAGGAGTTTTCGCAGGTTGTGGTTGCAGCGGCGCTCACGGTGCCAGGCGTGGCCCGGGCGTTTTCTCGCGTGCAACTGTTGCGCGGTGCGACTTCAATCACCGATCCGATTGAGCGCCGCGTGCTTCATGGTTTTTATCCGGCGCGTAGCGGAGACGTGGTGCTGGTTGCTGAGCCTTACAAGTATCTGGGTGACGCAATCCCGGCAACACACGGTTCGCCTTATAGCTACGATACGCACGTGCCGACGATCATCATGGGGGCAGGCGTCAACCCCGGTCGATACATGGAACCCGCATCGCCCGCAGACATCGCGCCCACGTTGTCTGCACTGCTCCGCATAACAGCACCGACAAATACAACCGGAAGGGTACTAACCGAGGCACTCAAGAAATGAGTACACAAAAACACAAAAGTGACTCTTGTGTTTTTGTGATCTAGGAGCGCCTGTAATTGAGGGCGTATTCGGGCACTTCAATTCCATCAGGTAAACGCGGATCGTTGACGGGCTCTCCCGCCTGGAGGCTCAACGGAATGACTCCCGCCCAGATCGGCAACGCGTAATCCTCTTCATCATCCAGCGGAGGACCAGTGCGAATCTTTGCCGACGCTTCAACCAACGGCAGTTCCAACACCGTCGTCTTTATAAACTCCTCCTCATTCGGTTCACGTACGTCAGCCCAACGTCCTCGCACGATATGCTCCGACAACGCGACGAGCGCCGCCATCTTTTCCTCTCGATCTTCAACGATCCTCGCGCGCCCGAAGATCACCACCGAACGATAGTTCATCGAGTGATGAAAGGCCGACCGCGCGAGCACCAGTCCATCAACGATCGTCACCGTCACACACGCATCGACACCACCCGACAACGTGCGCAGCATCCGACTCGCTTGCGAACCATGGATGTAGAGCTTGTCATCGACGCGCGCGTAGCCCGTGGGGATCACGAACGGTTGCCCCTGCGGCGCAAACCCGACGTGACAGATAAAACCCTCGTCGAGAATTCCGTAGACAGTTTCGCGATCGAAATGACCGCGCTTCGGTAAGCGCTTGAGCTTCGTTCGTTCCGTTTGGAGAAGTGTCATGACTGTAAATATGCCATAGACTCACGTATCATCCGTAATCTGCGGCTTGAAACTCAACCGTCCCTAAGGAGAAGAATATGCGTTTTCGACTGCCCCTGGTCGTTGTTTGTCTACTCGCCACAACCGCCTTCGCACAGAACGGCGGTACTCAAAAGTCGCCGATGGAAGAAGCGTTTTCGCGGCTCGAGTACCGCAGTATCGGCCCAGCAATAATGGGCGGACGCATTGCCGACGTCGAAGGTGTGCCTGGTGATGCGAACGTGGTCTACGTCGCGAGCGCTTCAGGCGGTTTATGGAAAACAACAAACGGCGGTGTTAAGTGGACGCCGATCTTCGAACGACAAGGAACGCTCTCCATCGGCGACATCGCCCTCGCACCGAGTAATCCCGACGTGGTCTGGGTCGGGACAGGCGAATCAGCCGTGCGAAACAGCGTTTCGTTCGGCGACGGTGTTTACAAGTCGACTGACGGCGGGAAAACGTGGCAACACATGGGTCTGAAAGACACCGAGCGCGTCTCAGCCATCGCGATCAATCCGCAGAACCCCGACATCGTTTACATCGGCGCGCTCGGGCACGCTTTTGGTCCAAACGAAGAACGCGGCGTGTTCATGACCACTGACGGCGGCAAGACATGGACCAAGACACTCTACATCGACAACCAGCACGGCGTTGCAGATCTCGACATCGATCCGACCAACCCAAACATTCTTTACGCGGGCATGTGGAGCTTTGAACGCAAGCCGTGGACGCATCGCAGCGGTGACGAAAAAGGCGGTGTTTACAAGTCTGTCGACGCGGGACGCACGTGGAAAAAACTGACCGAGGGTTTACCGAAACTGATGGGGCGCATCGGCGTTCGCGTCGCGCCGAGTAATCCAAACGTCGTTTACGTAATCGTCGAAGCCAAAGACGGAACGCTCTATCGTTCTGACGATCGCGGTGAAACGTTCCGCATGGTCTCAAAACAGGAGTCGATTGTTTCGCGCGGGTTCTACTACACCAAGGTCCGTGTCGATCCGACAAACGAGAACCACATATTTGCAGTCGCTTCAACACTGTTCACTTCCGTGGATGGAGGCAAGACGTTTCGCTCGATAACGAGCCGCAGTCACATCGACTTTCACGCGCTCTGGATCGATCCGAAGAATCCGAAACGAATGTGGCACGGGCAGGATGGCGGTATCGGCGTCACTTACGACGGCGGTGAATCGTGGGAGGCTGTTTACAACATCCCTCTGGGCCAGTTCTATCAGATTCATGCCGACAACCGAACGCCTTTCTACTTCGTCATGGGCGGACTTCAGGACAACGGCTCGTGGTCCGGGCCGAGCCGCTCGCGCGAGCCGGCCGGCATCATGAACGACGACTGGCGCATGGTCAGCTTCGGCGACGGATTTTACGTCATCAATCATCCCGACAATCCCGAGCAGTATCTTTCCGAATCGCAGGGTGGAGATATCGTGTGGACGGACATGCGTTCGCGCGAGCAGCAATCGATCAATCCGTGGGGACGCGGCAGTGGCGGTGGTCCAGCCGAAGGGCAGAAATATCGCTTCAACTGGAACTCGCCGATCGTGTTTTCACCACACGACAAGACGACGGTGTACCTCGCCGGGAATGTTCTCTTCAAGAGTCCCGATTTCGGTAAAACCTGGGAACAGATCAGCCAGGATCTGACTACCAACGATCCCGCGAAGCTCAAAGACGCAGGTGGACCAATCGCTATTGAGAATTCAACCGCCGAGTATCACGGAACGATCATCAGTATCGCCGAGTCGCCAGCGCAAAAGGGACAGATCTGGGTTGGCACGGACGACGGCAACCTGCAACTCACGACTAACGGCGGGAAGAACTGGTCCAACATAATCAAGAACGTCTCCGGGGTCGCGAGCAACTCGCCCGTATCACACGTCGAACCATCACGAACGAACGCAAGCACGGCGTACGTGTCATTCGACCGGCACATGTTCGACGACTTCAAGCCCTATATCTTCAAGACGACAGATACGGGCAAGACATGGACAAACATCTCCGCCAACCTGCCTGCGAAAGCGTACGTGCAGGTTGTTCGCGAAGATCCTAAAAACACGAACCTGCTTTACGCCGGAACCGAGCTGGGTTTGTTTGCTTCGTACAACGGCGGCAAGGAGTGGGTGCCGTTGAATCTCAAGAACCTGCCGAATGTCGCTGTTCACGACATCCTGGTCCACCCGCGTGAAAACGATCTGATCCTTGCCACGCACGGCCGGAGTATCTGGATCTTTGACGATGCGACCGTGATTCAACAGATGACGCCGCAGATTCTGAGCAGCAACGCGCACCTGTTCTCCATACGGCCGGCATTGCGTTACACCGCTCGCTTTACGCGCTACGGTGTCGGCGACAAGGTCTTCGCGGGACCCAACCCGCAAACAGGAGCGCTGATCACTTACTACCTGAAAGACAAGCTCGACGAGAAAGCGACGCTCAAGGTCCAGGTTTTCGATCGCGACGGAAAGCTCGTGCAGGACATCGAGCGTCCGACACGTGAGAAGGGGTTGAATCGCATCGCGTGGAACCTTCGGCTTGGTGGTCCTGAAGTGCGTCGTCCACCGACGGAAGAGCAGATCGCGTTCGGCGGTGGCGCGCGTGGTCCACAGGTAATGCCTGGTACCTACACCGTGAAGCTGACCGTGAACGACAAGGTTTTCGAAGAGCGAGTGGAAGTGAAGTTAGATCCGAGCATCAACACGCCGCTCGCGGAGCTCCAGGAAACGCTCGACATGCAGATCAAGTTGCGCGACATGCAGTCGACGATTAACACCTCGCTGCGGTTTCTCGACAGTCTGAAAGAGCAGCTCAAGCAGGCGCAGACGACGATGAGGACCTTGAATAAAGAGCCTGACAAGGACATGACGAAAGCGCTCGAAGACTACATCAAGGAACTCGACACGCTTACCGATCGACTCTCGGCGAGAAATGAAGGCTTGGGTTTAGGTGGTAGACAGCAGGTGGTGGACGATATCGGATCGCTGTTTTTCAACCTCGATACGAATTTTGGGCCAACGCTGGGTCAGAAGCAGTACTTTGGAGAGATTGAACCAGTGTATCGCGCGAGGGTTGATGAAGTGAATAAATTCCTGCGCGACACGCTGCCGCAGTGGAATGAAAAACTACGCGCGTGGGGTGCTCCGACACTCACCACGCGCAAACCTTTTTAGCCACCAAAAAACCGGCCACAGATCACACAGATAATCAGCGCGGATCTGTGGCTGGCTTTTGTGTTAGTTCTGGCTAGCTGAAGCCAGCTGTTGTCCACGGGTCAGGCGGATGTTGCCGTTAATTCCCTTCGCGGTGATTCCGATTCCGCCGTTGCCGATGCGCGCCCAGTAGTTGCCGCGCTTACCACTCTTGTCGATCGAAACGTTCGGCAAGTCGGAAATAACTCGTCCATTCATTCCCTTGGCGTCGAAGTCGGCATTCAGGTTTTCCGCCAACTGCAAGTCGATGTTGCCATTGACGCCGCTCAGCGTCACACCCTCGAGATCGATCTTCTTCAACCCGACGACGATGCTTCCATTGATGCCCTTGAAGCTTGTTCTTCCGTTGGTGCTCGCAATCTGTACCCGGCCGTTGATCCCGGAAACTTCAACTGCACCATCGATGTCGCTGGACGTAAACGCGCCGTTAACACCTTTCGCGAGGAGTGAAATCTGTCGTGGCAGCTTCAAAGAAACGCGCTCACCTGCCGAGTTATTAAAGATCCGAGAAAGGAAACCGCCTTCCTTTTCTCCGCGAATCCGCAAAGTGTTGCCATCCGCTTCGACCGTCACTTTACGCGCATCGAGTGCTTCCTGCGAGGAGGCGGTGCGTTCGATATATACCTCTGCGGTTTTGGTATCTGATGTCTCGATCTTTACGGCGCCGTTCAACCCCGAAAGCTCGACACGCGCTCCCGGTGAAAGCTCGTAACTCTGCCGGATTTCCTGACGCACATCGGCCGAACTGTGGTGCGAAACGAGGTTGCGAAGTTCAGCCCTCGAAGCAGAGCGGGCGACGACACCGGCGATGGCTGCAAGAATCACGAGCACGATCAGTATGACTAAGCGTTTCATGTTAAATCGACCTCAAAAAAGGCTGGAAATGGACACTCGGAGTCTTTAACGACAGACGCCGGAAAATTGTTTCGCCGGAAATTCACTTTGCCGACGGCTTCCTTTACTGCCGCCGCCATGCAACAATGCCTCCCTACCTATGACCGACCGCAATTCGAAAGATCTGAAAGTACTTCTGGTGGAAGACTTTGAAGACACTCGCCTCTTCATGCGTCTCGAGCTCGAGGAGCTGGGCTTCATCGTGTTCGAAGCTGAAAACGGTCAGGTCGCGGTTGAGACCGCCATCCGCGAACAGCCGGACGTGATTCTGATGGACCTGACATTGCCGCTGATGGACGGGTTTCAGGCCACAAAGTTGATCCGGCAGAATGAAGCACTCAAGAACGTTCCTGTCATTGCCGTCACGGCGCACCAGGAGGACGACTTCCGTTCCGACGCGAAAGCCTCGGGCTTTGACGCTTACGTCACGAAACCGATCGACGTGAACTGGCTCAAGGAACTGATCGCCGGCCTGTTAATCTGATCCATGATCGTCATTCGAAATATCGAGAGCCTCGCGGAGATGCGCGAGGTGGAGCAACTTCAAAGAGACATCTGGGGAGTTGATGATTTGGAGGTGTATCCCGCGCTCGCGTTCAAACCGCAGACGGAAGTCGGCGCGATCCTGATGGGGGCGTTTGCGGAAGGGCAGATGGTGGGGTTTGTGTTTGGGTTTCCGGGGATCCTGGATGGTGAAACGATCATTCATTCGGACATGCTGGGGATACGGGAAGAGTATCGTTCAAAGAATGTCGGCTACTTGTTGAAACTCGCGCAGCGCGATGCGGCGATAGAGCGGGGAGTGAAACGTATAACGTGGACGTTTGATCCGTTGCAGTCGCGAAATGCGCACTTTAATTTTGCGAAGCTTGGAGTGATTGCGGATCGGTATTACGTCGATTATTACGGGGTGACGACGAGTTTTCTGCACCGGTTTGGGACGGACAGGCTTTGGGTGACGTGGTTGTTGGAGAACGAGCGTGTGAAGTCACGCGCACCGATCAATGAGCTGCCGCGCCTGGTTCGCGTCGGAGAAGATCTTGAACCGATCCCGGCCGATCCGATCGATGGACCACAACTCATCATCGAGATCCCCGGCGAACTCAAATCCCACCACGAACGCTGGCGCGAAGCGACGCGACACGCATTTACGAGCGCGCTGGATGCTGGATATGTTGTTGAAGAGTTTTATATAAGCGATGATCGCAAGATTGGGAGATACCTGTTGAGACAGGATTGACAGGATTTTTCAGGATTGTACATCCTGAAAAATCTTGCAAATCCTGTCTCAAAAGCGCGCTTCAATCAAGCCGTCATAGAGTTTCCCGTGCTTCGCGGTGAGTTGCGGGTAGGTCGCGTGCTCCGCCCGGAGCCCTTTTAACCCCAGCTTTCTCTCGACGTTCTTGATCTCGTTCGCCCGTCCCTCGATCTCCATGAACAAACCGAACGGCAACACATCGATCACGATCTCCGTCCTACCGAGCGTCCACGTCTGCCGGCGCTTCTCGTAAACGAGCGCAGGCGTGAACCCGAGCGCTTCGAGAATCGCCTCCATCGCTTCAGGATCCGCGACTTCAGTCTCCTCCTCGCGTTGCTGCTTGATCGCAGACGAGCTCGGAATGCGCTTCTTGTACGTCAACGTCGCATTCCGCCCGACGCGTCTCAACCGCAACACACACGATCCACTACTCAACGCCTCGCCGCTATAGAGCGTGTTCTCCTCAAACTCCTCGCCTTGCAAACTCGCGCCCATCTCAGGCAAACGCCGCAACACCGCATCTCGCTGGCGTTTCGTCAGTCGAAATTTTTTCTCAACCTCGATCATGCCTGGCAAATCTCGATCATGCCTGTCTGGCCCACCGCCACGCTTCTGAAATCGAAGCGCGCTTGCCGTACATCAACATGCCGACACGATACACACGCGACGCGATCCACATAATCAGCAGCACACTGCTAAAACCAATCAACAGCGACAGCGCGATCTGCCAGAACGGCGGCGTCTGCGTAACGATACGGACCAGCATCGCGACCGGCGCAGAAAACGGAATCATCGATACCCAGAACGAAAATGACGAATCAGGACTGCGGCTCACCGGGAAAAACAGGTAGAAGCTGATGACGAGGATGAGAATTATTGGCATTGCCAACTGCCCGCCCTCCTGAGCCGTCGTCACCATCGATCCGACGAGTGCATAAATCGTGGCGTAAATGAAGTAACCGAGCAGAAAGAATAATCCGAAGTAGATGAAATGTGAAAACGGAATGCCGGGGATGTTTGCTCTCAAGCCCCTCGATGCGAGCAAGCCGACGCCGTACAGCGCAAACGCACTGAATGCCAATCCCCAGATCGCGAGTTGGGTCAACGCCACCAGCGAAACGCCAACCAGCTTGCCCATCATCAGTGCAAACGGCTTCACCGACGAGAACAAGATCTCGGCAATGCGCGTCTCTTTCTCTTCTATAACCGCGCCCAGGATAACCTGACCGTACATGAGGATCGCGAGATACATCACGAACCCGATGCCAAACACGAGTGCAAAGCTGCCGCCTGAATCGCGCTCCTGCCCTGTCGCGCCAATCTTCACCGCCTCCAACTCGACCGGCTGGAAAAGCCCCTGCCTCGTCTTCGTGTCGACCTTCGCCTCGATCAACCGTTGTTCACGCACAGCACGATTCAACGCTGACTGGAGCAGTCTCCGCGAAATCACGTCGCCGGGGTTGCGATTGAAAAACTCCGCCTGGCCATGGGCCAGGAAATCGGGCGGCAGAATCATGTAGCCGTCGATCTCCTTGTCGCGCAAACGTCGGTCAAGATCGTTGCGAATCTGCTCCGTTGACTGATCGGCGGCATCCTCCACTTTCTCCAGGACGAAATTTCCGAACCTGCCTCGTGGTTGATTCGTGGTGTCCTGCTGGCCCGCTTCGTTGAACATGGCGACGTTCAACTGGTCGTACATCTTTCCGGTCTGATCGACGATCGCCAACTTCATCGGTGAACCTGTATCGATACTGATAATCAGAGCCGGAACGATGCCAAAGAGCGACATGACCATTGGCAGCAGAATCGTCGAGACGATGAACATCTTCGCGCGAACGCGCTGCACATACTCGCGCTTCACTACTGCAAGGAATTTTTTCATGCAGCTTCAGTCACCTTTGTGATGAAAATATCGTTGAGGCTCGGTTCAACCATCTCAAACTTTCCGATTACGGCGCCCGCAGCGATCAATCGTTTCAGCAGCACCTGCGCGTCCGCGCCTTCAGCGAGCAGCGCCTGCGCTTCGTCTACGTGGCGCACGAGCTTGCTCACGAGAGCCGGGTCATCGAGAACACCGTCGCCACCTTCACAACGAACAGCTACGGAGTTACGGCCGAAACTACGCTTGATGTCACGCAACCTGCCTTCGAATACTTTTTGTGACTTGTTAAGGAGACAGATGTCGTCGCAGATCTTTTCCGCGACTTCCATCTGGTGCGTCGAGAAGATAATCGTCTTTCCGGCGCGTTTGAGATCGAGCACAACCTCTTTCAGCAACTCGACGTTGATCGGGTCGAGACCGGAAAACGGTTCGTCGAGGATCAGCAGATCCGGATCGTGAATCACGGAGGTGATGAACTGGATCTTCTGCTGCATTCCTTTCGAAAGCTCCATCGACCGTTTGTTTTTCCACTCGGAGAGTTTCAGGCGCGCCAGCCATTCGTCGATCTTTGCGTCGATGCCTTTGCCACGGACGTTCTTCAACTCCGCGAAAAAGCGCAGTTGGTCCAACACCTTCATGCGACGGTAAAGCCCGCGTTCTTCCGGGAGGTAGCCGATGCGATCCTGAAGTTGAGCATCGATTTTGCGGCCGAATATCGAGATGGACCCGGAATCTGGCGCGGTGATGTTGACGATCATTCGGATGGTCGTGGTTTTTCCGGCGCCGTTCGGACCGAGCAGTCCGAACACCCTGCCCGCGCGCACGGACAGGCTGAGGTCCCTGACGGCCGTGAACTCGCCAAAACTCTTGCTCACCCCGTCCAGCTTTACCGTTACCTCGCTAGCAGCCATCCAATTGTCTCCAATGTTTTACGAAGCCTATCAGATGATGGTTTTTGATTGCCACAAGAACCCTATCTGATACATATTTACCCACGTCACCCCAACGGTTTTTCGGTATCGACAACCTTATGCGTGCTCGTCGTAATTCTCTCAGGCCGGCGAGGCTCTTGCCGCTCCTGCTTCTCGTAATGGCGTGCTCTGCCGCGTCCGCTCAGACACCGACCCCTACTCCTCAAAAGCCAGACGATGACGTTGTACGTGTTTATACCGAACTCGTCCAGACCGACGTGATGGTTTTTGACAAACAGGGGCGCTTTATAAACGGACTTACAAAAGATAACTTCGAGCTGCGCATCGACGGCAAGCCCCGACCTATCGAAGGCTTTGAACTGATCACTGCCGGAAGCAACGAGGAGAGCCAGCTCGCCGCTGCACGTGGCGCGACCACCATAAACCTCAAACGCCCGGTTCCGCTCGATCGTGGTCGCATCGTCTTCTTTTACGTCGACGATTTCCACATGGACCTCGCCGGCATGAACGCTGCGAAGAAAGTCATCACGACTTTCATCGAAAAGGAAATGGGCCAAAACGATCAGGCAGCGATCGCTTCGCCTACAGGGCAAATCGGTTTTCTGCAACAACTCACCAACGACCAAACAGTATTGAAGCTCGCGCTCGACCGGCTGAACGTAAGAGGTTATACAGCGCGCGATCACGATCGCCCTGCGATGTCGGAGTATGAAGCGCTCTTAATCGACAATTCCGACCGCGAGGTCTTTGAATTTTTTGTTAGCGAAACGATGCGAATCAATCCGGGGATGAGTCGCGATAGTGCCGTACATCTCGTAAACGCGCGCGCGGAGTCGACGCAAAACCAGGCGGCACGTTACAACGCTAGCACTCTGTATAGTCTCGAAAAACTGGTCCAGTCAGCAAAAAACCTGCCCGGACGCAAAATTGTCTTTTTTCTTTCCGGTGGGTTTCTGATCGAAAACCGGCGTGGAGATTCCATTGGGAAATTGCGCGACATAACCACCGAGGCTGCCAGGAATGGCGTAATCATCTATTCCATGGACACTCGAGGACTGGTGGCCAGCCTGAAGGATGCGAGTACAGATGCGCCTTTCGATCCTTACGGGCAGTTGGCGAGGTCAACTCATGGCGAGTTGCGTGCAACTCAGGATGGAATGAACGCACTTGCAGTCGATACGGGCGGCAAAGCCATTTTCAATACCAACGATCTGAAAAAGGGACTCGCGCCTGCGCTCCGGGAAACCTCGACCTACTACCTGCTCGCGTGGAAACCAGACGCTGAGGTACAGAAGCATAAAAAATTCAGAAATCTCGAGGTCAGGTTAATCGATCGTCCGGATCTTTTTGTGCGCGTGAGAAAGGGATTTTTCGATCTTGATCCTCCTGCGAAGACCGAGATTGCGAAGGAATCGTCTAAACCGCCAAAACCCACCTCAGCCCCGGCGAAGCTTCGTGAAACAATCGCGGCTCCGTATCCGCAAAGAGAATTGCCGATCTCTTTAAGTGCCGACTACTATGATGTGGCCGATAAAGGACCGCTGGCTCAAACTTCTATTCTCATACCTGGTGAGTTTCTGGTCTTCAGTGAAGAACCTGACGGAAAGATCAAAGCTATTACCGACGTAAGCGGTGTTTTTCTTGATCTGAAAGGTGTCGCTCAAGCGAGTTTTCTCGAACGAATCACAACGACGACGCAGAGCCTCGAAGCTGTGAAAACTAATTCGAGCGAGATTACATTTACTTATCCCGCCAAACTGTCGCCGGGCTTGTACCAGATACGAGTCGCAGCACGTGACGAAAGGAGCGGACGAACTGGAAGCGCTTACGCCTGGATCGAAATACCGGATCTGACGAAGAAAAAGTTGACGATGAGCAGTTTGATTTTGGGTGAGCGACCGCAATCGACGATGACCAACACGTCAATCTCCGGAGGTCTTAGTCCGGTCGCGCTGAGCGCGAGCCATCGTTTTCGCCGCGAATCCACATTGAGATTTCTGCTGTTCGCCTACAACACCGTTTTCTCGCCCGTGGATCAGAAACCAGATGTTGCCGTGCAGGTCCAGGTAGTGCGCGACGATCAACCCGTAATAACTACCGCCCTGAGAAAAATCAGCACAGACGGAGCGTTGGACTTATTCAGACTTCCTTACGCGGCAGAAGTTCCGTTGAGTGAACTAATGCCCGGTCGTTACGTGCTGCATGTGACTCTGATCGATCGTGTATCGAAACAGAGTACGACGCGCCAGACTCACTTTGACGTCTATTGACCTCACGTCTGTGATCAAGCCCTGGAAACCGACAAAAGAGCAGCTCCTCGCGGCGACCGAGAAGACGGTCCGTGATGTTATTGCTCCCGACTTGCGTGTTCTGTTCAGCGGAATCAATCCGGGTCTTTACACCGCGGCCGTGGGCCATCATTTCGCGCGCCCTGGAAATCGCTTCTGGCCCGCGCTTTATGCCGCAGGATTTACGGACCGCGTGTTGTCGCCGTTTGAGGAACGCGAACTGTTGAAGAGTGGTTACGGGATCACGAATGTTGTTCCGCGAGCGACAGCCTCAGCGGATCTGCTGACGAAGGAGGAGATCGTACAGGGAGGAGAGCGGCTGAGAGCGAAAGTGCTTCGTTATCGGCCGCGCGTGCTTGCGGTGCTCGGCGTCGGCGCATATCGCACCGCATTCAATCAACCGAAGGCGACTATGGGCCGGCAGGAAGAACGTATCGGCGACACCGTGCTCTGGGTATTGCCAAACCCGAGCGGCTTGAATGCGCACTACCAGGCCGCCGATCTGGCGAGGCTTTTTCGTGAACTGAAGGCCACGGATTAACACGGATGCACCCATACAGATCGTGAACGAGTTTCATAATCTGTGGGTGCATCCGGGTTAATCTGTGGCTAAATCTTTACTATCTGTTTCCCTAAATTCTCCCCGGAGAACAATCCAATGAACGCCTGCGGCGTGTTCTCGAAACCCTCGACGATCGTCTCCGCATGTTTCAACTTCCCTGACATGAACCACTCAGCCAACTCCTTGATACCCTCACCGAACCGACTCGCATATTGAGAAACGATGAACCCTTTCATCATAGCGCTATTTACGAGCAGGAACGGTTGGGGCCGCAGGCCCATTGGCGGTTCGATCGAGTTGTACATCGAGATCTGCCCGCAAATGACGATGCGCGCACCATTCGTGATCAGCGGCATCACCGCATCCGACACGTCGCCGCCAACATTATCGAAATAAACGTCGATGCCGTTCGGACACGCTTCTTTGAGCGCCTCGACCATGTTGCCTACCGTCTTGTAATTGATCGCAACATCAACACCGAGCTCGCGGCGCAGGTATTCATTCTTTTCATCACTGCCCGCAGTTCCAACCACACGACAACCTTTGATCTTTGCGATCTGACAAACAGTCATACCAACAGCACCCGCCGCACCTGACACGACAACCGTCTCGCCTTCCTTCGGTTGACCGATGTCGAGCAATCCGAAGTACGCAGTCAGGCCGGGCATGCCGAGAACACCGAGCGCCGTGCTTGGCGACACTCCAGGTATGACTCGCATTAACCCATCGGCTTTCGCGACGTCGTACTTTCGCCAGCCAAACATTCCCGTCACAACATCTCCCACGTCGAACTTCGGCGAATTCGATTCGATCACCTCGCCGACGGCGCCGCTCTGGATAGCCTTTCCGACTTCAAATGGCTGAACGTAAGACTTACGGTCACGCATGCGCCCGCGCAGGTATGGATCGACAGAGATGTACAGCATTCGCACCAGCACTTCGCCGTCTGCTGGTTTGGGTATGTCAGTGTCTACGAATTGAAAATTTTCGAGTGTGGGCAATCCAGTCGGACGACTGGCAAGCCGGATTTCTTTGTTTTGCATGCAGCGATTGTAGATTGCCGATCACAAATACGACAACCACCAATCCCTTCGTCGCTGCTTCACACCCGCAAACCACTTACACAACGGATAGAGAATCAGCACACCGACGATCCACGCGAGATAAACAACGCCCAAGTTGAAGCCGGTTCCCTTTGGCGTCCCGGAGAAGAGGTCGATGGGTGACTGAAACAACCACGCCGTAGGTTTACCAAACGCCCAGTGCAGGAGCACCGCGATGAGGTGGGCCGTGAACCATTGCAGCAGGTAGAAGAACAACGGCACGCGACCGAAAGTGATGAAGAACCTTGCTATTCGGCCTCGCGAAGACGACGACTCAAAAAACGCGAGCGCGATTATGGATGGACCTAGTGTCATCAAAAGGAACAGCAGTGAGGGCGGATACTTGGTCGTATTCAAAAACGAAAGCGCTGTGTAAACGATGTTCTTCTGCTGCGACCATTTCGACGGCTCACCGTAAACGTCGATCGCACGCATGATGATGAAGAGTCCGGTCGTCACTCCGCCGATGATCAGAAGCAAACGACGGCGGCGTTGTGCGTTCAACTGGTAAAGGGCGCCAAAGGCGTAACCAACGGCCATCACGCCGATCCATGGCACAAGCGGATAGATCACAATGACGATGGGACTCGGAAACCAGACGATCGGAAAAGCCTCAAATGCCTGGTGCAGTAACATCCAAAGTTTCGCGCCAAAGCTGGGGACCGGAGTTTCTGGTCCGCGCCAACTTTGAACTCGAAAGCCGTCGAGCAGGTTGTGCAACGCGATCATTAGCAACCCGAACGCGGCTGTGACCTTTAATGGTAGATGAATGAGTGCCGCAAGGATGATCATCGATACGCCGATGACCCAGATGACCTGGAGAAAACCGAGAAACCTGATATCGAAATTGAAGAAGACCCCAAACTTCACGAGCGTGACTTCGAGCAAGATCAACCACAAGCCTCGCGTGACGAGAAACTTCGACAACTCTCGTTTGCTCTTCCCGCGCGCAAACTGCAAATACACACTGGTGCCGGCGAGAAACACAAAGACGGGCGCACAGAAGTGCGTGATCCAGCGTGTGAAGAAGAGGGCAACGTTTGTGCGAGTCGGATCGGTCGGATCGAACTGATATACAGCGTTGTGAACGAAGTCTCGCGTGTGGTCGAGCATCATGATGACCATGACGATCCCACGCAGAAGGTCGATGGAGTCTATCCGTCCACGCGAAGGCTCGGTGGGATTCGGCAGTTGGTCCGCCGCCACGAGCGGAAAGCTGTACCGGTCTGAAGGTTGAGGGCTTACTGCCATTGTGAAGGTCTTTCTCTGCGTATCTCTGCGTTCCTCTGCGCCTCTGCGGTGAAACAGCTATTTAACCGCAGAGGCGCAGAGGAACGCAGAGGTACGCAGAGTAAAGAAGACATCCGTCACAGTTCGATCGGCTGCGCGGATATGACCTGTTCCAACGAACGAAGTGCTTGCAATGTTTCTTTATTCAGTGGCGCGTCAACTTCGATCACGGCCATCGCTTCGCCGCCACGCTCGCGACGACCAAGATGAAAGCGACTGATGTTCACGCCGCCCTGGCCCAGCGTCGTACCGATGCTGCCAATCACGCCCGGAACGTCGTGATTGCGCGTCACAAGCATGTGGCCCTGCGGTGTCGCCTCGAGATAGAAACCGTCGATCTCAGTTATACGTCCTTCACGTCGCTGCCCGCCATAGCCAAACAGCGTTCCAGCGAGACTTTGTATAGTCTGGCCCGCCCTAATCTCGGTGCGAATCGCCGGGGCCATCTCGGCGCCGCTGCGAATGTAACTAGTCGTCACTCTGATGCCGCGCTCTTCTGCGATCAGAAACGCATTCACGACATTCACGCGAGCACTCACGTCTCGCAGAAGACCCGCAAGGAACGCGCGCGTGACCGGCGCAGCATCAATGTCCACAATCTCGCCCGCGTATTCGATTCTGACTTCGCTGACAGCCTTATCAACGAGCTGCGCCTGAAATCGTCCGAGACTCTCCGCAAGCGCGACGTACGGCTGGGCCAGGTTGAACTCTTTGACACTGATTGCGGGTACATTAACCGCCCCGCGCAATGCTCCCGTCAACAAAAAATCTCGCATCTGCTCTGCCACCGTGAAAGCGACGCCTTCCTGCGCCTCTCTGGTCGAAGCGCCCAGGTGCGGTGTCGCAATCACTTGATCGAGCTGTAGTAACTGGTGTCCGGCAGGAGGCGGTTCTTCAACAAAGACATCAAGCGCAGCCCCGGCGATTGATCCATCCGTGATCGCATCATAAAGCGCTTGCTCATCGACCAGTCCGCCGCGCGCGCAGTTGATGATGTGTGCGCCCTTTTTCATTTTTCCAAGCGCTTCACGATCGATGAGGCTCCTGGTTTCTGCCGTCAGCGGCGTATGAATCGTCAGAAAATCCGAGCGCGCGTAAACCTCGTCGAGCGACGCCAACTCAATCTCCAGATCGCGCGCATGCTCCGGGGCGATGAACGGATCGTAAGCAACGATCTGCATCCCCATCGCGCGTGCACGCGACGCAACGACGCGTCCGATTCGACCCAAACCGACGATGCCAAGCGTCTTTCCCTGAAGTTCAACTCCAATGAACTTTTTGCGGTCCCAGCGTCCTGCCTTCAGACTGCTGCTGGCTTGCGGTATCGAACGTGCGAGCGAGATTAGCAACGCGATCGTGTGTTCGGCAGTCGTGATCGTGTTGCCGTCAGGCGCATTCATCACGACGATGCCGCGAATCGTCGCTGCGGAAACGTCGATGTTGTCGACACCAACTCCCGCGCGCCCGATGACGCGCAAGTTATTTGCAGCCTCCAGAACTTCCGGCGTCACCTTCGTTTCGCTGCGAACGATCAGACCTTCGCAGTCTTTCACCGCTTCGAGCAGTTCGGGCACACTCAGTCCCGGACGTTTTTCTACAATGAAGCCGGACGCGCGCAATGGTCCTAGACCACTCTCGCTCACGTCATCCGCTACGAAAATTTTCATCGTCATAATGTTTTGCTTGCCAGTAAAAACTCGGTATGGTAACAGTGCTGCCTGACTTTAGCCACAAAGAGGACAAGAAGCACATGGAGATTCTTGTTTATCGCCAGGGTACCCACAAGATTGAAGAGAACTGGACTGCGGCAGACCTGCCGGAGTTGTTGAAAGACTCGTCAGCGGTTATCTGGGTCGACATGGAAGCGCCGACTGAGGCTGACGAGCGAGTTTTGCTTGACGTTTTTAAGTTTCACCCGCTCACAGTCGAAGATTGCCGCGAGAATCGCCACTATCCAAAGGTCGAGGAGTTTGAGGGCTATCTCTACTTCATCGTTCACGGCGTGACGGCGGACATCAGTCCCGAGCGCTTCAACACGATCGAGTTGGATGGTTTTCTCGGCAGTAACTATGTGATCACTTATCACCACGAGATGTTTCGCAGCATCAATAACGTGAAACAACTGCTGCGTACGACGCCAGTTGCTTGCCAGCGTGGCACTGCCTTCCTGCTGCATCAGATCCTGGACCAGGTGGTCGATTATTACTCGCCGGTGCTCGACGATTTCGACGACCGCATAGACAAGCTCGAAGACGATATCTTCACTTTGAAGCGGCCGAACAATATGATCCTCTCTGAGATCATGGATTTAAAACGCAGCGTGTTGCGCCTGCGACGCATTTCGGTAAAGCAGATGGACATTCTTCATCGCATGAGTCGCGGCGAGTTTGCTTTGATAACGGAAGAGATGCGCCCGTTCTACCGTGATGTTTATGACCACCTGGTGCGCGTCGTCGATCTCGCTGAGAACTATCGCGACTTGATCAGCGGATCGTTGGAGGCGTATTTGTCAGTGGTGTCGAACCGGCTGAACGAGATCATGAAAGTCCTGACGATCTTCTCGGCGATCATGCTGCCGTTGACTTTCATTGCGGGCGTTTACGGCATGAACTTCGACAACATGCCGGAACTTCATTCGCGGTATGGTTATTACGGTGTGTGGATCATCATGCTTGCGGTGGCGATAGCGATGTTGCTCTTCTTCAAACGTCGTGGGTGGATCGGGAGTAAGAAGGAAGGAGAAACACCGGAAGTGTGATTCGTTCACACCGGATCGGCGTCTTCCAGCTCACCTTCCTGATCAAACGTGCCGTCCGGACTGGGCAAACTTGCATCGTCGGAATCATTGGGTAACATCTTTTCGTTCTCTTCCAAATCTTCCAGAGTCTCTTTGCTCGTCGCGTCTTTTCCAATCGATTCCTCGCGCTCCATCATTTGCCCTCCCCTTAAGAATCATACTTGGATACAGTCAGTACCACCTGCGGACAACCCTTGACGTTGGACGCATCGCTATCTCAAAAAAGTGACAATCACTATCGACGTGATCACGCCTGCATAAAACCCGGCCATGAGATCATCGCACATAATTCCAAAGCCGCCCTTTAGGCGCTCAAATCTTCCGGCAGGGTAAGGCTTAAAAATGTCAAAAAGTCGGAAAAGAATAAACGAAACGATGACTCCGCGCGTCAGAGACTGAAGCGTAAACAGCGTCAGCGGCAACAACGCGATCATCTGCCCGGCGACTTCGTCGACCACGACTTTGCCGGGATCTTTTCGACCTTCCAACTCTTCTGTCCTGAAAGCGGCCCAGATGCCGGCGAACGTAATTATGAGAATGACGATTAGGACCACCGCGAACGATGCACTGGTTGCGGTGAAAAGCAATAAGAAGATTCCGACCCCGACGAGCGATCCGAACGTCCCGGGAATGAGCGGCAAGTATCCGACTCCGAACGTGGCGATCGCGAGCGCGAGATAATCGCTCGCCTGCCACGGTGTTTTCGTCGTAGCTACGGCGCTCTTCGGAACAACAACCGCAGGATTCAATTCGTCGCTGGATTCTTTAACGGCCATGATCCGTCTTCATCCGTGTAATCCGTGGCTAATATTTTTCCAATCAGATCGTACTCGTGTGCTTCCGTTATCTGAACGTTTACGAAATCACCTTCTGCCGGTAGCACGCCATCCGGAACATCGTTGATCAGCACACATCCGTCGATGTCCGGGGCCTGCGTCTCCATCCTGCCCTGCCACAGGAGCTCACTCTCCTTCGACTCGCCTTCAAACAACACCTGGACCACGTCTCCAACCCGAGACTTGTTCTTTCGTCGCGAGATCTTCGCTTGCTCTTTCATCAGCGCGGTGCGACGGCGCGAGGCTGTTCGATGTGGAACCTTGTCAGGCAAGTCGTACGCGGGCGTGCCCTCCTCGTCTGAGTAAGTGAATACGCCGACGCGATCGAACTCGACGTTCTTTATGAAACTCAACAGCTCTTCATGATCGGCTTCAGTCTCGCCGGGAAACCCGGAAATGAAAGTCGTGCGCACCGCGATACCCGGAACTCTCTGACGCACGCGTTCGATCAAACGTTCCAGGCTCTTGCGATTGCCGCCGCGCTTCATGAGTTTCAGAACGTTCTGCGACGCGTGCTGGAGCGGCATGTCGAGATATTTCACGGCCTTCGGCTCTTCCGCGAGCACGTCGAGAAAACTGTCGCTGATGTGCGTCGGATAGGTGTACATCACGCGTACCCACTCGATGCCGTCGAGATGCGAAAGCTCACGGAGCAAACGGGCGAGCGCATCCTGTTTACCGAGATCTTCACCGTAGCGAGATGAATCCTGGGCCACGAGGATGATCTCTTTCACACCTTCTTCCGCGAGTTGATGAGCTTCGGCGATGATCGAACCGAAGCGACGACTGCGAAAGTGTCCGCGCATCTGCGGAATGAAACAGAACGCACAAGGGCGATCGCAGCCTTCCGCGATTTTCACAAACGCATAATGAGAGGGAGTGGCGAGTACGCGCGGCGTCGAATCGTCGTAGAGATAAGTCGCGGATTGGTTGCCGAGCGAGACGACGGGCAGCGAGCGAGTGTTCGTCTTAGGATCGCAGACCGCGAGAATGTCGTTGATCTGATTGGTGCCGATAAACGCGTCGACCTCCGGCATTTCCGCCTTTAATTCGTCTCGATAACGCTCGACTAAACAACCTGCCACGATGAGTCGCTTGGCGTGTCCGTTGCTTTTGAGTTGCGCGGCTTCGAGGATCGTGTCGATCGACTCTTTTTTCGCTGAGTCGATAAAGCCGCACGTATTAACGACGACGGTATCCGCCTCCGCTGCGTCAGACGTGATCTGGTAACCGTTCTGTTTGAGATGGCCCATCATGACCTCGCTGTCGACGAGGTTCTTCGGACATCCCAGGCTGATAAATCCAACTTTCTTCATTCGTAAATCCACATTCATCCGCGTCGATCCGCGGCTTCCAGCACAACGAGCGCGCGCTCGACTTCTCGTTTTTCAGTGTCCGACAGTCGCTGCCCGCCAAAACGCACGCGATTGTAAGCGCGCGTAATCAGCAATGCTTCACTCGACTTTAGCGTCTTCGCAAACTCGAGCGGCGTGAGATGCGTGTCGCGCAAAACGCCGCGTTGCTCCATCAACGCGATCAAACGCTCGTAAAATTGCACGTTCGACTGCACCCTTCCCTCCTCCGGCGAATGCACGAACGCGCTGCGCGCCCACCGCCAGATTGGCTTGCCAAACAAAAGCACCACCGCAAAAAGCACCGCCGCAATGAAGCCGATTGCAACCACGGGCACGTTTCCTGTGACATAACTTTGAACAGTCGCGAGCAGGTTTGTGATCATGCGGCCGTAGTCAAACACCTGGTTGTGCAGAGAGGTCGCGAGCGAGCGTTGCTCCTGTTTGTCGTAACCAACCACGTACTGAAACCAAATCAGTTCCAATGCTTCGGCGTATTTTTGCAATTGCGCTGACAGGCCAGTGCGCACAGGCTCTGTACGTCCGGCGGAAGGTGTCGGATCGAATGTCACCCATGAACGCGTTGCCGGAAAATAAACTTCAACCCACGAATGCGCGTCGCTCTTTCTGACCGTGTAAGCTCCTGCCGCTTCGTTGTATTCACCGGGCAGGAATCCATTCACGACACGCGCTGCGATACCACGCGTTCTCAACAACACCGCCATGGCCGTCGAATAATATTCGCAGTGACCTGACTTCACATTGAAAAGGAAATCCGTGAGCGGATCGGATCCGCTTGCTTTCATCTCGAGTGAGTAGGCGTATTGTGTTTGCAGGTGCGACTCGATCGCCTTCGCGACATCGTAACGATTGCTCGCGTTCGCCTCGAGAACTATGGCCATCGCCAGCGAATCGATGCGTCGATCCAGATAGTCGGGCAGTTGCAGGTAACGATAGTAAGACAGCGGGTATGGGCTTTGGTCTCTGCGCAGCTCGTCCATTCGCGGCTGATTCATGTCGGAGATGGCGGTGTACATCACGCGCTCAAAGTCGCGACGACGCGACTGAACCGATCCTTCTCCATCAACCCGAACGAACGGCAGATCACCCTGAATCGCAACGGGGCGAGGTGCGGCAAACAGTACGGCCGATTCCAGCGGCTCGAGAAAGAATGTTTGCTTGACGAGACTGTCCGGCGTCTGCGTGGTGCCGAACTGAAAGAAACCGCCGCGGTCGTTTACGAGCTCGTTCTGACGCGCTTGAATCGACTTCTTCCAGCTTCTGCCGGTGAACTCGTCCAGGGCGACGCCGCGCCAGCGCAGACTGCGTGGGGTTTCGTTATCTTCCACACGCACACGCATCACGACCGCATTGTCCTGCTTGAGCGTGCCGATCTGGCCCAGCGTCACGTTCTCAGAGAAGCCGATGAAGTTCGGAACTCCACCGCCGCTGCGTGTCAGTGCGGCCGCTCCGGATCGTGGTGCAACCAGAAACAACGGCAGCGCCATTCCGAAAATAAAAATCAGCAACACGACTGCGACGATCGGTAAGCGTGCTGCTTCGGTATTGCGCCACGCGCGCCGTCCGACCTTCTTGAAGACGCTTGCGTCTGGAGGTACGAGTAAACGTGTTTCGACGTGGGCGAGTGAGCGTCGCGCTTTCTGAATCTCAAACGCGATGACGGCTGATAGCCCACATAACAGATAAAGCGTGAGGGTGCCGAGAAAGACCGGGCTGAAACTTAGTCCCGCAGCCAGCAGCACTTCGAAGAATGAAATGAGATAGAGGAAAACCCAGTCGCGATCTTTCTTGACCTGGATCAGCTTCACGGCTGAGAGGAAGACGATCAGGTGGGCCAGTGCGGTCACGCCGAGACGTTCGGCGGGTTCGCCTAGCGCTTGCTGGTATTTCCAGTCGGCATAAAAAAGCGGGATCGAGAGGAGGACGATTCCCAAACCATAACGTTCCGGCAACTGCCACTTCGTACCCTCGAGCATCCAGCTCACGATCATCACGACTAAGAAGACCAGAGCCAGGGCAGTACTGAGCCCTCCCGCCAACACGAGGGCCAGCATCGCCACGCCAATCATGGCGTATGAAAATGCTCGAAAGTACGTTAGAAAATTCATCTGATAAGTCATCCACAGATTACACCGATTACACAGATTTATTTACCAGCTTATCTGTGTAATCAGTGTAATCTGTGGATGTCACCGCTTAACTTTTATCTCAAACAGTCGCGGCCAAAGTTTACCCGTCACGAACAACTTATCATTCGCCTGGTCGTATGCAATCCCATTCAACACCGCTTCCGGATCCGACAGCTCGTTTTCAGGTATCAGACCCGTCAAATCTATCCACGCCTTCACACGGCCTGTTTGTGGATCGATCACGGCGATTCGGTCATCGTGCCAGATGTTTGCGTAAATCTCTCCCTTAACGAATTCAAGCTCGTTCAACTCGGCGACCGGGGTTTTGTTATCCGTAACACTGATCGTTCTCGTCACTCGAAAACTCGATGGGTCGATAAACCTGATCCGGCTCGTGCCGTCACTCAGGATCAGCGACTGGCCATCCGTCGTCAGTCCCCAACCCTCTCCCTCGTAATTGAACTGCCCAACCTTGTCGAACGTCTGTAAATCGTAGATAAAACCCACCCCCTGCTGCCATGTCAGTTGGTACAGTTTCCCATTCAGCACAGTCAGACCTTCGGCAAAGTAAGGTATGGGCACATCGACCTTTTTCAGGATTTTTCCCGTCCCCAGCTCGACGAGGCGGAGGCTCGAAGCGCCTTCCTGCCCCGTGCTCTCCAGCAGTTTTCCGTCGAGTAAGATTAAGCCCTGCGTGAAAGCGTTGCTGTCGTGCGGGTAAATGTTCGCGATCTGGTAGCCGTACTTTGGAACTGGGGCATTGGGCGGAGTCGCAGGGGACGCGTGATTTCCGTCGGCACTGTTGCACCCTGAAAGTAGGGTTAAACAGAGCAAAAAAGTGGCAATGGGGTTGATGCCTTTGGCTGCAAGAGACATAGAAGGCATTTTGCGCGACGGGTGGGAAAAACAAAAGCGCGGACGCCTATTCCGAAATGATTACCGGCTGTTCTTTGGCGCGTTTTTCGAGGTAATTGGCAAGGCGTTCGCGGTCGGCGTCTGACATCTGGTGGATATTCGCGCCGAGTACCCACTTTTTCTTCCCTTCCTCACCGGTGCGCTCACAACTCACGATTGCGACCACCGCCTCGATCGATCCCTCCGGCAGGTCAACCCGGACAAAGAGAAGCTGCCCGATGCGCGACAAATCCGCCTCCGAGAAACGGCTTCCGACGAGCGAAAGGCGCATGCCGAACTTGCTGATAGTCTCGCAGTGACCTCTCGAGGGTTGCGAGTACGACGCCTTTCCTGACTGCACGTTACCGTCAATGAGCGAGATCGCGCTGGGCAGGTGTGCGTAAAAACGTGGGCCACGGCGGCGGTTGCGGACTTGCTTGTCCTTCTCAGATGGTTCCCGCTGATGCGTCCTCAGCGGGTCGAAACCCTTGAATACCAGGCCGCAGTTGTTGCAAAGCAGCTTGTGCAACCCGAACATGCGGACGAAAAACACCGCGTCGTCATAGTCACGTTGTATCCGCTCACTCTTGCACCTCGGGCACTGCATACGGTCCCATTCTAGCCTTCAGGCCCAATCTCGGAGAATTAAATTTTTCGGATGATAGTTTTTGGTCGACTCGTCCGCCTTACTGTGCGGTAACAAATTTACGGACGATTACCCACACTAAGAGGAGAAGACCGATGAAAACGAAATTCAAATTAATGCTTATAGCACTTGCAGCACTAACTGTACTCGGCGGTTATGCCGGCGGAACCAATTCCGAAGCAGCCGCGATGGACGATGTCACGAACCCACATTACAAAGGCGCCTCCAGCTTCAACTTCGTGGGCGCAGCGCCGAATGTGGCGCGTTGCGGAGCGTTTCCGGAAAACGTCGAGCTGAGTTTTACGGGTGGTGGAGTTGATACGGAAGGCGGCCTGAATACCGC
This sequence comes from Pyrinomonadaceae bacterium, assembly GCA_044867025.1. Classification (GTDB taxonomy): domain Bacteria; phylum Acidobacteriota; class Blastocatellia; order Pyrinomonadales; family Pyrinomonadaceae; genus PSRF01. Next base: position 7,453 of record JBIOUJ010000023.1, on the reverse strand, counting down.
GGTGTTTTCAGCCTGCACCAACACAACAACCAACCTGGTTTTTGACCTGAAAGCAACCGATACTTACGTGCAAACGGGCGATCAAGTGTTCATCGAAGGCGATTCTTTCGTGCAGGTGATTAACCCTGCCACCTGCACCGGGTATACGGCGCACGGAGTCAACTTCCGCGTCACGGGCGGGACTGGTGGGCACGCCGGCGCGACTGGCGGTGGCCGTTTCAACCTGTTCAGCAATCTGACACCCTGCAATGGCCAGGTGGCTCCGGCACAAGTTTCGTTTGAGGGATGGATTCAGCGGGCACAGTAAACGCTGCACGCTATCTAAGAAGGAATCCGTTTCGAAACGGATCTTCGGGATCGAAGTAGAACTCATGACGACCGATGAATGACGCGGTTCCGCTGACCTCAGGCGTGACCGCGTCATACTGTCCGAATCTCTGAACGTCGACAACCTTCACCGACATCGTGCTGCCGACAATACTTTCAATGGTGATACGTTCGTTCAGCTTTACGTCGCCCTTTGCGAAGTGCAAGGCGGCGCGTGCGCTTACGCCACTGCCTGTTGACGAGCGATCGAGCTCGCCGTCGGCGAAGATGCAAACGTTGCGACTGTGGTGAGTCGTGTCGAGTGGTGGTCCAGTGAAAATTGTTCCGTAAAGAAAACTCAGATCTTCTTCGAATGGGTGCTTGATCGCGACGTGCGACATCACCGCGTGTTTGATCTTTCGACCATACTCGATAAGTCGACCAGCCTGCGCCGGGACGAGCGTTAACCCAATTTCTGCGGCGTTGACGAATGCGTAGAATGCGCCGCCGTACGCAACGTCGAATCGCACTCGACCGATTCCCTGCACCTCGACGTGTTGTTCGCGCAGGTAAACAAAAGAGGGCACGTTGCGAAACGAAGCTTCAATGACCTCTCCATCGACGACGGTCGCCGTGGCTTGAATTCTTCCGGCGGGTACGTTGAACGTTATCTCGTTCTTGTTAACGAGTTGCGTCTCGACCGCGAGCTTGGTGAGCGCAATGATCGCATGCCCACACATCGTGCTGTACCCCTCGTTGTGCAGAAAGAAGACATCGAAGTCAGCATCAAGCGATGGCGTGATCACGGCGCCATACATATCTGCATGCCCGCGCGGCTCCCAGATCAAACCGGTGCGCAGATAGTCGTAGTTATCGCGAAAGTACCGCCTCTTCTCGAGCACCGTCCTTCCCTCAATCGGCGGCACCCCGTCGACGACGACACGCAACGGCTCACCACCAGTGTGCATATCGATCGTAGTAATGCGCCCCCAGTGTTGCGGCGGCCGCCAGTTAGAGAGTTGTTTCATCAGGGTCTTTTGTGCTTTTTTGCGGCAAAAAATAATTTATTCGTACCTGAGCGCGATTATCGGATCGACTCTCGTCGCTCGCCGCGCCGGCACCCAACACGCCAGCAGCGCCACGAGCGCCAGCAAAAACGCGATCCCAACGAACGTCATGGGATCAGTCGCGCTGACACCAAACAGTAGGTTCGTCATCGTTCGCGTCAACGCCAGCGACGCAATCAACCCCAGCACGACACCTGCGAGCGCGAGTTTCATTCCGTGCGCGATTACCAATCTGAGTACATCTCCACGCTGAGCGCCGAGTGTCATGCGGAGTCCGATTTCGCGCGTGCGCTGTGCCACTGCGTACGACAACATCCCGTAAATCCCAATGCTCGCCAGCAGCAGCGCGACCACAGCGAAGACGGTAAGCAGCAGCATCGAGAACCTTCGAGGCGCCACATTTTGCGACACGATCTCTTCCATCGTTCGCACATTAAACACAGCCTGATCTTTATTCAGTCTCGCAATCTCTGCACGCACCGCCGAAGTGAGACTCGACGGTTCGACGTCCGTGCGTGTCAGCACATTGATACGCCGCGTGGAGCCCGGCAATCGATCCGGCGGGATCTGGTTGAAGTTGAAATAGAATTGCGGCCTGCGTTGCGCTTGTGCGTCGAGGTTGTTGTGTTCGACATGCCGAACGACGCCGATAATTTCGTGACTCGGCTCACCAGACGTGGACTGAGCTAATCGCTTTCCTATCGGATCTTCATTTTGAAAATGCTGTTGGACCAGCGCTTCGTCAACGATCACGACCGAAGGAGTGTCTGGTCTATCCTGCGCGTTGAAGAGGCGTCCTCTCAACAACTCGATACCCATCGTCTGGAAGTAGTCGGGACTCACGGTGTAGCGAGTTGCGCCTGGTTCCTTGCCCTTTTCAGGAAGGGGCCGTCCGACGATTATAAAAATCGGGTTATTCGCGACTCCGAGCGGAAGCCCGTTGGAAACCGCAACTGATTTGACGCCCGGTAGCTTCCGTACATTCTCTTGCAACTGTTGAAAGAACGTAGCGATCTGATGGCCGTCGGGATTGTTGACTGAGACCTGCATCGTGAGCAGGTTTTCCGGCTTGAAACCGGGGTCAACCTGCAATACGCGACGAAAACTCTGAATCAGCAAACCAGCACCCACCAACAGCGTTAGCGTGAGCGCCACTTCGCTAACCACCAGCACACTCCGCAGCCGCTGTCGTGTTCCCGCTGAACCTCGGTCTCCCTCCTTCAATGCCTCCGTCAAATTCAAACGCGAAGCCTGCAACGCCGGGGCTAAGCCGAATAGCAATCCGGTTAGGAGAGAAACGCCGAGGGTGAAACCTAACACACGCAAATCGACGTAGGCTTCTCGCAAACGCGGAATACCGTCAGGCAATTGGTAAGCGATAAAACTCGTGCCCCAATGGGCCAGAAGTATTCCGAGCAAACCGCCGATCGCGGCGAGCAACACGCTTTCAGTGAGTAGCTGACGAATGATGCGCCCTCGACTTGCACCCAGCGCCACGCGAACGGAGATCTCCCTGCGCCGTGTGGAGGAACGAACAAGCAACAGGTTGGCGACGTTGGCACACGCAATCAGTAGGACCAGGCCGACAGCGCCCAGCAAGATCAAGAGCGGCTGTCGCACGTTACCAACAAAGCTTTCGTGCAGCGGCGTCAGATACACGCGCCGCGATGTGTTGCTGTCCGGATACTGCTGTTCGAGTTGTGCGTACAAGAGATTCAACTCTGTCTCAGCTTGTTGCAGAGAGACGTTGGGTTTGAGACGGGCGACGGCGCTGATGCCGGGATCCGCGCCGCGCGTTTTGAAGCGTTCCGCCTGAAGGCCGATGGGGACGGTTACGTCAGCCTCCAACCCGTACTGAAAATCCTGCGGGCTCACGCCGATGACCGTGTAGCTTTGATTGTTGAGCGTGATCTGTTTTCCGACGATGCCCTGATCGTTGCCGAATCTTCTGCTCCACAATCCGTAACTCAGAATGACGGTCGGAGTCGTACCTGGACGGTCGTCCTCTGCGAGAAAGTCACGCCCGAGGAAAGGTTTGACGCCGAGTAGTGAAAAGAAGCCTGCTGAAACGAGTCGACCCTGCAAACGTTCGGGTTCGCCTGAGCAGGTGAGATTGAAGTTCTCATTCGCGCGCACCGCTGAGGCAGCGGTGAAAACTTTGCGGTCGTCTTTCCAATCGGCGAAGTTAGGATATGACAATGATATGTTGCCCCTGGTTCCTGTGTTGCTTTCGCCCGGGATCACAAGCTGCTCGGGGGCCTCGTACGGAAATGGTCGCAGCAGAACTGCATTCACGATGGAGAAGATCGCCGTGTTTGCGCCGATGCCGAGGCCCAGCGTAAGCACTGCGATCAGCGTGAAGCCCGGCTGCTTGACGAGCATGCGTCCGCTGTAGCGCAGGTCTTGCCACAGTGTCTCTACGAAGCCGCCTCCTTTAACTTCGTACGCAAGGTCTCTCATGCTGTCTAAATTTCCAAAACTCTTCGCGGCGGAACGGTGCGCCTCGTCCGGCGTCATTCCGAGCTCGCGATTGGCCTCGATCTCCATCTCCATGTGAGCGCGCAACTCTTCGTCGATCTCATTCAACACCGCGTCACGTCGACGCAGCGCGCGGAGTCGGGCCATTAAAACGTTGAACCACTTCATTGCGTATTCCTTAAGTCGCTTCGCGCATCTTGGCGACGACCAGCGCGAGCCGGTCCCAACTCTCTTCCTCGATGCGCAGTTGTTTCTGGCCAGCGCGGGTCAGTTTGTAAAACTTCGCTCTGCGGCCGGTCTCGTTGTTTCCCCACTTGGCTGACACCCAACCTTTCAATTCGATTCGATAAAGAGCGGGGTAGAGCGCGCCCTGTTCAACCGTCAGCATCTCGTCTGACATCCTGCGAATTCGCTGGATGATGCCGTAGCCGTGCAACGGCCCGAGCGAGAGCGCTTTGAGAATGAGCATGTCGAGCGTGCCCTGCAGCAGATCAGCTTTGGGATTTGTCATGTGCGTGCCACACCTAAACGTTTTAGGCATGCTACCGCATGATGCCTAAGATGGCAAGGCGTGCCGCAAAGAGGCACAAAAGACATGACACAAAACGTTTTGTGGTTTTTTGTGGCCCTAATTGCTGATGCGGTAGAGGTGGGTGTCGCTGCGAATAAAGATCGAACCGTTTGAGACGGCCATTGAGGCGAGCGTTCGGCCGTCGAGTTGATTTGTGGCGAGGTGCTTGAGCTGTTGTCCGGGCGCCAGCACGACCGATTCGCCTTCTTCACTCAGGAAATAGATTCGTCCGTCGGCGTAGATCGGTGATGCGGAATGACTACCGCCGACTCGCGCGCGCCAGTACTCCTTGCCTGTCTTTGCATCCACGCACGTGGCGATGCCGTTGTCAGTAACCATGTATAGTTCGCTGCCGATGAGAAGCGGAGATGGCGTGAGTGGCACACCGCGATCGAGTTTCCACTGCACTTTCGATTTTGTTACATCGCCTTTGCCATCCAAACGCACGGCGAGAAGACTCGGTTGCTGGAAGCCTGTGCAGATGAACACCAGGCCATCGCCGTAAACGGGCCGGGGCACATTCGAGAATCCTTCGCCGTAACTTACCTGCCAGAGTTCCTTACCGTTGCGCGGATCGTACGAAATTGCGCGGAAAGCGCCCGGGCTAATGATCTGCGGACTACCCGGCAGCTCTACGATCAACGGCGTAGTGTAAGCCTGATAGCCTTCACGCGACTTCTTCCATCTGACTTTGCCCGTGAGCTTGTCGAGCGCAACAACATACTGAACGTCATTACCATCGCAACTGATAATCAGCAGATCCTGGTAAAGCACGGGAGAACCCCCGGTGCCATGTTGACCGTTGTCGTACTCGAGTTTGGTCTTCCAGACAATCTCGCCCGACTGAGTGATGCACGCTGTTCCAAACGCACCGAAGTGAACGTAGACGCGATCGCCTTCGATGATGGGTGTAGGTGAAGCGAAACTGTTTTTCGGGTTCGTCAATTTTGCGGATTTCAAGTGAAACACTTCGACGTTCTGAACGATTGCTCCTGTGTTTCGATCCACCGAGATCGCACGCAACGACTTCCCTTCTTCGGTTGCGGTCGTGAGCCAGATGCGATCGCCCTGGACCACAGGCGACGACCACCCTTTTCCCGGAATCGCAACCTTCCAACGAACGTTCTTCGTCTCACTCCACGTCAGCGGCAGCCCCTGTTCATCCGATACTCCCTGCCCCGTTGGCCCACGAAACTGCGGCCAGTCAGAAGCGAGTAAAATCAACAAAATCAAAATCTGTGCAATCTGTGGACTATTCATCGCTTCCCACATTCATCAGCCAGATATCCGCCTCCGCGGCGACGTACGTGAAATAGATCGTGCGGTTGTCGCGCGAAAGCGCGGGACTGCCGATATCGACGTCCTGATCGGTCACGACCAAAAGTTGCTGATACTTTCGTGATTGCGTGTCGAAGAGAAAAAGATTTCCCTGGCTGACAAACAACAGGCGCCGGTTGTCGTTCAACCAGATGGGCCAGTCGCCAAAATCCGTTAACCAGTCGTACGTCTTCGTTTCAAGATCGTAAATCCCGATACCTGAATGAACTCCATTCGGCAAGTGCTTGATCCCGGCTAGCTTCTTTCCGTCGCGAGACCAGGACCAGCCTTCGAACGATAGGCTCGCATCGCTGAGCGCCGACAGGTAAGTCAACTTCTGATCGCTCCACGCCTTATCGGGATTGACGATGATGCAATCGTTCTTTGGCGTGTGAATCGAATACGCGATCATTCTGCCGTCAGGAGACCACGGCGAATAATGACCGCCGGCGCTTTGCGTCAATTGGCGCACTCCTGAACCGTCTCGGTTCATGATGAAGAGTTCGTAATCACCAGTGCGACGCGAACTGAACGCGATGCGCCGGCCATCGGGAGACCAGCGCGGCCAGTAATGCCTGAGGTTGTCAGGCGTGAGATCGCGCTGTTCCGTACCATCAGTGCGCATTACAAAGATGTGTCGCTGCTGGCCCATTGAATACGCCGCGAGCCATTCACCATCCGGCGAAGGATCCGGAAACCATAGCTGCATCGAACCCTGCGTGATAGAAACCGGTTTCCCGACTATTCCAGTCGCCGGGTTAAACGATACGTGTCGGAGATTTCGGATCTCAGTCTGCGCTGAATAAGCGAGCTGTCCGTTGCGTGCAAAGCTGAGATGAAGCGGCGAGGCCGTTGCTCCGATCGCAGTCACAGCTTCGGGACGCCCGGAAGTCACGCCTGTGCCTTCATCAATCACAACACGCCAGATATTCGAACTGCCACCACGATTGCTGGAGAAGTACAAATACTTTCCGTCAGGAGACCAGACGGGATTCAGATCTGTCGTGGATCCATCAGTCACAGCAACTGCTTCACCGCCGCTCACGGGAATGGTCCATATGTGTTCGCGCTGTCCATATCGGCCCGGGCGACTCCAGTACGCGATGCGTTTCTGGTGCGGAGAAAACGTTGGTTGCAGTGCATCACCTTCGAAGACTCGCTGTCTTTGACCCGTCTTTAAATCGATTTTCCAGAGCTGACTCTTCGTTGGACGCGTCGATGGCTGTGGAATTTTTTCGGTGCCGATCAGGATCTGTCCGCCATCCGGAGACCACGAAGGGCTGTATCCGAAGTCAGACATTCGAACCGGAGATTCACCGTTGGCGCCCATCACGTAAATGCCGCCACCCTCGCGCTCCGAGCGAAACGCGATCGTGTGGCCATCGGGTGAGAACGCGGGTTGAGAGTCGTCTGCCGGTGAGTCCTTTGTAAGGTTGATCGTGTTGGTGCTGCCGATGGTTTGAAAGTATATGTCCCAGTTGCCGGACGCGCGGCTTGCGTACGCGATCGATTTTCCGTCAGGCGCGAGTGACGGGAAGAACTCCGGACCTGACTGGTATGTGACCTGTTCAAAGCTCACGGCCGGCGGAGTGCTTTTCGGTGCGATGAGTGACTTGAACAAGAAATAACCAGCAGCTAACAGGAGTAGCGCACCAACAATGAGGGCGCCTCTTTGGAGTGCGGCGGCTTGACGCCGCTTTGGTATCGTTGAAGC
>JBIOUJ010000022.1:0-14828 GCA_044867025.1 Pyrinomonadaceae bacterium | reverse complement strand
CGCTTTCAGCGTTTCGACTTAATTTTATTTGCTAACCCAAGGTTGTCGCTAATGCTCCAACCTTGGGCTGAAATTAGCGAACGCCTTCGGCGTTATTCCGACAGTATCCCAGGGTTGTCGCTGCGCTCCAACCCTGGGCTCCAATTAGAGAACGCCTTCGACGTTACACTCACCACAATTTTATTGACAACGCGAAATGCGCTTGTTATATCAGCACCACTGTCGTAGCCGTTAATAATTCCCCCTTCGGACTGAGTTCCAGATCACTTCCCCCAAAGTCGAAGCACTGATGGTTTGCCCGGAGACGTCTGTGTTTCGGTCCAACTAAATCGTCTTCCAACGAAAGATCAGGGGGGAGTTATGCCATCTCGACTGTCCATACTCGCAGCGTTCACGTTCTTTCTACTTTCCGTCACTTCAGCAGTGGGCCAAACTGATCGCGGGTCGCTAACCGGCCGCGTCACAGATCCAAACGGCGCGGCCGTCGCAAACGCCAAAGTTACCGCCACCAATACCAACACAGCCGAAACTCGCGAGGTTAACACTTCCGACGACGGGAACTACACGATACCCGAACTCAAAGCCGACCCGTATAAAGTGACCGTGGAAGCGCAGGGCTTCAAAACCGCCTCCGCGGAAAACATCGTGGTTGCGGTCCAAGTCAACCGCACTTTGGATTTCAAACTGGAGATTGGCGAGATCAGTAGTGTCGTAACGATCTCCAACGACGAGGCGCCGGTGCTGCAAACGGAAACACCCGTGCGGCAGACGAATATGTCTGAGCGCCAGGTGAAGGAGTTGCCGCTGCTGGTCAGTTCGGAGTTCGCCGGGCGCACGCCCCTGTCCTTTATTTATCTCGACAGTAACGTCACGCAGGGCGCAGAGGTACAGAGCAGCGGCGCACAAGGTACGAACACCACGCGTTTTCGAATTAGTGGTGGACAAGCACTCGGCACAGAGATTCTGATCGACGGCGCCAGCACGCGACGCACGCAAAACGGCACGTTCTTCTCGGAAGTTGCTCCGGGACCAAATGCCTTCCAGGAGTTCACGCTTTCAACCAGTACTTACTCCGCCGAATTCGGCAACTCATCCGGCGGCGTCATTAACTTCACGCAAAAGAGCGGTGGCAATGAATATCACGGCGAGGTCTACGATCTCATTCGCAACGAGAAACTGAACGCAAACACGTTTCGCAGTAACGCGCAAAACATCCCGCGCGCGCGTGACAATCAGAACGACTTCGGTTTCAACATCGGCGGTCCAATCACGCTGCCGCACTTCGGCGAAGGTGGACCATACATACACCGGTTCCGCAATCGCGCGTTCTTCTTCTTCAACTACGAAGGCTACCGTTTCACTGAAGGCTCAAACAACATCATCACCGTTCCGACACTGCGGATGCGGCAGGGAGACTTTTCCGAACTGCTGACCGATCCGTATATCGTGAATTTCTTCGGACACGGAATACAGCTTTACGATCCACGTCAACCTGCCGGCAGTCGCGTTGCAATTCCCGGCAATCGCCTCGATCTGTATCTCGGCGGCGCCCGCATCGATTCGGCCGGCGCAGCGTCACTCCAGTTTTTCCCGGCGCCCAATATCACGGGCCCGAATGGCTCTTCTGTTTTCCGGAATTACTTGTCAATCGGACTCAGGCCCACAGATATGAATCAGTACACGACGAAACTCGATTTCGTCACGTCTGACAAAAACCGGATTTCGGGCAGCTTCTCGCATCGCAATAACGATCGCATCGCCGGTGATCCAACTCCGCGCTTTCCTCTGCCGTTCACGTCGCAGGGCGCGTTCAATCAACTCTTCAAATCGATTCTCATTCGCGTCCAGGACGACTACACGTTTGGCCCAACACTTTTGAATCACTTCAATATCGGGTTCACGCGGTACGACGTCGCGAATCGTAATACTACTGACCCGTTCAATACGTCATCGCTAGGTTTTCCTGTTAATGCGACGCAGAACAGCGCATTTCCACGACTCGGTTTTCCTGGTTACGGCGACCCCATAAGCTCGGTGGACCCGCGAGCTTACCAGGACATCGGTTCGAGCTTCTTTACCGATCACATCTTCGATAACGCATGGCACATCTCCGACTCTGTCACGTACGTCAACGGTAAACACTCGTTCAAGTTCGGCGGAGAATTCCGTACGTCACAGTTCAATTTCAGACAAAGGATCGACCCCGGTGGATCCTTTAATTTCCGGCACGATCAAACCGCGGCTGATTTCGATCCTGACGGCGGTTGGCCCATCGCGAGTCTCATAACGGGCGCGACCGAATTCTCGTTCAATTCAAACAACTCGATCGATCCGCAGTTTCGACAGATCACTCACGGGTATTTCGCGCAAGACGACGTGAAGCTTACTCCGCGTCTGACTGTGAATCTCGGGATTCGTTACGACGTGCCGGGCCAACGATATGAAGCACGCAACTTCTATCGCGGGTTCGATCCAAATGCTCTCAATCCCGAGGTAGGACGGCTCGGTGCGATTGCAGGAGCTGCCGGACAAGGTGGCGTGCAGGCTGAGGAGCGTTCCCTGGTGAAGACCGATTATTCAAACATTGGACCAAGGTTCGGTGCGGCCTACGCGTGGAACGATCGCACCGTGATTCGCGGCGGTATTGGTCTGTACTATTCGCCGATCATTTACGGGTTCGAAGGGCAAAATGAATTGAATACGGGGCTGCTTGGTTACAACACCGGTTCAGGGCCACGAACACCCGATGGTCGCAACGCGCGTTTCTTCTTATCCACGTATCCGTCGATTCCGCCAATTGCGCCTGACAGCCAATTTATCGGCTCGGACGTACAGTTCTTCGATCCGGAATTCAAGACGGGACGCACTCTGCAATACAGCTTCGATCTACAGCGTGAATTACCTTTTAACTTCGTCGCCTCGGTCGGGTACATCGGCCACCACGCGACACGACTGCGATCGAATTTTCAGCGACTGAATGCACTGCCGCTCAACGCGCTGAAGCTCGGATTTCCAATCCTTAATATGTCTCTTGCGGACGCGCTGGCGAATCCGACGATCGTAACGTTCGCGCAGAATGTCGGAGTACCGTTGCCTTCGTCGACGAATGCCGTCTTCCCTGGCTTCAACGGCAACGTCGCTCAATCGTTGAAACCGTTCCCGCAATACAACCGCATCAACAACATTCTCGAGAGCCAGGGTACAAGTGACTACAACGCACTCCAGGCAAAGCTCGAACGACGCCTCTCACGTGGTATTCAAGTTGGCGCGTCTTACACTTTCGCGAAATTGATCACCGACGCGTCTGAAGATCTATTCGGTGGATCACCACTGGGCGGAGTGCTGCAAAATCCATTCGATCGAGAGTCGTTCCGCTCGGTCTCTCCAAACATGGCGCCACACGTGTTCGTGATCAACTACCTGATCGAGTTGCCGTTTGGTAAAAACAAACGCTACCTGAACAGTAGTGGTGTTGTAGATAAGCTAGTTGGTGGTTGGCAGGTCAACGGGATAAACCGGTATCAGTCTGGCGTACCGCTGAGTTTCTTCACGTCCGATCCGGTCTTCACTGACTTCCTGCAACTGACTGGATATCTCGGAAATCTTCGACCGAACCCATCCGGTCAGCCGTTTGAGGCGGAGGGGCCGTTCATTGACAATCGCTTTGGCCGGCAAACGATCAATCTCGGGGCGTTCGCGCCACCGCCGCTGTTTGGCTCAGGCTTTATCAACAACCCGAGCGGCGCCGCAATCGGCTCTGCTGCTTACGGCGCGTATTACGCCGATCCGCTGCGGTTCTTCGGCTCGCTTGCTCCTGCGTTGAGCAATGTGCACTCACCGGCTTTCTATAGTGAAGACGTAAGCATTCTGAAGAAAACACGCATCACGGAAACGGTGACGTTTGAGCTGGGCGCTGAAGCGTTCAACTTATTCAATCGCACGTATTACTTCTTCCCGACGACGGACTTGCGTGACATTAACAATTTCGGCTTCCAGAGTGTTGGAGCAAACAATCCGCGTCGAGTACAACTTCGTCTACGGCTTCTGTTCTGAAATGATCTATCCGCGGATGACACAGATTGTTTTACTGATTGTGCTGAGTTGGACCACTGCGGGCGCGGTCGTTCAACAAACAGCGAAAACAGACGAGAGTGTCGATGCGCACACGCATCAGGGGATGCTCGCGGCAGAGGCAAACGATCTGAAAAAAGCGGAGCGGCACTTCGCGGCCGCGGCGTCCCTCGCTCCATCTGATCCGTCCACTCGCAATAACTATGGCGCGATTCTGATGCGGCTCGGACGAACGGCAGAAGCATGCGTGGAGTTCGAAGCGTCGCTCAAGTTGAATCCAAATCAATCCAGCGCACTAACAAACCTGGCCCAGATATATTTTGACCGCGGTCAGGTAGACGACCTGCGAATGGCTAAAACGCTTTTCGAGCGTGCTACAAAGACGAGCTCCGACCCCGAGGTTTCTCGCGCGCTGGTTGTTACTTACCTGAAGCTGGGCCAGGTGTTAATTGAAAAAGGGGATCTTCGCGGCGCGGGACGCACTCTCGAAAGCGCGGTCGCGAGCGGAATAGACGACGCCAGAGTTTACGCAGCGCTGGCGGAAGTCTACGAAGCGGACGGTCACTACGAGAATGCGATCCCGGCAATGCGTCTCGCAGTACAACGCGATCCGCAGAACGAGGTCTATCACTTTCGTTACGGCCTGCTGCTCACGGACTCACATGCGCCCGCGGCAGGCATTCTTCGTCTGGAAGAAGCGCTCAAACAGTTTCCGAACTCCTCGCGTCTGTGGTTAGCGCTGGGGATTGCTCAGTTCACGTATGGAAAGAATGCCGAAGCCGAAAACTCCTTCAAGCGATCGCTCGCGCTCGACGCGAAACTCGTTCCCGCGCTGGCGTATCTCGGTGTGACTTATGGTGAGAGAGGTTCGTACGATAAGGCTATTGGCTTTTATGAACAGGCCATCGCTTTGAATCCGCAACTCGCCGCGCTTCATTATCTCGTCGCGGACACGTTGCTCAAGATGTCGAACCCCGACGCAACTCGCGCGGAAAAGTATCTCAAGCGCGCTACCGAACTCGACCCTAATCTTGCTGTAGCTTATCTCGCGTGGGGGAGAGTTTACGTGCGCGCAAATCGATATGAGGAAGCCACTCCGCTGTTGGAACGCGCGGTCGCTTTACAACCTGAGTTGGTCGAAGCTCATTATCAACTCAGCCGCGTGCTCGTGAAGTTGAAGCGAACCGACGAGGCTAATCGGGAGCTTGAAATCTTCAAACAATTAACTGAAAAGCAGAAGGCACAAAATGAAGCTCGAGAGATCGTCCGCCGTCTCGCGAATGTCAGGTTCTGAACCACAGATCACACGGATTAAATCCGGATTGTTATCCGTGTCATCCGTGGTTCTCGTTTGGATCCTGCTCGCCGTCAGCGTATTCGCGCAGACTGAGCGGTGGTCGGAGCAGAGAGCGCGCGATTGGTACGCGAAACAACCATGGCTGGTCGGCAGTAATTACAACCCTGCGAGCGCGATCAACCAACTCGAGATGTGGCAGGCAGACTCGTTCGATCCGAAGAGAATCGATCTCGAACTCGGTTGGGCAGAGAGTCTCGGCATGAACACCATGCGCGTTTACCTGCACGACATGCTGTGGCAAGACGCGGACGGTTTCAAACGTCGCCTCGATCAGTTTCTGACTATTGCCGCGAAGCACAAGATCCGGCCTATCTTCGTACTCTTCGACGCGGTTTGGGATCCGGACCCAAAGCTCGGCAAGCAGCGCGCACCACGTCCCGGCGTACACAATTCGGGTTGGGTGCAGAGTCCGAGTCGCACGACGCTGCAAAACCCTTCGGAGTATCCGCTTCTTGAAGCGTATGTGAAAGGCGTTGTCGGCGCGTTCGCGCGCGATCAGCGTGTGCTCGCGTGGGACATGTGGAACGAACCTGACAACATGAATCCCGGCAGTTACAACGAGCTCGAACCGAAGAACAAGGTGGAACTCGTGTTGCGCCTGCTACCTCAGGCATTTGAATGGGCGCGTGCAGCGAAGCCGGAACAACCTCTGACTTCCGGCGTCTGGAAGGGTGACTGGTCCACGCCTGAAAAGATGACTGAGATGGATCGCCTGCAGATCGAACTCTCTGACGTCGTCACGTTTCACAACTACGATTCTCCGACAGAGTTGGAGAAGCGGATCAACTGGCTCAAGCGCTACAACCGTCCGATGATCTGCACGGAATACATGGCTCGCGGCAATGGCAGCTTCTTCTTCGGAGGTCTGCTTGTCGGCAAGGTTCACAATGTCGGCATGATCAACTGGGGATTGGTCCAGGGTAAGACACAAACTCACCTGCCGTGGGATTCCTGGCAGCATCCGTATGTCGATCGCGAACCGTCGATCTGGTTTCACGAAGTGTTTCGCAACGACGGTAGACCTTACATTCCAGAAGAAGTTGAGTTTATTAAACGGATGACCGGCAAGAGTAGGTGAGCCACAAAAAGGCACAAAAAGGTGGAAGCGATTTTCTGATCCTTTTGTGTCTTTTGGCGGCCGTTTTTGCGCAGCCTCTCTCGGCACAAACCAGTCAGAGAGCGTCGATAATGATCGATGCTCGCAAGGTTGAAAACCGCATCAGTCCCCTGCTCTACGGGCAGTTCCTGGAATTTATGTACGAAGGCGTTAAGGGCGGACTGCACGCGGAACTGATTCGCAACCGCGGTTTCGAAGAACCAGCAAACGTTACGGGTCTCTCACGCAACTGGGATCGTTATCCTGACGATCGAAATGACGATTACGCACTCACGTTTCTTTGGGACGACAAGCACGCTTACCCGCAACAGCGCAAGGAACACTCGCTGCGCGTCGAGGCTGGTGACGGCGTAATCGAACGTCACGGAATCTATCAGCCTCGTATTCCGATCGAGACTGATGTCGAATATCGAGGTTACATCTGGCTCAGGACCACCGATTACGCCGGCAACGTTACCGTCGCCTTCGAATCAGATTCAGACCGGCGACAGATCTATGCGACCACTAATCTGGCTCCGATTGTTAGAGGTGATTGGCGCCGTTACGAGTTCTCACTGAAGCCGAACCGCAACGATCCACTCGCGCGTTTCGCGGTCCTGTTTCCGGGACGAGGGACGGTATGGATCGATCAAGTGTCGTTGATGCCCGGGGATTTCGCCGCCGGCGGTGTTCGCGCTGATGTGTTCGACCAGATCAAACGCCTCAAGCCTGCGTTTATTCGCTGGCCGGGTGGCAACGTCGCCCAGGACTATCGGTGGATGTGGGGTATCGGACCGCGTGACGAACGTGTCACGTGGACCAATCTCTCCTGGAAGAACGAACCAGAGCCGAGCGACTTCGGCACAGATGAGTTCGTAATGTTCGCGCGCGCGCTCGGTGCTGAGCCTTCGATAACGGTCAATGTCGAGGGACGCGGCGCAAGTGCGTCAGAGGCGGCAGCGTGGGTTGAGTACTGCAATGGACCGGCAACTTCGAAATACGGCGCGATGCGTGCAGCTAACGGCCACGCAAAACCGTTCGGCGTCAAATTTTGGGAACTTGGAAACGAGATCTGGGGTGACTGGGTGCGCGGTCACTCAGATGCCCAAACCTACGCGCGTAATTACAACCGGTACGCGCAGGCCATGCGCGCAGTCGATCCGTCGATCAAGCTGATCGCGGTGGGCGACAACGACATGAATTGGAACCGCACGGTGCTGCGTGAAGCCGGGCGTAACATCGATTACCTCGCGATCCATCACTATTACGGCCGGCGCGATATGCAGGGCGATCCGTTAAACTTGATGGCGCGCCCGTTATTCTTCGAACGTTTCTACACGCGCGTTCAACAGTTGTTAGACGAGCTTGGGCTGAATGATCGTGTGAAGTTGGCGATTAATGAATGGGGACTCGATCTCCCGAGCGAGCGTCAGTATTCGATCGAGCCGGCTCTCTATGGCGCGCGGCTCATGAACGTGTTCGAGCGATCGGGCGAGATCGTCGAGATGAGCGCGGTGTCAGATCTCGTTAACGGGTGGCCGGGCGGTATTATCCAGGCGGGTCGACAAAGCGTTTTCGTTTCGCCCATCTATCTCGTGAACCAGCTTTACGGCGAGCACCGCGGTGATCAGCTTTTGAAAACCACAGTCAACAGTCCAACCTTTAATACATCTCGCGAAGGCACGAACATCCCTTATCTCGACGCAAACAGTAGCCGAACTGCTGATGGCAAAACGATCTTTGTTAAAGCGGTGAACACGAGCCGCACGCGTGCATTAGTCACAACGATCACCATCGACGGCGTGATTCCAGCGGCTCGAGCGGAGTTAAAAACCGTCACAGCTCCGTCAATCAATGTCTTTAATGATTTTTCGAGACCTGATGCAGTGTTTATTCAAAATAGAACGTTGCCCAGCGGACGTAGATTCGTAGTCACCTTGCCGAAGCATTCCGTGTCAGTGATCGTGCTGAGGATGCAATAGAAGGTCTTCTCTGCGGTTCTCTGCGTATCTCTGCGTCCTCTGCGTTAAACGCGAGTCTTAACGCAGAGGACGCAGAGATACGCAGAGGGCCGCAGAGAATATCCTTATGGCTGCCAGTAATCCGGAGACTCTTGCAGGTTCGGATCGGGGCGTTCCATCCACCGCTCAGGCCGGTGCAGCTTGATGAATCCAAATCGCTCGTACAATCCGTGTGCGTCTTTCGTCGACAGTACCCAGCGGCGAAATCCCTGTAGCTGCGGATGAGCAATGATGACTTCCATGAGCCATTTCGATAATCCGCGACCGCGGTGTTCCGGTAAAACAAAAACATCAGCCACCCACGCGAACGTCGCATAATCGGTTACGATTCGTGCGAATCCCACCTGCTCCGCACCTTTATACACGCCAAACGGAAGCGAGTTTTCGATCGAACGTTGTACAACCTCGCGCGCGCGACCGGTTCCCCAATATGAATGATTGCTGATGAAATCGTGAATAAGGTCCACGTCCAGGCGGGAACGATCCGTGCTGATCGTGTATTCACCGCGCTGCCAAAGCTCCGTATGCATATAGTGACCTCATTGAAATCTTCGCTGCGTATCTCTGCGGTAAATATATACGTAAAAAGCAGTAACCGCAGATACGCAGAGATACGCGGACATGAAATCGTAGTAACCAGATGACAAGCGAAAATAAACGCGCTAGAGTCCTCGAGCCCAGAGAAACATTCGAAATTTCCCGCGTGGTGGTTTTTCTGAGCCGTTCCCGCGTTACTAAACAGAACAAGGAGTTTGTTCGAACGCGGCAATTAGATCAGCCTTTCGGCTGGTTTATTTGGTCCCAGTAGATTTTCTTATTGACTAAATTTCACACTCGGAATAAATTCTGCGTCGCAATCGCAATTCGCACATTGTGCTGGCTTGTCTCCTGCTCCCTGGAAGCAAGCCGTCGCAGCACTTCTGAGTTCTTCTAAGTTTCTTTACTTCCTGGTACGCCAAGAGACTATCAACCCCAACAACAGCGGAGGTTTCCCTATGTCTTACCCCCCGAGGTCCGGTCTACGCACAACCATCTCTCGTTTAACTAAAACACATCGACTCTTAATTATAACGTTTGGATTTGTCCTTTCTTTGGGCGCGGTAGGAATCTCAAAATCACCTGCCCTGCGAGAGGCACTTCACTTTTCGCGAGCGGCTGAACCTGCAGTCAAGCAGTCAGTTGCGTCCGCAAGCAAGAGAGGTGATGTCCTTCGAAACCTGGGCGTAAATCTCCGCCTGCGAGAAGCGCCAAGTGTGGTGAACCTGTTAGCGCCGACCGTTTCGGCGACTAAGACTGACGCCTTGTTTACAGACGTTGATGGCGATCTTCAGGCGGATCCGGGTGACGAACTCAAATACACCATCAATATCAGCGCGGCCGGTGAAGACGCCACAGGCGTGACTTTCACCGACACCGTCGATCCAAATACTGCTTTTGTGGCGGGAACTCTAAGGGCCACTCCGGTAGCCGTTAACGATACTTACGCAGCTACCGGGAACGTGCGGATTCAGATCGCCGCACCCGGCCTGCTCGGGAACGACTTTGCTGGTCTACCCGCCGCCACCATTACCGCGCCTCCGAGCACAAGCACGAATGGCGGCAATGTGACGATTAATGCAGACGGCAGTTTTTCCTATAACCCGCCGGCCGGGTTCGAGGGCACAGATACTTTCAGCTACACGCTGACAAACTCCGAGGGTAGCAACTCAGCTACGGTCACGGTCAATGTAACCGGAATGATCTGGTTCATCGACAATAACGCCGCAGCCTGCACGACGCTGGCGGCTGGTTGTGGCCGGCTGACGAATCCATTCAGCAGCTTGACTGCTTTCGCGGCCCTCAATAACGGCATCGGCAATAATCCGGCGGCCAACGACAACATTTTTCTTTATGAAAGTGCTATCGACCACGCCGGGCCAGTCACACTGCTCAACGGTCAAAAATTTATCGGCCAGGACGCTACGGCGAGTCTTTCCTCGATTACTGGTCTAACACCACCAGCCGGCAGTGATCCTTTGCCGACGATGAACAGTGCTAACGGCGTGATTGTTAACGTCACCGGCGGCAGCTCGATTACGGTCGGGACAGGCAACACGTTACGTGGATTTGCCGGAGGAAACGCTACGACGGATATTACCGGTAGTGGCTTCGGTACGTTAACCATCTCTGACGTGACCCTGAACGGCACGGGCCAGGCACTCGATCTCAGTAACGGCACGCTCGCCGCAACGTTCGGCAGCATTTCGTCAACCAACGCCAGCCTTGGCATCGACCTGACCAGCGTCGCAGGCACTCTGACATCGCCAACCACGACGGTCACCAATTCGACCGGCAATGGCATCAAGGTTGTCTCGTCCAGCGGCACGCTGAACTTTGGAAATACCACGGTGAATGGCTCGGGAGCGGCTGGCGTCACTTTGGGTGGCAGCGGAACGGGCAATTCTGGTGCGATCACTTTCGGCGCACTCAACATCGCGCCTGATTCCGGAATCCCGGGACTCGTAGCCATCGACAATAGCGGCACCATCACGTCGACGAGCGGAGCAATAAACGCGCCCAGTGCGACGGCCGTGGATATCAACCGGACCGGAGGCACGACGCCGCTCAACATGACTTTGACGAGTGTGTCGTCGAGTGGCGGATCCGCAACCGGCATGATGCTGCAAAACACGTCCGGGAGTTTCTCGGTCGTCGGTGACGGCACAAACACAACCGTCGGCGGAAACGGCAGCGGCGGAACGATCGCGAACAAGAGCGGCACGAACGGTAGCACGACGACAGGTATCGGCGTGTATCTCAACAACGCGATGAACGTCACGCTGCGTCGAATGACGATCAACGGCACGAATCAAAACTTCGGCGTTCGCGGAACCAACGTGACTGGTTGCAGCATTGAATACAGCACAGTTAACGGCGCGAACGGCGACGATACTGCGGTTGATGAAGGCAGTATCATTTTCGATTCGCTGTTCGGTACGTCTACTTTCACCAACATCAGTGTCGGCGGCGGCATTGAGGACAACTTCAGAATCAGGAACTCGAGCGGCTCGGGCACGACGAACATCACTGGGTCTGCGTTCAACAACGCGCCTAACGACAACGTGATGATCGAGTTGACCAGCACAGCAAACGTCACCGCGAATGTGACGAACAACACATTCACCGGTGCCGGCGGTGACCATCTACAAACCATTGCAAACAACAGTTCCACACTGACTATCGTCTTCACCGGAAACTTTTACAGTAACGGATTCGCCGGCTCGCTGGGTGGCGGCGTTACTATTTCGGGCGGCCACACGGGCAGCGCGGAGACGGTAAACTTCAACATCTCAAACAACGGCAGCGCCGGTAATCCGCTGGTCGGTAGTGTGCAGGGCGGCGCTATCAACGTTAATCAAGGTCTTGGTGGCGGCACCTGGCAGGGACAAGTCTCGGGTAATTTCATCGGCAATGCCGCGATCACCAATTCCGGTGCCACTCAGGGTTCCGGCATCCGCGTCGAGAACCACAGTGGAACGGGAACCATGAAAGCGATCGTGAGCAACAACACGGTGACACAGTGGAATAACGGCGCCGCAATCAACTTCCAGGTTGGCGACACGGGTAATGTCAATGCCGCGATTGATCTTACGGTCACGGGCAACAGCATAAGTAATCCGGGTGCTAACTCCCTGCACGGTGTGCAGGGGAATTATGGCGCTGCTACCACCGGTACCAACGCCGTCTGTTTTGACTTCAAGACTAATACCGTTTCCATCGGCGCTACACCGCCGAATGGAGGAGCTGACTTGCGTTTACGTCAGCGAAACGGTTCCACAGTGAGGCTTCCCGGATACGCCGGTGCAAGCAATGATCTAACGGCCGTAGCGAATTTCGAGGTCGGCCAGAACACATTAACGGCAGGAACTCTGACGACCCAGGTATCGGCTGCTGTACAGGCACCGGGCGGCGGCTTCGTCGGTGGAGGTGCTTGCAGTCAGCCCACGGTTCCGACGGCGCCAGCAACAGAACAGATCTCGAGCAAGCAGAGCGAGGCATGGGCAACCAGTTCCAGCAATTGGGGTCGCAGCGGCGACTTGGTTGACACCTTGCGCGCAGCACACGGTGAACAGAGCGCTGCGCAGGATGTTCGAAAGGCGACGCAGGCGGATATCGCTGTCGCAGTTCAGGCTGCGATTGAAAGATGGCGCGATGCCGGCATTTCCGCTGAAGACCTCATGCGTTTGCAATCGGTAACATTCGAGGTCTCAGACCTTCCTGACGGTGTGCTTGCTTCGGGTACATCCGCGAGCTTCAAGATCGATGAGACCGCCGCTGGATACGGGTGGTTCGTCGACGCGACGTCAATGGAAGATTCGGAGTTCGGGCTAACAGTTCCACAGCGTGAGCTTCAGTCTCTGGAACACGCGTTCGGCTTTGGTCATATGGACCTGCTGACGGTCGTCATGCGTCAGCTCGGTGTGGGATTACAGCCAAGCAAACTAACGGCACCGTTGATGCAGAACACTCTGTCTCCGGCGACCAGGCGCTTGCCGAATTCTCAGAGCATACTCGTAGGTAAGAATCTATCCGTTACCGAAAAGAATGTTGCTTCTCAAATTGGCAAGCCTTCCGCGCCGAAGACAGCACCGGTTTCGATCGCCAAGGCTCGATCAAAACCAGTAGCTCAACGTAACGGCAGAACAATGCACCACGCGTCAATGAAGGCGCCGGCTACCTTCAACAGTATGCTGGCCGACGTGATGCTCAACATTGGCACTCTGCCTGCCGGTGAGAGCGTAACCATTACCTTCAACGTCACAGTCAACAATCCGTTCACCGGAGCCATGGCCCAGGTTTCTAACCAGGGTACGGTGTCCGGAACCAACTTCGCGGACGTGCTGACAGATGATCCGACCGTTGGCGGCGCTGCCGATCCGACAGTTACGCCAATCGACCTGCCCGAGGTTTCGGTGACGGTGTCGCCAACTTCGGTGCTGGAAGATGGTCCAACAAATCTCGTCTACACGTTTGCGCGTGACGGCTCAACTGCCAATGCGATGACCGTAAACTTCAGCGTCGGCGGCACTGCCTCCTTCACTGAACCGGATTACACGCAGACTGGCGCCGCAACCTTTACCGCCACCAGCGGAACGGTTGTGATACCCAGCGGCAGTTCTACGGCAACGGTCACGATCGATCCTTCGGCGGATCCCGCCGTCGAGCCTGACGAGACAGTGGTTCTGACTGTCACTTCAGGTGTAGGCTACAGCGTTGGCTCGCCCAGCGTTGCAAGCGGAACAATCACCAACGACGATACGGATGTCAGCGTGGCTGTTTCGCCGGCGTCAGTCGCCGAAGATGGGGCCACAAACCTCGTTTACACGTTCACGCGCGTAGGCGTCACGAGCTCATCGCTGGCAGTGAACTTCACGATTGCTGGAACAGCTGTGTTTGGGCCATCGCCAGCTGATTACACCCAGACAGGTGCGACGAGCTTTACTCCGCCAACAGGTGTAGTGACGTTCGCGCCAGGCAGCTCGACGGCGCAGGTAACAGTCGATCCGGAAGCTGACAGTACGGTCGAACCCGATGAGACAGTTATCCTGGTTATCAATGCGGGTACGGGCTATAACGTGGGCGTACCATCCTCAGCATCCGGCACGATCACCAATGACGATACGGACGTCAGCGTTGCAGTATCGCCAGCCGCAGTTGCTGAAGATGGAGCGACCAACCTGGTCTATACCTTCACGCGCAACGGCGTTACGGGCAGCTCACTGGTTGTAAACTTCACGGTTGGTGGGACAGCCACGTTTGGCCCATCGCCAGATGATTACACCCAGACAGGTGCAACGACGTTCACCACGACCACCGGCACGGTAACCTTCTCAGCCGGCAGCTCCACGGCTGCGGTAACGGTCGATCCTGAGGCCGATGCCATTGCCGAAGCTGATGAAACCGTCACCATAACGTTGGCGGCAGGCGCGGGCTACAACGTCGTAAGTCCGAGCTCAGCCACTGGGACCATTCTCAACGATGACACACTCGTCAGCGTTGCGGTGTCGCCCACGACAACGTCAGAAGGTGGAACGAACCTCGTCTACACCTTCACACGTACTGGTCCAACGACCAGTGCGATAACGGTCAACTTCTCGGTTGGCGGCACGGCCAGCTTCCCATCAGACTACTCGCAGAGTGGTGCAGCAACATTCACTCCGCCGACAGCTACAGTGACCATTGGCTCAGGTAGCTCCACGGCGCAGGTGACTGTAACGCCGCTAAGCGACTGTATGGTGGACCC
>JBIOUJ010000021.1:0-23396 GCA_044867025.1 Pyrinomonadaceae bacterium | reverse complement strand
CCGTCGGAGACTACCGAGGCCGCAGCCACTACAACCAACACCAATATCGAAATGGTCAACCGAACAGGTGGTCTTTTCATGATTCATCTCCTGGAGATAGAAATCGCGTGTGGATCCTGGAACCGGTGGACAGAGGAGGCCTTCTTATATCACGAGCACCGGTTTTCGGCGAGAAAATAACAGCGGATTTTTGACGCGCTTCCCTGTGGTATGCTGTTGACACGAAGCTTTGCACACCGGAGTAGCCCAGTGAACAAGTCTCGAAACTACTTCACCCTCAAGTTTCTACTCATCGTGTTCCTCGCCGCGTTTTCTTCCGCCTCGATGCCCGCGCAGGAAAAGTCGCTGGGTGACGATCGTGATCGTGGCAAGGAGATGCTTTCGAAGATCAAAGACGATCTCAAGTGCTATTACTACGATCCAAAATTGCGCGGCATGGACGTCGACGCGCGGTTCAAAGAGGCTGCTGCAAAGATCGATGAAGCGCGCTCGCTCGGACAGCTCATGGGAATCATCGCGACGGTACTGGGCGAGTTAAACGATTCGCACACGTATTTCATACCGCCGCTATTCGCCCTTGAAGTCGATTATGGTTGGGCCATGCAGATGTTGACGAAGCAATGGAGAAGGTTCGCAAACATAAAGCACTGATACTTGATCTCAGGGGTAACGGTGGTGGATTCGTGAGCACCGAAACGCGGATGGTGTCGAACTTCTTCGATCGTGACGTAAAGATCTGCGACACTGTGACCCGCAAAGAAACCAAGCCACGGATCGCGAAATCACGCGGCACCGGGAAGGGGTTCAGTGGCAGGTTGGTAGTTCTCGTAGATAGCGAATCAGCATCCGCGTCTGAAGTTTTCGCACGAACAATTCAACTGGAAAAGAGAGGCACGATTATCGGCGATCAAACTGCCGGAAGGGTGATGACTGCGCCTGCGCAACGCCATTGGAACCAGGTGGCAATTGGTCTTAAAGCGGCCCCGTACGGATTAAGTATCACCACATCAGACCTCATCATGCCTGACGGAGTGAGTTTGGAGCATCGTGGCGTGACGCCAGACCAAGTGCGCTTACCTTCACCTGACGATCTTGCAGCGGGTCGCGATGTCGTCTTGTCGTATGCAGTGTCGTTATTCGGCGTGACGCTGGATCCGGTTGAGGCAGCGAATCTCTTTCGCAACGAACCGGTTGAATCAAAACAAAAAATTAAGTAGCTCACCGCCGATCAGCATCAATCGCAAAACCATTGTTCTTTGATCGCGGACTATTATATAGTCCGCACGCTCATGTTCTTAGCATCCTGACTCACGAGATCGGAGACGCTCATGGCCCCACCACTCGGAAACATCGAACACGTAATCCTTCTCATGTTTGAAAATCGATCTTTCGATAATGTGCTCGGAGCTTTTTACCCGGCCACCACTAATCCTGATGGCGGCGGCGTACCGGCGGGATGGTCCAATCCTTTGCCTCCTGGGCCGGCGATCGCCGCGTGGAATGGGCCGGCAGGAAGCGCCACTCAAAACCTTCCTTTTCCCGATCCTCAGGAGAGCTATGCGGACATGTCGAACCAGATCAACACCTCGCCGCCAATGCAGGGTTTTGTTACCGACTATGCAACGGTGAGCAACGCGACGCCAACGGACATCATGCAATACTTCGTCGCGCAGAACGTGCCCGTGACTCATGCTCTGGCAAGCACCTATGCCGTCAGCGATCGTTACTTCGCCTCGGGCCCAGTGCAAACCTGGCCCAATCGTTTGTTCTCGCTCTGCGGCACGCCCTGTTTCAACCCCAAAACCCAAACCGCATACGTAAATAATCCGGAATACCCCGATTATCCGTTCATGATCGGACAGCTCGATCAGTTATCAGTTTTCGAACAGTTGGATAACGCCGGCCATAGCTGGAAGGTATATTTCGACGATGAAGCTCCGGTATCGGCCATCATCAAGTATGTGGACGATCATTGGGACAAGATCTTTGATGGCGGTAACGTGTGGCCGGTCCAGTCCGATCCGGATATCTTCCATCACGACTTCTTTGATGACGTCAAAAACAACCGCCTACCGACGTTTAGTTTGATCGAACCACGCTATCAGATGCTGAGCGCTTTGGGTTTCAAAGCCCCGAACAGCAATCATCCGGGCGACAGCTTGCCGGTGGGCCACTCCGACATTCCCATCAATGTTTCCTGTGGCGAGCAGTTGCTGGCGAAAGTCTTTCAAGCGCTGACTGCTAACCCAAGCTTGTTCGAGACGACGCTTCTCATTGTCACGTACGACGAACATGGCGGTCTGTTCGATCACGTCACGCCGCCAGCGGCGACGCCTCCCTTTGCGTCCGGAACAGTAACCGGTTTTAACTACGATGTTTATGGCGTCCGCGTCCCGGCTATCTTTATTAACCCATTCGTTACACCCGGTATCTTTCGACCGCCACAGGCAACACCGCCGTTCGATCACACTTCACTGCTCGCGACGTTGCGCGATCAATTTAGCCTGTCGCCTTCCCTCTCGCCTCGAGTTGATGCGGCGCCAACCTTTGCTGGTCTCATCAATACGGGTGCTCAACCGATTCCGACGCCGAATATTCCTGTCCCAACCTGTAATTGGGACAGTTCGTCACTCAGATTGGGCCATGCTCATCCAGTGTTACAGACTGCGCTCTATAACGCGAAGAGAAAAGCCCAGCAACCGTGAGACACGACTGTTGGGCTATACTAAAAATATGAAACGCGTTCCTCTTACAATTTCAATCATTCTCCTGCTCTGCTCCTACGCTAATGCGCAATCCCAGGTCGATCTCGGGTTCACGCATGATGGTATGTACATCAACTCGGGCTTCGGTTTTAGTTTCAAGTATCCGAAAGACTGGATTGTTCACGGTGCAGAAACAAACGAACGTATCAGAGAGCTGGGCAAGGAAAAAGTTGCGGAATCCGGTGCGGTATCAAAATCGTCCCTCGACGTTGCGCTGAAGACTACGTATCAACTCCTCACCGTTTTTCGTCATCCGGTCGGGACGCCCGGCATCACCTTCAATCCCGCTATCCTCGTCATAGCGGAAAAAGTAGCTCACGCGCCCGGAATCAAGAATGGTAATGATTATTTGCTGAATGTTCGGGCACTAATGGCGCGAGCCGGGACTGAGTCCCTGCTTAAGGAACCGATGGAATGCCACTTCGGCGGGTCGCAGTTTTTCCGTGACGAGTACGTGGTCGAAAGCAATGGGGTACGTGTGGTCCAAGCGTATTTTGCCAAGGTAGTAAACGGCTATGCTCTCCTGTTTGTCTTCATGAATCAGGATCAGAAAAGCGTAGACGAGATGGCAAAGGCTATGGAGACCTACGCCGTCGCACCACCGGTCCGCAGAGGTGTGACAACAAACATCGAGCCCACAGCGAAAAACAAGCCAGAACACTGATCGCCTCCGAATCTTATGCACTTGTGGCGACGGCCAGTGCGGATGACTGATTGCAGGATCCTGCAAGAACAGGACATTTTTGCAGCGACCTTGAATGACAGCATTGCTCGGCACTTGGTTCAGTTTGAAAACGCCGAAGGCGTTGGCTAATTCCAGCCCAGGGTTCGAGCGCAGCGAGAACCCTGGGTCACAAGAGCAAGAAGAACAAACGCTGAAAGCGTTAGGCCTGTGCGACATTAACCCTTACAGGGTTCAAAATACATCTTGATTCGATTACCCAGGGTTCTCGCTACGCTGTTCATTATCATGACATTCTTTACAGTTTGTTTTTTCCCGAGCCGGTTGTAAGCGGCCTTTCTCATTCTCCCCAAGCTTTAGCTTGGGGTCCTCGTTGTCTCCTACTCTTGAAAACCATTTAAATGGTTTTTCCCGATTCTGGAGCGGTATCCCCCAAGCTAAAGCTTGGGGAGAATGAAAGGCCCGCTGTCATGATAACGATGTGTACAGGATGTCATGATAATGAACAGCTGCGCTCGAACCCTGGGCTGGAATTAGCCAACGCCTTCGGCGTTTTTCAAACTGAACCAGTACCCGGTTTTGCCTCAGAGATCGTTGTTGGAGCCGAGTCAGTACCACCTGCGGCAGCGGGTGGGTCGATGATGAGTATGCGACATTCTTATTGATTCGTGTTTCGACGGTGGACCCACCCTCTACCGCACTTGGTACTGACATTTACCCCAAGTCGGATGCAGATGCTGAAAAAGGTGCGCAGACGAGCCGTGGCATTGTAGTATTCCGCCCATGAAGCTAAACCGCCGCAAGTTCGTTGGGGGAATTGCGTCGAGTGCAGCGGTGGTTTTGACCCAGCTAAAACACGCTCGGGCCAGTCAACCACCGTCAGCGCCTTCCCAACCGAACGTTATTTTTATTCTCGCCGATGATCTCGGTTGGGGCGATCTCAGTTGTTACGGGCGCCCTGATTACCGCACGCTCAATCTGGACCGACTTGCCTCGCAAGGCACAAAGTTAACCGACGCCTACTCGGCATCAGCCGTTTGCACGCCGACGCGCTGCGCATTCATTTCCGGCCGCTACCCAGGTCGACTCAAAATCGGCTTAATTGAACCGTTGCCTACGACCAACCACAGTGTTGGTTTGGATCCCGATCATCCGACCATCGCTTCGCTACTGAATAAAAGCGGATACGAAACGGCGCTGATCGGTAAGTGGCATCTTGGATTTCGACCGGAATGGGGGCCAAACGCCCACGGCTTCGACGAGTTCTTCGGCGTGCTCTCCGGCGCGGTCGATTATCATCTACACAAGACTGGCACGGGACGGCCTGACTTATATGAGAACCTCACGCCCATCGAACGCAACGGTTATCTGACCGATCTATTAACTGATCGTGCAGTTACTTATATCAAGCGACGCCGAACGGCGCCCTTCTATCTCAGTCTTCACTACACCGCTCCGCATTGGCCGTGGCAGGATCGCAAAGGTGGAGAGAAGATCGCGTTCACAGACAAAACGATTGAGCCGGTGACGATGGGAATAGGCGGTTCACTGAAGCTGTATGCTGAGATGATGCGCAGTTTAGATGATGGTGTCGGCCGCGTGATGAGCGCTGTGAAGGCTGCGGGCATCGATAGTAGAACTTTGGTGATCTTCACCAGCGACAATGGTGGTGAACGATACTCTTATGAATGGCCTTTCTCGGGTGAGAAGGGTGAACTGCTGGAAGGTGGCATTCGTGTACCCGCAATCGTTCGCTGGCCCGGTGTGGTTCCTGCGAATCGAGTAAGCAGTCAAATGGCAATCACGATGGACTGGACGGCGACGATTCTTGCGGCAGGGAAAGCGAAGGCCGACGAAGGTTATCCGCTGGACGGCATCGATCTGTTACCGGTAATCACCGGCGCCCGCCCTAGTCACGAGCGCACTTTTTTCTGGCGCATCTACTCACAAGACGCCGTGCGCCAAGGCAAATGGAAGTATTACCGGAATGGCGAGCAGCGCAAGCTCTTCGACTTATCAGTCGATCAGCACGAGCGAGCGGATTTTAGTAGGCAGAACCCGGACCTGCTGAAGCATCTCGCGGCTGAGTTTAATAACTGGAACCAGCAGATGTTGCCGCGGATAATCCGAGCTTAATCGTTTTTGGATTGCAATCGTTTGCGATGTTGATTGTGGCGATAGCTATCCTCGAGATACTCCGCGCCATCCGCCGTCAGATACATGCGAGAGTCGTCGGTGCTGATCAGCTTCTTCTGATTAAGGAACCACACCGTGAACTCCAGATGCTCACGCGGGCGGCCGATCATTCTTTCGAGCTCACGCAAATAGATACCGGGGTCGTGCGGCTCAATACGGCGTTTTGTGTAAAGAGCTTCGAGTACCGTGAGCCGGACGATCTGCTCCATTTCGAAATCGTTCTCCGACTCAGCACCAGATGAAACGAGTCGCCAGCGATCCTTTCGTCGCTTTTGGCTCGTCGCATCGTATTGAGCTCGCTTCTCCGGGTTGGAGAGTACCTGGTAGGCCTCCGTTATCTCGCGGAAGCGGCCTTCGTTTCCCGTTTCTTTGTTATCAGGGTGATAACGCTGGGCGAAGATTCGATAGACACGATTGATGGTTTCGGGTTCAGCCGTGTCACTTACCTGAAGCACTTCGTAAAAATCGACCTCTCCACTGGGTGCCATTGAGCTTTCACCTTTCTCTGTATTGCGACGTGAGCGATTCGACTCCCGATACATGATACCGCAGGCGAGGGTTCGGCTGTCGATGGATTTCTCTGTTTCTCTCTCGTAGTTGGTGCTATCTTGTCGCCCAACTCACATTAGAGAGGATCACGAACAATGCAGCGTCTCAAGCCCCTGATAGTCATTATTTTCGTTTGCGCGTCGGCGGTGCTGGCCCAGCAGCCCAGCCCGTCGCCGCCCGCGCTCGATCCAAACGATCCGATCGCGCGGATTAGAGAAGAGGGTTTGAAGCGCTCGCAGGTGATGGAAACATTGAGCTACCTGTCAGACGTCATTGGACCGCGCTTGACCGGCTCGCCCAACATGAAGCGCGCTAACGAGTGGACGCGCGATCAGCTCACGAAGTGGGGATTGCAAAACGCGCATCTGGAAGAGTGGGGTCCTTTCGGCCGTGGCTGGACGTTGAAGAGTTTCTCTGCGGAGGTGGTTGAGCCACAGGCAATACCGCTGATTGCTTATCCGAAAGCGTGGTCACCAGGAGTCAACATTGCGTTGGGTGAGGTCGTCTATTTCGACGCTAAGGACGAAGCCGATCTCGCGCGCTTCAAGGGCAAGCTGCGCGGAAAGGTAGTTCTGATCGGGCCGATACGCGATTTTCGCGCGCAGTTCGATCCTCGAGCTACTCGTCTGACCGAGAAAGAACTGCTGGCTTTGGCAGATGCAGGCGACCCGAGGCGTGCAGATGCGACGGCGCCCTTCGCAAACCCGGGATTCCAGGAATTCATCAAGGAGCGAATCCTGTTTAATAAGCAGTTGCGGTTTTTAAGCGACGAGGGAGCGGCGCTGTTGGTGTCTCCGAGCGGCGATGGCGGAACGATTTGGGTCGACGCCGCTGTCATACCACAAGAAATAGACACGTCTTCACCGATCGCTACTCTTCAGAGTCTGTTCCTGGGTGCGCAACCATTCGACGTCAACGTGAAGACGATCGTGCCGCAGGTGGTGCTTGCAGGCGAGCAGTACAACCGTCTGATACGGATGATCAAAGCCGGCGAGAACGTGCGCATGAAGGTATCTCTCGTCACGCAATTCTCGAAGGACGCGGTGATGGGTCAGAACACGATCGCCGAGATCCCGGGCACGGATAAGGCTGACGAGTTCGTTATGATTGGTGGCCACATGGATTCGTGGCACGCCGGTACCGGCGCTACTGACAATGGCGCCGGCGTCGCGGCGGCGATGGAAGCCGTGCGGATTATTCAGGCATTGGGCCTTAAGCCGCGGCGCACGATCCGGATTGGGTTGTGGAGCGGAGAAGAGCAGGGACTGTTCGGTTCACAAGCTTACGTGACGCAGCATTTTGGGAAGCCGGTTGGTGAATCGAAGAACGAGAGTTTTATGCGTCTGGTCTCGGGCGGTATGGCTGCCAGGATCGCGCGTGGTCCTGAGTACGACAAGCTTTCTGCGTACTACAATCTCGACAATGGCACGGGGAAGATTCGTGGTGTTTACTTGCAGGGGAATGAAGCGGTGCGACCGATCTTTCGACAGTGGTTGCAGCCCTTTCGCGATCTTGGTGCGGCGACTGTGACAGCTTCAAACACCGGCGGCACGGACCATCTCTCGTTCGACGCGATCGGTTTACCGGGTTTCCAATTCATCCAGGACGAAATCGAATACGACACGCGCACGCACCACACGAATCAGGACGTCTTCGACCGAATTCAAGGCGACGACCTGAAGCAAGCGGCGACGATCCTGGCGGCATTCATCTACAACACGGCGATGAGGGATGAGAAGCTGCCACGGAAGCCCGCGGCCGGGCAGTGAAGCCTTTCACTCCAAGGGTATCGTGGGTCTCGATCCTGTAACCATAACGCCTCCGCGATCGCCTGGTGTAATCGAACCGAATCGCTCCGCGTAAACTTCAGGGAGATTCCGCGCCTCGGTTGGTGCCAGCCAAAGGCGTAACAAGTGGCGCTTGCGCTCCGGCTCGGGAAAGTCCTCGAACGCGGTTCGATCGTGCAGGATGGTGTGGTTGTGGACGAGCTGAATATCGCCGGGTTCGAACTCCATCATCAGGTTGAGATTCGGATCGTTTGCCAGTTGGTCCAACAGGTCAAGTGCCTCGATCTGAAGCGTGGTGAGTGGTGCGACACCCGGAAAGCGGCGGGCCGACTCGATGTATTGCCTCTGATAAATCGTAGAAACTAATCCATCGTGATAGTTGAACACGGGAATGGTGAAATATGGTTTGCTTCCATCAGGAACTTCACCACGGCGATCAGTTTCAATCGGTTCTAGTAACACTCTGAGTAAATCCGGTCTCCGGCGGCGCATTTCGTTGAAAATCGTGGTAGACGAGACGAGGCTCGACAGACCACCCGATTTTGCAGGGTGTAAACACAACAAAGCTACGACGTCACATGAGTCGGTATGGTGAGTTTGCCGTTCACGCGTCTGGTAAATTCGCGTATGTGGATCGTCGCTGGAGCGTCCGAGGTCCTTTACATGTCCGAGCAAGTGTCCTTCTGCGTTTTGCATTCGCAGGCTGCCGAGGTGAACGCCAATCACGAGAAAAGCAATCGCCGCTTGTCGTTTGGTCCAACGTTCAATCGGCAGACTCTTTATTAGAACAAACCCGCGTCCATTGAGCACCTCGTCGAGTATTCGTTGCAGTCGCGGACCGAGAGTCGGTAATTCGACGTCGTTTGCGGTGATGGACGCGAGGTCAACCTGTGACTTTTCCAACTCATGGACCGCACTCTCCAGCTCGGCAATCTCAACTTCGACCAGCCGCTCTATCCAGTCGGTGCATTGCGCGAGGTTCGCACCATACCACGCAGAGCGATCGCGAATCTCAGGCGGCAATGTATCAGCTAAGTGAGAAGTGCCGGAGCTCATGTTGTTCTCAAGGTTAACATGGCTGTGGGCTTTTTCATCTAAGACTCTTTACAATTACGCATCAGGGAGCAAGCAAAATGAGCAAGCAGAAGAGTCATCAGAGACGCAGAGCCCCGGCGGTCGATCGATCCGCCAACGACGCAGGTCCAATAGGAAATCGCATCAAGGATCTGATGTTACATTCACTAGATCGAGGCGAAGCCCTGAACACTCAAGTCGCAAAGCAATCGCGCGCCAAGGCTAAAAGCGTAAAGGAAAAGCGTACTAAAAACGCAGCGATGCGACGACCCAATTGACGTTCCGAATACTAATAAAGATTGGGAAAATTTGATGAGGTTGCGTGAGATGCGCTTTTAGCCCGTTTTGAACTACTGCTCGAACTCAACTCGACGCGCTTCAAGCTGATCTAGAATCTCAGGCACGGCTTTTAACTCTGCGAGCGGTCGAAGCTGCTCGCGAATGTAAGTCCAATCGAGCTTGCCCGTTTGCCGCACAATGATTCGTTCGACGTCCACCCAATCCTGTCCACGTCCGGCGAAGGCTTTCAGCACAATCAGGTCTTCGGCGGAACATGTTCGCAGCGAAACGTCGGGCGGATAAACAAAGTAAGATGAGCGCTCAATGACCAAAGCTTCATACGGCAAGGCAGCTAGTGCGACATCCAGGCCAACTCCTTTGGTCGAGCGAAGCAGTAAGACGCGGCGTTCGCGGGCGAATGCTGCGGCATTTGAAATTCGCGCGGCGAAATGTTTGAGGAGGACATCGCAGAACTGTTGCTCATCCCCAAAACCCGCAAATAACGAGAGGTCGACGTCAACCGTTTCACGCGGTTCACTCCAACGCTGTAGGGCTAGCCCGCCTATGAAGCAAAACTGCCAGTCGTTTGACTGGCAGACAGCTTGCAGCTCAGCGGCCGCTAGAATGACTTCATTCACGTTCCGCTGCCTTTTTGAACCAGCGTTGTTGTTCGATGAGACCTGACCACGGTTTTGGCGCGTATGGAGGCTGGGTGTAATCCGCCGATCCGCAAAGAAGAAGGATGGTTTTATAAGTGTCGAGCTCTCTAATCTCCTTACGCCTGATACGCTCCAGATCCTCGCCGGCGAGTCTCCACGTCTCTACCCACCTTTTGCCAAGCGCGATCTGTTCCGGAGTCCAGTCAGCCAACGCAGAAGACTTGTTCATGCAGGAATCTTAACATGTTTCGTTGGTAGCCGGCGGGGAGATCCGGCTACCGAAAAAATGGGACCACGAGATGTGTCACCCGCAAAGCAGTTCGCTCTCAACTGCTGCAATCTGAGCGCCAAGCATGCCGGAGAAGTTCAACTCACCACAGCGAGTAAAGACAAGGTGCTTCGCCGTGTTCGCAAGTGCTCTCGGATATGTGGCATGTTCAAGCGCCGCCATTAGGACCACTTCGGCAGCGGACGTTTGACGGGCGACTATGTACCAAACCCCACCTGCGTTCTCAACCGTCATCAATAGCGGGATCTGTTCGTCATGGGCGTCGGCGATAATGTCTGCGACTTTTGCTGCCGCATCTTCATCCTCGAGGTACGCGATGACGGCCCAGGAATCGGGCATAATTGCTCTCGGCTTTTTTGGGCATCAGAGTTATCGCTCTCGTTTCTTTTCAGCCATAAGGGTCTTCATTAATCCTTTGCCCCGAAACTCCCGCGCAGGCTGTGAACGTAATCACGCGTTATAGGTTTTAGAATGATCGCTTTAGCCTTTTCATCGAGTTCAATCTGAATTCGCGTCCCCTCCTTAATCGAGAGTTTGCTAAACGTATCAGAGCGATATTCCCGCATTGTCCTGAAGGACGGGAACAAATCATCGCTGAACACGCGTGTTTGAAGTACAGTGGCCGAGTAGGTCGATCAGCCGCCGCGAAGACTTATGAAGAAGAAACGGTTAGGCTGGCTGTGTTAGCCCACGTGCGTCATCGCGAGACAAATTATGATTCGTTGTTGGCAAAAGGATGGTCCAGAAGTGAGGCGCGTTCTCACGTCAGGGATCGAGTTGAAACAGTACTGAAAGACTGGCGCGACTAGAGAGTAATCCACAGATTGCTCGATTCAAATTCAAAAATCGGCGTAATCGGCGTAATCTGTGGATTACCAGTAGGTCGTTCACTTCGTCAAGATCGAAGTGTTCAGGATCAAAACTACCATCACTACTTACCGTTGCTCGTTTTGCTGTACCTGTCGGATTGTTATTGCATCAGAAGCATTTTGACACTCATAGCTGGCCCGCCTCAAACACATTTCGCGTCGTTACGCCTGATATTTCCTGCGGAGCCAGTGGCATCGTCATTGCACTAGTAATGAACGCTCGTCCAGAAAGGCACTCGCGGCGGTTGCTGCGCCAACTGTCGATGTCGAGAGCAGAAACGGAAACGACCATATATGAAGACCTGTTTGATCTCTTTGCTTGCTGGTGTGCTCTTTGTCGCCAGTATCTCCACGCCGGCCGCTGCCCAGCAGACCAACGCGGAGCCGATACTGATGGATAAGATCAAGGCCAAGATTGCTAAAATCGGAGTCGGCGAGAAAGCCAAAGCCACGGTATTCCTAAAGGATGGTACGAAGATAAAAGGTTACATTGGACAGGCCGGCAGCGATGACTTTGTACTGCGTGATCGGAAGACTGACGCGCCAACGACTATCCGTTATAGCGAAGTTGCCAAGGTTGACAACAACAGAGGCCATTCAACCGCGAGGAACCTCGGCCTTGGTATCGGCATTGGAGCCGGAGCTTTTCTCGCAATACTCTTAATCGCCATTGCACATCTCGACTAACTATTCTTCGAGCACCAGTTCAAAGCTAGTTCACCGTGTGTCGTAGTCTACTTTCGCGACTGGTCTGGAACCTCACCGAAGAATTTCTCACAAAACCCGCCTAACTTTTTCCTCGTAACATGTCTCTATACAAATGAACGTCGAACTATGCGCGTGGAGAGTCGATGGAACGGTTTGAGTCGCCGGATGAGGTGCTGGTATTAGCGGCGATTCTGGGAAATCTGGAGGCGTTTGAGGAGCTTGTGGTGCGCTATCGCCCTGCCGTCGTGAGACTCGCGCGCACTATCGTCGGCAGCGATGATGCGGAGGATGTGGCGCAGGAGTCGTTGCTCCTCGCGTTCAAGGCGCTGCCAAGTATCGAGGAGCCGCGGAAGTTTGCGGCGTGGTTGTCTGCGATCACAAGGCATAGAGCTTTGAGGTTTAGTAAGAGCGAAGACAAGCACCTAAGTAAACGAGTGGCATTGGACGAGGCCCTGCTCGACAAGATTGAAGCGCTCGCAAGGCCTTTGGCCGATAAGGAGCGGGATGAGGAGATGATGAAAGCATTGGACGACCTCCCGTCAGATTACGCGATGCCGTTGCGTTTGCGCTTCCTGGACGACATGCCACTCAACCGCATCGCGGCGTTCATGGGAATACCGCTGTCGACAGTGAAGTGGAGAATTCACCACGGCAAGAAACTACTCCGAGCAAAAATGAATTAACGAGGAGAACCAGATGGAAAAGGAAACAGTAAAACTTCTTAACGTCCTGCGACGCATCGCGCGCGCGGCCGGCTACGTCGCCTGGACCAAGGCGGGACCAGACGCCACGCAATTCTGCGTTGCTCAATACAACCGCGTACTCGCGCGACTCACCGAACTCGAGCCTGCCGTCAAGCCACTGTTCACGCCGTTGAATGATTCGGCGTCCGCAGAAGTCATTAAGATCGCTGCTCGCGAGTTGCTCGCTTACTTCGAAGCGGACGAGCCGGAGTTTGTCCCCGGCTTTGGTCGCGGATTTTATTTCGGGGGTTGTGGTCCGCGCCGGCGACGGCGAATCAAATTCATGTCCATTCCGGTGGGTTGCAAGTAAGGAGTATTCATGGAACGAGAGAAAGAATTAGTTAAGTTGATCAACGTGCTGCGGCGCACCGGGCGCATGGCGCTGCAATCAGAGTGGACCGGCGGCAAAGAAGACGCGGCCGCGTTTTGCACCGACCAGTACAATCGCGTGCTCGCGCGTTTAAAGGAACTCGACCCGGGCGTTAGCGTCGTGTTCGAACCCCTCGCTGCCGGAAGTTCTTTAACCGTCGTCGCTATGGCTTGCCGTCAACTCGCGGCCTACTACGAAGACGAACTTGGACCAGCAAAGGGCTTCGGACGCGGATACGGCTTCGCCTTCGATCCGAAGATGTTCAAAGAGTTCTGGGAGAAGTCGGCGCGCGAGTTTGAAGACATGGGCGAGTTTATTCGCGAGAGCATTGACGAATGGCTGCGACAGAAAAAGGCGGCGAGTCACAGCGAGAAAGGTCCAACAGAAAGTCCTAAGCCCTGATTCTGATATTGCCGGGATTACTCATTTGTCCGTGCGCCTTGATCCTAATCGTGCAAGTGCCGGCGGCCACGTTGTTTGGCAATCTGAAAACCACTTGCACAAACGCGTTGTTGGGAACTGCGCGGACGTCTTCTGCCGTCAAATCAAAGCTTTGACTGTTGCTGTCGACCAAATTAACCACGACTGCGGATGCCGTTTCGCCCGGTAACAGTTGGAGGTTGGAAATAAAGACTACGACGCGTGTGTTGCGGTCAACACCAGGGTTCAGAAAGTCGACGCCATAAACAATCGGAAAGGGATCTCTCATCAACAGCAACGAGTCCAGTGCCGTGGCGAGATCTGCAACTGGTCCGGTTTCCTCCAATAACAGTTGAGGTGGACCAGGTAGAGGCGTTGGCGAAGGAGTAGGTGTTGGCGTCGGGGTCGGAGTCGGCGTGGGCGTTGGACCAGCATCCGCAAGATTGACTTTGACGATCTTGCCCGGTCGCGTGGCAGTGCCAAAGTAAGCAGCGCCGTTTGCCGCGTCGATCACGCTCGAATACAAGAACTCCTCACCGGCATTCAGAGTCAGCGTGTCTGTTTGAGCGAAAGGTGACAGGCTGATCTGCACAACCTTTCCGGGGCTCGTGAACGTTCCGAAGTAAGCAAACCCTCTTGCTGCATCTATTACACCTGTATGAAGTTGACCAGCATTGGTCAATACTTCGCCAGCGGCTGAGAAGTCGGATAAGCGCACTTTAGCGACACGGCCCGCAGTCCCTCCAAAATAAGCAAAGCCATTCGCGGTATCGATCACTGCGCTTAGCGGTGAGTCGGTAATCGCTACTGCGCCGACGCGAGAAAGATCTGACAACCTTACCTTGACTACGGAATTGGGTGCGCTGAAGTATGCAAAATCGTTAGCTGCATCTATCACTGCACAAAAAGCGCGCTCGCCGTCATTCAGAGTCAACGCACCCACACGCGTAAAGTCCGAGAGCCGAATTTTTATAATCTTTCCTTTAGGAAACGGAACGGCGCCGAAGTAAGCAAAGCCGTTCGCGGTATCGATAACAGCAGAATACAGCGAGGCTTCTCCGGGATCGAGTTTCAGCGCGCCCACGCGCGTAAAGTCAGAAAGGCGTATCTTCACAATCGTGGCCGGCGACCGGTCGTTACCAAAATACGCAAAGCCATTCGTTGTATCGATCACCGCAGATCGGAAAAAAATTTCCTCAGTCGCTTCTGGAGTATCGTCCAGAGCCAAAATCCCGACCTTCGTGAAGTCTGATAGCCGCACCTTCACGATTAGTCCGGGATTCGCATCAGTCCCGAAATAAGCAAAACCATTGGCGGTATCGATGACGGCGGCGCCGAGATTATTCTCGCCTCTACTAAACGGAACGTTACCAACCTCAGTGAAGTCTGAAAGTCGAATCTTAATGACGCCCGGACGAATTCCATGACCGAAGTATGCAAAGCCGTTACCTGGATCGATAACCGCGACGTTGAGTTCACTTCTAATCTGCGGAATTTTGAGCGTGCTTACGTGAGTGAAATCTGAGAGGCGTATCTTGTAAATATCGCCGTCATCGTTACCAAAATAGGCGAAGCCGTTGCCAGTATCGATCACGGCCGAGCGAAAGGAACCATCTCCGTTATTGAGAAAGATCCCGCCGACACGCGTAAAGTCAGACAAGCGTATTTTGGCGACAGCAAAGAACAGTGTGAAGGATCCAAAGTAAGCGAAGCCGTTAACCGGATCGATCACGGCGTGCGTGAGTTCAGCTTCGCTGATGTTTAGCTTAAGACCGGCCACGCGAGTGAAGTCCGAAAGACGCACTTTTACAACGACGCCTGGAGTGTCGTCGGTGCCGAAGTAAGCGAAGCCATTCGCGGGATCAATCACTGCGGAAAGGATTCCATTTTCGTCGTCGTTAAAGATCAGTATGTCGTCGACGGTGAAGTTAGAGAGACGCAGTTTGACGACCGCCGCTGGTCCAGTGAACGCTCCGAAGTAAGCAAATCCGGCAGCCGGGTCGATTACGGCGGCCGCTAGTGGTCCACCCACATTTAAAGAGTCGACGCGCGTGAAGTCTGAGAGACGGATCTTTACGATCGCGCCGTTCAGACCACCAAAATAAGCAAAGCCGTTGACGGTATCGATGGTGGCGCAACGCAGTTCTTGTTCATCCGGATTTAGCACCAGTGCGCCAACGCGAGTGAAGTCTGAGAGTCGCACTTTCACGACGATGCCGGGGCTGGTGAGCGTGCCGAAGTAAGCAAACCCATTGGCCGTGTCGATGACGGCTGCAAAGGGATGGTCTTCAAACGCCGTCAGCGTTATCGCGCCGCTTCGGCTGAGAGTGCTTGCGGCAGGCATTGCACCGGCATTCAGAGCTCCCCTAATCGGCGTGGCCATCGTCAAATCAGTAGTGGCTCGCCCGGTGTACTCGATGCTGGTTGGTCCATGCGTGGTCATATCCAACACGCCATTGCCGTTGAGTGGCGTCCCATCACCGGTTAAGTTGAGCTTGCTGTTTGCGGCAGCGGTGACGACGGCCGGGGAGTCGATTGTGAGTGAGGAGACAACCGTTAGCTTGCTCGTAAGAAACGTGCCACCGCTCACGATTGCTCGCTGCTGGATCACTAAGTTTGACGGGCCACCCTCGAATCGACCTCCGACCTGCTCGTAACTGTTTACCGTTAGATCATGATCGCCTTGCCGTAGCAGGCCGCTTTGCAGCGACAGGTTGGACGCGATAGTGAGATCGCGTTGCAGGAGAATGGTGCCGCGAAACTCTGCATCGACCATCATTGCGCCGACGACGCCCGTGGACTTTGTGTCTATTTCCACGAATGGTCTGGAGGTTTTCGAAAGACGTGCGACTTCCGTTGGACCAGGCACGTGGCCCAGGTCCCAGTTTCGTGGATTGCTCCAGAGAGTGTCGTGACTGCCGGTCCAGGTTACAACTGTTGCATCTGCGCTCGCGGGACTAAAAAACGGAGCCGATCCCGTCAAAGTTATGAAGACGATTAAGGCGGAGAAATATTTCGTACACGAAGGCACAAATGTATAAACAAAACGCTTTGCGTACTCGCGCATTTAATTTCAGAAATTGCAGGGACTCGTCAATGCAGGCACTTTCGCCGGCACTGTGTCGCGGAATTTGACTGAGTCTCGACGCATCGCAGCCACCGCGGCTGCCACCTGGTACGGCGTCAGCGCGACGCCGGCCTGGTGAAAGACCCAATCGATGTCTTCCTGAAACTCGCGCCGCTCGTTAGATTTCAACATGCCGTCGCGGATAAACCAGAGATTGAAATTGATCGACATCGTATCTTCGGGATAATACGCGTCACCATGCTCCGCGAATAATTTGCCGTCGACGAAATATCGAACTGTTTCAGCGAAGACTTGAGTGACGAGGGTATGCCAGCCAGCCTGGCTGCCGTTCTCTGTTTTGAACACGTTGTCTTTCTTCCAGTTCGGCTCCGGGCTAAACGTTTCCCACGTCGTCGCATAAAGCGTTGGTCCATCGATTCCCCAACCGCCATTTGGCAGGTATTCCCAATCCAACTCGCTGTAGTCGAGGTCCATCGGCGCCTTCAACGGGCTGATCGTGTAAAAGCTTTGGACAAGCTGATCGCCACCCGGCCCCGAAACCGGTTTGTCGGTGAAACGAACACGAGCCGCGTAAGTGCCCTCCAGATATTTGCGCTGATGACAGATCTGCGTCTGCCTGGTATTCGCGCCGGTTCCGTCAGTCGACGAAGTCATACGCACGATCCAGTTGTTGGGCCGATCAGGATCCTTAACGAGCGAGATTCCGTCTTCCGACCACGTCGCGCCAGGCACGCCGGGCCAGCCTGGTTCAGTGCGAAGGATCCAGCCATTCTTTTTGAGTTGTTGCTTGTTCGTGTAGCTGAAGTCGTCGAACAGCACTGCGTCCGCCACTGCTGCACGCGAGCTCTGAAGGGGAGCAAGGTTCACAATTAGAAGCAGCGTCAGTGCAATCGCAAATAGAAGTCTCATAAGATATCTTAAGTTGGAGTTTTCTCTGCGCAGAGAAGAATATCATGTCTTCTGAAACGACTGGGCCTCCTCGAAAGGACTTTCTGCCGGCAGCGGGACACGACGTGTTCCTGCCGCTGTACGATCCGCTCGTGAGCTTTCTCGGCTTCGACCGCGCACGGCTGGAACTCATCTCGCAGGCCAACATCAAACCGGCCCAACGCATTCTCGATATCGGCTGTGGCACAGGCACACTTGCGGTGCTTCTGAAGCGTCGCTATGCGGACGTTGACGTGGTCGGACTCGATCCGGATCCGAAAGCGCTGCGCCGCGCAAAGACTAAAGTCCGGCGTGCAGCAGTTTCAATACAACTCGATCAAGGCTTCGCCGATGAACTTCCTTACGAACGAGAGTCATTCGATCGCGTGCTTTCGTCGTTCATGTTTCATCATCTCGCCGGACAGGATCGCGAAAAGACCTTGCAGGAAGTGCGGCGCGTTTTGAAGCCGGGCGGTTCGTTTCACCTGCTTGATTTCGTTTCGGACCACGGGTCGCACGGATTCCTGCATCGGCTTGTT
Organism: Pyrinomonadaceae bacterium; assembly: GCA_044867025.1. GTDB lineage: Bacteria > Acidobacteriota > Blastocatellia > Pyrinomonadales > Pyrinomonadaceae > PSRF01. The sequence continues at coordinate 5,452 of JBIOUJ010000021.1, read as the reverse complement.
CATTCGCACGCTGAATTGAAGGACAACACAGACGAGCGCATTCTTCAATTGATGAGCCGCGCTGGCTTCACGAATGCTGAGAAAGTGAGAGCAGGCAGCATGTTTTTCGGAGTGCTGCGGACCGCATATTACCGGGCGACAAATGGGTAGCGACGACAGATCTTCAGGCGAGACAGCCTTCCTCTTCGACTTGGACGGAACGCTGGTCGACAGCGTTTACCAACACGTACTTGCATGGCGCGAGGCGCTCGAGGCCGGCGGAATTCAACTCGCCGTGTGGCGCATTCATCGCCAGATTGGAATGAGTGGAGGCCTCTTCGTCAACGCTCTGGCTCGCGAGACGGGACGCACTCTTTCCGCCGAAGAAGCGGAGCGCATCCATGAAGTGCACGGCGAAGCCTTCAAACGTTACTCATCACAAGTGCGACCACTTCCGGGAGCTGAGGAGCTCTTAAACTATTTAACAGACGTGGGTGTGCCGTGGGCCATCGCCACAAGCGGCCGACTTGAAAGCGCTCGTCTCTCTTTGCGTTTGCTCGGAATCAGCGAAGACGTCCCCATCATCACGCGCGATCTCGTGCGTCATGCCAAACCCGATCCGGATCTCTTTCTCGCCGCGGCTGAAAAACTCGGTATCGCGATCAGTGATTCGGTCGTTGTCGGCGATAGCATCTGGGACCTGCTGGCCGCGCGACGCGCACGCGCACTCGGTGTCGGACTGCTGTCAGGCGGTTACGGTCGAGAAGAGCTGGAGCGAGCCGGCGCGTACAGGGTCTACAACGATCCGGCGGATCTCTTGAAACACCTCGACGAAGTTGGTGTGCGCCGCGCGGAATAGGGTTTGTGTTTTCTCTGCGGCCCTCTGCGTATCTCTGCGATCTCTGCGTTGAAGATCACTTTTAACGCAGGTCGCAGAGATACGCTGAGGGTCGCAGAGAAATGGTCAAAACAGGAAAGCCGCTCGGAACAGATTTAGGAATCAACTGGTTCAGCTTTTCGGGTTCTCCTTTTAGTTGTTACCAGTGCCAAACTTGATCGTAATCGTCGAGCAACAGAGCAATATCGTTGCGTCGAATGAGGTTCACTCCAGGCAGGCAGTTCGCGAGGTTCACTCCGCGCTCTTCGAGATCGTCGCGGATTGCAAATACCGAGACGCCTTTTTCCTGTAGTCGCTTGATGTCTTCGTTGGGACGAGCTGGATGATTGATCCCGATCGTGCCGATCTTCACCGGAGGACATTCCTGCAGCACGAGGTAGTTGACGGCGTTTGACCTCAGCATCACGCTCAACTCGGCGCCTGAGTTCTTCAACGCCCTGCTCAGCCAAAGGATCGTGTCGTCCTGTTCTTCTAACGTGGCGCGATAAGCTGTTTCGACGATGTTTAGAATTTTCATGTGAACCTCACTTCGTTGGGATTACCAGTGTGTTGGTCGACTCGCTCGCCATCCTGAAGAAGTCAGCGGGACTGCCGCGTTTGACTCCATCGACGACATTCGTCGCGCCGCGTTCATCAACGCAGAGTCCGCAGTTGACCCACGTGAGACTGCCCATCGCGAGGAGGGAACTGACGAACGATTTCGTCGTTGGGTGTTCTTCCTGCTCGACTGTCGTCCCTTTTACAGGGTTCGCGTGTGGTGCCTGGTCCTTCAGTGGCAAGCAGACCGCTCCCTCATAGGCGAAGACGTTGACGTCGATGCCTTTCTCGAGCGCCGCCGAGATAATTCGCAGAGCGGTGGTGGAGTTTGCTGACTCGTACGGCGGATCCATCAGTGCAAGTGTTAATGTTGGACTATTCATAACTCCTCCATGAGGTCTATCTGTGTAATCTGCGGCTTTAATGCCACATCGCCTTGGTGTTCTCCTGGACCAGCGCTTCGACAAGCGCATCCATTCCGGATTCACGGATACTCGGCGCGAGTTCGCCGGCCTTGATGCCTCGTTCGCGGAGTGACAGATCATCGGCGAGCAGCGTCACTCCGGCTTCCGCCAATCGCCTCAGACGGCGAGCGCTCTCGCGCGCCGCGAGCACGCCGTTTTGCACCAGAAACACCGTGACGTCGTGCCCGCGCTCTTTCACCGCGATCGCCGTGTCTTCGAGAAACTGCGTGTCGCGCGACTCAAACGGATCTCTTGATTCGATAAAGACGTACCTGGTCATTTGCATCTCCTCCGTTCCTACCCCCTAAGCGAGAACCGGGACAAAAGCGGCTCAAATTTTTTTGACCCTTGCGCCGCCTGCGATAGAATTCGCCAGCCACGGACGGACAGGCGATGACACAAACACACGAGCTAACCCAACTTCTGGTCGACTGGAGCAACGGCGACCGGGCGGCACTCGACAAGCTGATGCCGCTGATTGACGAGGAATTACGCCGTCTGGCCCACCGCTACATGACCCGCGAACGCGCCGGCCACACGCTCCAAACCACCGCGCTCGTGAACGAGGCCTTTCTACGCCTGGTCAATCGCAAGAATCTCCAATGGCAGAACCGCGCGCATTTTTTCGGGATCGCGGCCCAACTGATGCGCACAATCCTGGTCGATCACGCTCGCAGCCACGCATCCGCTAAGCGAGGCGGCGGCGCTCGCAAACTCGAACTCGACGAGGCAATGGTGGTTTCACAGCAGAAGGCGTCAGAGGTCATCGCCCTGGACGATGCTTTGAACCAACTCGCCCTCCTGGATCCACAGCAAAGCCGGATCGTGGAACTGCGATTCTTTGGTGGTCTAACGGTTGAGGAAGCTGCGGAAGTGCTGCAAGTCTCACCCGCTACGATCAAACGAGAATGGAGCACGGCAAAAGCCTGGCTGTATCACGAACTAGCGAAATGATAAAACGTCGAACAGGTTGGAGCAGGGGCAGACTGCAGGAGCAGGAATCCTGCCGCCTGCGACCTGCTCCTGCATAGTGGATACATGACCCCCGAACGGTGGCAGCAGATCAAAGCGCTACTCGAGTCAGCCCTTGAGCGCGATCCTCTCGAACGCAGTGCGTTTCTCAACGACGCATGCGCCGGCGACACTGCTCTGCGCAGTGAGGTCGATGCGCTACTCGATTCACACGCGCGCTCAGGCGACTTCATGGAATCACCCGCTTACGCGGTGATGGCCGGGTCGCTGACGGACACGGATCTCGTTCCAGGCAGCGCGATTGGTCCATACGAAGTCATCAACCGCCTCGGCGCAGGCGGCATGGGCGAGATCTACCTGGCCCACGACACGCGACTCGGACGCAAAGTCGTGCTCAAAGCACTGCCAACGGCCTTCACAAAAGATTCCGAGCGAGTGCGCCGGTTTCAACTCGAAGCGCGAGCAGCATCATCGCTCAACCATCCAAACATCATCACCATCTACGAAATCGGACAGTTGGACCAACTGCACTACATCGCCACTGAATTCATCGATGGCGAAACGCTGCGACAGCGCCTGGCTAACGCTGAGCTGACGATCGCTGAAGCTGTCGAGATCGCGATCAACGTCGCGACAGCGCTGCTCGCAGCGCATGATGCGGGCATCGTCCATCGCGACGTCAAGCCCGAGAACATCATGTTGCGCGCAGACAAGGTAGTTAAAGTCCTCGACTTCGGACTCGCAAAGTTAACCGAGTCGAAGTCGATGATTTCCGAGGCGTCGACACTCTTTCAAACGCAGCAGGGGATCATCATCGGCACCGCGCCTTACATGTCGCCGGAACAAGCGCGCGGCTTCGCCGTGGATCCGCGCACGGACATCTGGAGTCTCGGCGCGGTGATTTACGAGATGGTTGCTGGTCAACCGCCGTTCGAAGGTCCAACCAGCTCCGACGTGATCGCTGCGATTCTGAGTCGCGAGCCTATGCCGCTTGTGCGTTACCGGCCGGAGGTGCCGACCGAACTCGAATGGATCATCAAGAAAGCGCTGCGCAAGGATCGTGAAGAGCGATACCAGACGGCGCGGGAGTTTCTTGCGGATCTCAGGGCGCTCGGTGAAAGGCCGAAGCAATCGCGAATCGGAATTGATTCGCTGGCGATTCTCCCGCTGGTCCAGAATTCTCCCGATCAGAGCATGGAGTACCTGAGCGACGGTATCAGCGAAAGCATGATAAATGCGCTTTCGCAGTTACCCAATCTGCGTGTGATGGCGTGGAGCACTGTGTCGCAATACAAGGACAAGCAAATCGATCCGCGGCAAGTCGGTCGCGAGCTCGACGTGCGCGCAGTGCTGACCGGAAGAGTGATTCAGTCTGCCGATAACATGATCGTCAAGGTCGAGATGGTGGACGCAAGCGACGGTTCAAGACTCTGGGGCGGCGGTTGCAGTTGCAAGCCGTCAGAGATACTCGACATCGAGACGCAAATCCAATGTGAGATATCAGAGAAGCTACTGCACAGGTTAACGACTGAGGAAAGAAAACAACTCGCCAGACGGCCGACCGACAACGTCGAGGCGTATCACGCATACCTCAAGGGCCGTTATTGCTGGAACAAGCGTACTGATGAAGATGTAAAGAAGGCGATCGACTATTTCAAAAAAGCGATCGACGCCGATCCGACATATGCCCTGGCCTATGTTGGCCTGGCAGACTCGTATCTTCTGTTGGGTAGTTTTGGCATTGCGACACTTGCACCAAAGGATGCGTTTCCCAAAGCGCGCGAGGCGGTCGCGCGAGCGCTCGAGATTGACGATACATTAGCAGAAGCTCACGCTTCACTTGGTTACTGTCTGGCAAACTATGACTGGAACTGGTCCGCTGCCCAACGTGAATTCAAGCGCGCTCTGGAGCTTAGGCCTGGTTATGCGACAGCGCACCATTGGTATGGGCTTCTCTATCTCGCTGCGATGGGTCGTTTGGACGAGGCCATTTCAGAGTTGCAGCAGGCGCTTGAGCTCGATTCACTTTCGTTACCGATTGGTTCGAATATCGGCTTACTGCTCTATCTCGCACGCCGCTACGAGGAAGCACTCGATCACTTTCGCAGCCACCTCGAGATGGATCGAAACTTTGTGTACACGCATTGGGAAATGGCTCTCGCCTACGAACAGTGTGGAAGGTACGACGAAGCAATCGCAGCTTTCCAGAGAGCAATTGCGCTCTCTGGAACGAGTGTTCTTCCGCGCACGTTATTGGCACGCACGTATGCGCTGAGTGGAAAAAAGCGTGAGGCTACAGCTCTACTTAACGAACTAACCGAACTCTCAACTCAAACCTACGTCTCACCGTATCGCATTGCAGCAGTTTACTCTGCGCTGCGGGATAAAGATTCCGCCTTCAAATGGCTCGGGTATGCTTACGAAGATCGTGATGGATGGTTGATTTGGCTTGCGGTCGATCCGGTTTTTGACAGTCTGCGCTCGGACAAACGCTTTGCCGATCTCCTAAACCGCATTGGACTCTCTGAGTCGAATGGGCGCCTCTTTGGAGTGCGGCGGCTTGACGCCGCTTTGGCCCATGATCAAGCTTCAACGATACCAA
>JBIOUJ010000020.1:0-4346 GCA_044867025.1 Pyrinomonadaceae bacterium | reverse complement strand
GCAGAAAATCTGCGGCTGACCGTTACACTAAATCACCAGCCTCACAACGTATTCGCCACACTCCTGCGTCATATTCTCAACATCCCCAAAACTGAATAGGAGGTTTGTATGAGTTCAACCGGCCCTTATACCGCGCGCCAGTTCAATCTCAGTGGACTAAAAGGTATTTCAGACGAGACGCTCGACATGCACTTCAAACTTTACGAAGGCTATGTCAAAGAAACCAACAAGCTGACAGAGAAGATCACGGAGTTCATCAAAGACGGCAATGTCGATCAGGAAGAAATGCCCGCTTACTCAGAGCTAACGCGACGGCTCGGCTTCGAGTACAACGGCATGGTCCTGCACGAATACTATTTCGACAATCTGCAGAAAGGCGGTGGCACAGGCGACCCGCAGAAGTCGTCGGAATTTGCAAAAGCCGCCGAAGCATCGTTTGGTAATTACGACATCTGGAAAGCGGATTTTGTTGGTATTGGAAAAATGAGAGGTGTTGGCTGGGCGATCTGCTACCAGAACCCAGCAAATGGCCGGCTCTCAAATCACTGGATCACTTTGCACGAAACCGGAAACGTTGCGGGTTTCACGCCGATCCTGGTGATGGACGTTTGGGAGCACGCCTTCCTGCTGGACTACAAGCCAGCAGAACGGCCGAAATACATCGAAGCGTTCTTCTCGAATATAGCGTGGAACACCGTTGAGAATCGGTTAGAGAAGATCACGGGCGTACAATCCGCCCGCGCCTAATCATCTAGCCACAGATGACGCGGATATTAATCCGATCTCATCCGCGTCATCCGCGGCCAATTCTATTTCTGCGGTATTGGCGGTTTGGTCACGTTGCAATCCACCGACAGCGCACGGAGGAAATTCAAAACATCCTCACGCTGCTCGGGAAGGATCTTATGTGGCTGAAGGTTCTTCTTGTCGAGATACTGGTTCGGCTTCCCGCCCGCCAGCATGATATCCACCGCTTCTTCGAGCGTCTTCGCGCTTCCGTCATGAAAGTACGGTGCTGACTTCGCGATGTCTCTCAATGTCGGCGTCTTGAACGCTCCAGTGTCTTCCGGTTTTTTCGTAACTGTGAACCGTCCGACGTCGGGTTTTTCCTGGTCCATCCCGATGCCGATGTTGTGATACTGCTGATCTGTGAACAAGACTCCGTCGTGGCAGTTGTTGCATTTGATCGCCTGGAAAATATTCCACCCGCGAATCGCACTCTGGCTCATCGCGCTCTGGTCGCCGGCGCGGTAACGGTCCCAAGCAGTGTTACCGCTGATGATCGTTCGCTCGTACGCAGCGATCGCTTTCATCATATTCTCCGGTGTAGCGTCGCTCTGAAATACTTTTTGAAATTGGTCCTTGTACCCCTGCAATGCGTTTATCCTGGCGACTATCTCGCCGGTCTTCTCGCCGACGGCCATGTTCCCGCCGGTCCATGCGGCCATCGCCTGTTTCTCGAGCGAGCCGCTGCGTCCATCCCAGTAAAATTCTTTGTGATAACCGATGTTCCAAAGCGTCGGGCTGCTGCGCGCGAGTGTCTTGTTTCCTGGTCCAATCGCCTTTGGTAAACCATCGGTCAAACCCTTTTCACACACGTGACACGAGTAACACGACCGCGAGCCGTCGATGCTGAGCCGCTCGTCGAAGAACAACTGCCGGCCCAGCGCGACTTTTTCCGGCGTCAAAGGGTTATCTCCCGGGATCACCATCGCTTCGTACGTCGTGAGCTGCGCGGGAAGCGGCTGTATGTCAGGGCTGAAAGCTTGCGTTGAGGGAACGGTGTTTCTCTGGCAACCAAGGATGAACGTAACAGCAACAACAACCACGCCGAGGGAAATCAATAAAAGCCGAGATTTTGGGGTAGTCATAGAATTCCACACGGGATACAGCAGTGGCCCTCCATTCGAATTTAGGTGGTTCTTTCGGCGGATTCTTACATCTGTGTCCGTGAAATGTCTAGACGGAATGTGTATTCTCCAAGGCAGCATGTACAGTTTGAGAAAACAGTTGGGCCTCGTGGCGGTTGCGCTGGTCCTTGCGTGTTCGGCGTGTTCCGGCAACAACGAAAACGCGCACACGACTGCAACGACGTTTGTTCCGCCGCCGCCGAGCCAGGTGTTGCGCGCTGAGACGAGACAGGGAAAACAAGTCGCGGCTAAAACGGACGATCCGAAGTTGAAAGTCGATCCGAGTAAGCCGTTACTGATATTCAATCTTCAAAACGGCAAGACGTTTCGCGAGGGTGAGGAAGTCGTGATCGACTTCTCGCTCGCGAATGCAAAGTTGAGGGGCGATGGTGGCGAGTATCGCGTGCGCTACATTGTTGACGATGACGATATGAAGTGGATCGATCGCTGGGAAGAGATTGTTCTGACTGGTTGGATTCCCGGCAAGCACACGATACGGCTCGAACTGGTTGGCCCGGATGGCTGGCCGTATCGCAACGGCGATTACAACATCGTGACGCGCGAGATCACAGTCGTTAAATGAGAAATGTCAAATGATATATGACCAATGATTCTTTCAATCGATTGGTAAAAGACGCCGCGACGTGCACGCTCTGTCCTGCGATGTGTGGGCGCAGCGCAGTCTTGAGTGAGCGCAACGGATCGCCGGCAGCACGCGTCATGTTTATCGGCGAGGCGCCGGGACGAAAAGGCGCCGATCGAACCCGTGTGCCGTTTTCAGGAGATCAGTCAGGCGCGAATCTCGATCGCTATCTCGATTCTATTAAATTAACTCGCGAAGAGATCTTCATCACCAGCGCCGCGCTGTGTAATCCGCGCTCTCAGTCTGGCGCAAACCGCCGGCCGACGCAGAAGGAGATCAAAAATTGTTCGAGCTTCCTGCGACGGACGATCGAAGTCGTCAATCCGCGCGTGATCGTGACGCTGGGCTCGGTTGCGCTCGAGGCGCTGAAGCGCATTCAATATCATGAGTTGAATTTGAGGGAGTCTGCTGCGCAAATACAGTCGTGGAACGATCGAGTGCTCGTGCCGATTTATCATCCGAGTCCACAGGTGCTGGCGTCGCATCGCCGGGAAGCGCAGCAGTTACAGGATTACCAGGTGGTGGCGAAGGCAATAAGAGAATGATTGATTACGCAGCGGTTCGTTATGGCGGCGCGGGGTTGATAGATCTTTCGTCTCGTGGCCGCTTACGAGTGAGCGGTTCCGAGGCGACGATGTTTCTCAACGGGCTGATCACGAACGACATGAAAACGCTTGCCGAAAACCGCTGGATGCCGGCGGCGTTTCCGACTGTGCAGGGAAGGTTGATCGGCGCGGTGCGCGTCGTGCGTCTCAAAGACGCCTTTGTTTTCGACACCGATGCCGAATCGCATGAAGCAGTTTTGAAAACCGTGTCGAGATTTACGCTTGCGGGCGATTTCCACGTGAAAGACCTGACAACTGAAACTGCGTTGCTGTCGGTTCAGGGAAAGCGTGCGGTCGAAGTTGTTGAAAAAGTATTAGAGACGTCAGTGTCAGATTTGCCGCGCGACGGTGTTCTTGAGACGAACTGGCAGAATACGCCCGTGACGATCATTCGAGCGACACACACCGCTGAAGATGGTTTTGACATCCTGATTGACTCAGCTCAGGGCGCGCAACTTCGGCAGGCCCTCATCGACGCTGATGCACAGGCAGTTCGCCCGGATGTATTCGAGGTCCTGCGAATCGAAGCCGGCATCGCACGCTTCGGGCACGACATGGACGAAACGAACGTCGTCACCGAAACGAACCTCGACGATGCGGTGAGCTACACGAAAGGATGTTACGTGGGCCAGGAAATCATTGTCCGGATAAAACACCGCGGACACGTAGCGAAGAAACTGACCGGATTACGATTTCAAACCGAAAAAAGGATCGAACCCGGAACAATCATCAAATCCAGCGATGGGAAAGAGATTGGAAAACTAACGTCAACTGCGTTTTCGCCCAAGCTTGAAGCGACGATTGCGCTCGGCTATGTGCGCTATGAATTTTTAACTGCCGGAACCACAGTCGTGATCGAGCCTGAAATACAGGCGACGACCGCCGAACTTCCTTTCATACGTGGCAGTTGGTATCAGGACAATGGCTGAAGATATTGACTTCCAACAAGCGCAACTCGCCTACTCGATCATCGAGCGGCTCATCGACCATACGCGGGTCATTAGCGACCTGATCGCGATGATGGCCCAGGTGCTCGACGAAGACACGACCAAAGCCCTGACGCAGACGCCCACCTGGACCGCCTATCTCGACAGCCGTCGCGCAATGGAACAAACCAAGGCTGATGTGGAAAAGTTTGCGGAGATCCTAAAACAGTTAGCCGCAGATGAACGCGGATGACGCAGATCA
>JBIOUJ010000019.1:0-59475 GCA_044867025.1 Pyrinomonadaceae bacterium | reverse complement strand
GCGTTCACCAATTGCCGAACCCTTTCAGGGTTCAAAATACATTTTGATTCGATTACCCAGGGTTCTCGCTACGCTTGAACCCTGGGCTGAAATTAGCGAACGCCTTCGGCGTTATTCCGACAGACTCGGTAAGGGTTGAAAGCATGGCGGTCGCGATATTCCCAGGGTTGTCGCTCCCGCTCCAACCCTGGGCTGGAATTAGCCAACGCCTTCGGCGTTCAAATGAATCAGTACTTAGCGGGACTCTTTCTTGCTCCGGGCAAAGAATGGGGTGTAGTATGTGCGCGTCTGTTTCAACACTGGCCACCTTGCTAAGGCCGGACTCCGTAACCAATTTAGTGTTCCTGCTCCTACGCCACGCTCAGCAGCGCTCGATTGGTCTCTTCGACAACTCGGTCCGCCTTCAATTTCCTAGGGGGTTTGAACGTCATGGAATCACGAAAACGAGAATTGAAAGCTCTTTTATGGGGCGTTGGATTTATCTCTTTCGGTGTGGTTCTCATGCTCATCATATTATATCTGGAAGAGCATTATCACCCGACAAGCTTAAAAGCCCACATTGGTCTTCTATTCGGCGGCCACGCCGCAATAGCATGTTGGATACTCGGAATCGTCGGCATAATCGTTGAGTTTAAAAACTGGCGCGATTACTTCGAGGAGAGGCTGGCGAGTACGATTCATAAAAAGGAGTACTTACGAACACTCGGGCAAGCGGAATTGAAGGCCCATCTGAGAGATGTTTTCCAGGCATACTACAGAGACAAAGTCAAAAACCTCGTATACGAAGGTAGCTTTTTGGAATTCTTTAACACCAAAATGCAGGACTACATTGCTTTCCCTTTTCGCGAGGATGTACAGGGCATCGTCTTTGTTCACGATCCCACACCCGAAGACTGTTGTCTCGTGACAGAAGACGTTAGTTATAAATGTCGCACTGTTGACGCGGAGTCTTCCATAATCCAAAAAGAAATAAAATGGTCGACGGATTACAACGACGTAATTGGTGAGTTGAAGGATTACTCGGTTGCATTACAACTACCTGAGAAATTACCAACGAATTTTTCTTGCCCGCAGGATGTTGATTCTGCGGGTAAGATCGTCTTCAAAAAAGGTAGCCCTAAATTCAAGCCATGTGAAGGCGCACACGGATTTGAGCTGTCCATTGAAGAATTCAAAGAAGTTGATAGGCTCCAGGTCGATTTACATGTGGAATACCAGATTCCGCTGAACAAGTTTTTTGCGTGGGTTGTTAATAAGCCGTCGAGAGGTTTTCAAGCCATAATTCGTTACCCGGAAGAGTATCTAGAGCTTGTTACTGAGACGTTTGGGATGGAGGATTCGAATAAGACCGAGAAAAAACAACCGGGACTTTATTCCTTGACCTACGATTCCTGGCTGTTGCCTGATTACGGTCTCTCGTATCAGTTCAGAAAAGTACCAGCGAAAGTTCCCGCAGCTACCGGCAAACCCGCCGTTTCGATACCTTGTAATTCGCAGCAGCTTGAGACGCCGGTCCCCCCAGCTATTCCAACATCTGGGAATGGATCCACCCATGACCAAGTCCCAGCGGCCATGCCAGCTCAGACCGAAGAACCAAAAGATCCTAAGTAACTCCCGATCCCGTTGCGACGCAACGCCTGTCCCCTTTTCGGCAAAAAGTCGTAAACAATGGTATCTTATTGGTCTTCGGTGAGTTCTTCGACAAAAGCCTCAAGGATAAACAATGCGTCAAAAACCGTCCGTGGGATGGATCCCAACTCTCTTGATTCTTTTCGCAGTCCTTTGTCTTGCTCCGCGAGCAGGGGCTCAGCAGACGTGCTTTACGGCCGAAGAGCGAGCGCGGGCTGAACAAACGGCCAAAGTTTGGCGAGCGCCCGATCCGGGTTACGACCCGGTGCTCGGTTACAACCCGGCGAAGGGGCCGAGACGCGGCGCGCCACCCGTTGATGAAAACGGCATTGCGAAGCCGATCAACTGTGCCGCGAATAAAGATGAGACTCCGGGCGCCGGCACCACGCCCAAATTTCATTGCTCGGTAGCTGGTGTGACTGACGAAGATGGCAACTTGATACGTTACAAAATCAAACCGCACTTCAAGGGTCAAACCCCTGACAAACGCAACGGCGAGATCTATGGCGAGTTTTTATCGTCACGCTTCTCGAAAGCTTTGGGCTTCTTTGCTGATGACGAATGGGTCGCGGACGTGCGCTGTCCGGATTGCGAGAAGAGCCTGACGAAGGGTTTCCAGGGCGCGAGTTTCTCGCCCTTTCAGCCTGCCGCCGGAATCGAGCTCCCGCTGGCGCGCGGGTTCGACGTGAAGTGCAACAACAAGGATTCCGCGCCGCTCGGTGAAACGCTTGAGAAGCTGCTTTCTAGCGGCGCTCCGCGCGCCGAGATCGATGCGTTCAAGCTGTGGCTTGCATTCATAGATCACGGTGACACCAAGAGTGACAACCACAAGTTCGCCTGTCTCGATTCAAAAAAGAATCCCGACAACACCCGAGCGTGCAAACCGGGCGAGGCGGTCTTCTACGTCGGCGACATGGGATCGACCTGGGGCTTTTCGAGGTCGAGTGAAAATAAAGCCACGCTCGAGACCTGGCGTAAGAAGAATCCGATAGAAGTCAGTGGCGGTCGTTGTACTACGACTGCGAAGAGCGTCGGCGATACAAACATCAGCGAAGCTGGTCGCAAGCTGCTCGCCGATGGACTTCAGCGACTGCTGGACGCGGAGAAACAAAACAAGACGATCACGAGAGTATTCGCTGCGTCGCGGAATGCTGAGCGCGATCGGCCGGCGGCAGAGTGGGCTGCGGAATTTGAGCGCAAAGCACGGATGATCATCGACGCGCGCTGTGGGAACTAAAGTTGTCCACAGATTAATCAAATTACACAGATTATTTTCTGTGTAATCTGTGTAATCTGTGGATGGTTACAACAGTAACGAAATATGCAATCTGAAGTACCAAAACCAAAACCCAAACGTTTTCTCGCCTGGTCAGTACTCAATCGCGATCTGTGCCAGTTGGAGTTCTTTCGACGTGTGCTCGAAGAAGCGACTGACAAAACCACGCCAGTACTCGAGAAACTGAAGTTCATCGCGGTCTTTTCGTCCAACCTTGACGAATTCTTCATGGTCCGTGTTTCCGGCATCAAGGAGATGTTGGGTATTGAAGAGATTGGACCAATGCCCGGCGAATTGACGCCTCCGGAACAGCTCGATGTCATTCGCAAACGAGTCCTCCCGCTCATTGCAGAACAAACACGCTGCCTGCGCGAAGAAGTGCTTCCCGAGCTCGCGTCTAATAACGTCGTTATCGCGCCGTATCACTCACTCTCTAACGACGAGAAACGCGCGTTAGCCGAGTATTTCATGAAGAATATTTTTCGTGTGCTTACTCCGCAGGCTGTCGACCCGGCTCGTCCTTTTCCTTACATCTCGAATCTCAGTCTGAATATCGGTCTCATGGTTGAAAGCAGACCGGAAGACACACTCGCCGGAGCTTCATTAGGAAATGAGGTCAGGTTTGTTCGAATAAAAGTGCCGCCAGTGGTGCCGCGCCTGATCCCTGTGATTGATGGAGCGCTGAAGTTTGCGTTGCTGGAAGAAGTGATCGAAGCCAACATCCACCGGCTGTTTCCAAACATGCATCTCAGCAAGGGGCATCTCTTCCGCGTCACACGCGATGCTGACGTCGAGATTCGCGACGACAAAGCTGCGGATCTACTAGCGCTCATTAAAGAGTCTCTACGCGAGCGGCGATTTGGTTTGGCTGTGCGACTGGAAGTGGCGTCGTCAATGCCACCCGAGATGGTTGAGTATCTGATGACTTCGCTGGATCTTGAGCCGGACGACGTTTACGAAATCGATGGATTGCTCGACGTTCAGGATTTGATGGAGCTCTATGGACTCAATCTTCCCGAGCTTAAAGACAAACCGTTGAAGGCAGTTGTGCCTCCTGTGTTGCGAAACCAAAAGTCGATTTTCGAAGCGATTAAAAAACAGGATGTGCTGCTTCACCATCCGTACAGCTCGTTTGGAACGGTCGTAGATTTCATCAACGCAGCGGCCAACGATCCGCAGGTAGTGGCGATTAAGATGTGCCTCTACCGGACAGGGAAGAAGTCGCCGATTCCACAAGCTCTCATCCAGGCCAGCGAACGTGGCAAGCAGGTTACTTGCGTAGTGGAAATCAAAGCTCGTTTTGATGAAGAGAGCAATATCGAATGGGCCGAGAAGCTTGCTGAATCCGGCGTTCACGTGGTCTATGGATTGGTGGGCCTGAAGACGCACAGCAAGGTGGCCCTGGTTGTGAGACGCGAAGCCGATGGACTGCAAACTTATACTCACATCGCTACCGGTAACTACAATCCAACAACCTCGCGGGTGTACACAGATCTCGGGCTGCTGACTAACGATTCTGTCATCGGCGACGATGCGACGGACGTGTTCAACTTTCTGACGGGTTTCTCGATCCAGAAGGAATACAGCCGTTTGATGGTTGCGCCGCTGAATCTCCGCAAGCGCATGATGAGTTTCATCAAGCGCGAAACAGAACATGCGCTGGCGGGCCGGCCCGCGCACATCATCGCGAAGATCAATCGTCTGACTGACCTGCCGATCGTCGAAGCGCTTTACGAGGCGTCGCAAGCAGGCGTCAAGATCGAGTTGATCGTGCGCGGCGCATGCATGATCCGTCCCGGCGAGCCGGGGCTTTCACAAACGATTCATGTCAGGAGCGTCGTCGGACGGTTCCTCGAACACAGTCGCATCTTTTACTTCGCAAACGGCGGCGAAGAAGAGGTCTACATCGGATCGGCTGACTGGATGGCGCGTAATCTCGATCGCCGCGTTGAAGTGGTTGCGCCGGTTCTCGAGCCACAAGCGAAGAAATATCTGAAGGACACGGTGTTAGCCGCATACCTGCGCGATAACGTGAAAGCCAGGGTCATGAATTCTGACGGTACCTACGAGCTACCGCCAATGGCGCCAGGCGAAGAGCCTTTCAATAGCCAGTTGTTTTTCGAAGGCCTGAATAGTTCACCGCCTGTGGCAAGCGTTCACCCGCTGAAGAGAAAGCGATTGTGGGGTAAGTCGCAGTCGTAAGTCTTTAAGAGTGAGAAAGGATGAAGAGATATGAACCGTGTGAGTATTGCGGTGCTGGCGACCTTTGTCTTGATTCTGCTCGTTGCCGGCGTGTTTGCTTACATGTTCCGCAGCCCGGCAACGGCAGGGGTGAATGTATCGCCGCCCTCTGTCGAGAGTGAGGCGCAGCGCAACATTCCACTGATTGGCGAGCTCTTTGGTCCAGATCCAACAGGACTTACGCCGACGACGGTTGCGAGTTGGGAATCAACGGCTGCAAGGATTGCGCTGCGATTTTCGTTGGCTGCGTTTCTGGCAGCGCTCCTCGCGTTTCGTCCGCGACGCGGTGTCTCGCCGTCACGCCGAAATCCTTATGTCGCGCAAACGCAGATTCTGATGGCCGTAGTTGCGGGTGGAATGATGATGGTCGTCGGTGATAGTGCCGCGAGGGCTTTCGGAATTTTTGCTGCCGCCTCGCTGGTGCGTTTCCGCACGAACATACGCGACCCGAAAGAGACGACGGTGTTGCTGGTGTGTCTCGGAGTGGGTCTTGCGGCGGGCGTTGGACGTTGGGATATGGCTGTTATCCTGACGCTGTTTGTGCTGATGGCTTTGGCGGTGCTCGAGTACGGCGAACAGTTCCAGGTTTTCCGTTCGATGGAAGTCAGTGTGTCGACGCGCAATGTCGACACGACTGACGATGTGCTCAAACGAATCTTCGCGCGGCATCGATTTGACTATGAGCTTCGCGAGCTCAATCGTCCGGATGAGGACGAGCCGATGGGCAAGATCGTTTACCTCGTTAACCTCGATCCGATCACCAGCACGAGCAGATTGAGTGAAGAGATACTCTCATCGGATCGTGATAACGTGGATAGTGTCGAGTGGGATCAGAAGGAAGCGAAGACTTACCTTTATCGATAAGCGCCGCAAAAAGGCACAAAGGATTTATTGAGAACTTTGTGGCTTTGTTTGTGCCTTTTCGTGGCTCATTTGCGCCGCGTAATCCTGGACGAAGTCTTTGAAGGCCCCATGTCCCCAGCGCGTGTAGAAGTCGTACTGCTTCATCTCCTTGTACACCTGCTCGAAATCCCATTTGTAAAACTGAAACCTGTAGACTGCTCCCATCACGCCAGTGCGATGCCGACCGCCTGCACAGTGAACGTAGAATTTGCCGGTTGAGGGATCGTTAACGGTTTTCAGGAACAGCGCCGTCGCTTCCTGCGTCGGATATTGCTTCGCGATCATGGGAATGTGTACGTAGGTCATTCCCAGCGACTCGACCATCGGCTTCTCATACGCTTCCGGATCGTCGCGCAGATCGATGATCGTCTTAATCCCCAGTTGCGCCAGATCTTTGTAATCCTTCTCCCTCGGCTGTGCGCCTCGATAGAACCGCTCGTCCATCTGACCAAAGTTTTTGATCTTGATCGTGGGCGTGGTTTCTTGTGCTGCTGCGGTCGCGCTCAGCGAAAGGACGGCGATCAACGCCAGCAGAGTATAGCGGCGCGTCTGATTCCAGGAGACTTCCATTGCTATTTCCTTTTCCTTGAAAACCGGTAAGACAGGGCGAAGATTACCATTTCCGGGACGTGCAACTCAAGATTCTCCATGTTGATTGAGCCCCCGCAATGCACTAGACTGCAAACTCCCCTGAAAAACGTACCGGAGGTGTGGATGACCCGCACAATTGTAGTTGGAGACATTCACGGTTGTTACGATGAATTGATGGAGTTGGTCGAGAAAGTGGATCTCGGAAAAGACGACCGCGTTGTTTCCGTCGGTGATTTGATCACCAAGGGTCCGAAGAGTCGCGAAGTCCTCGAACTGTTCATGACTGACGCGCGCTTTACGACGGTTATAGGCAATCATGATTTGGCGCTGCGTCGAAAGTGGAACGGCGAGGAAATCGAACTCAAGGCGGCGCAAAAAGAGGCGCACAAAGAGCTTCGCGGCGAGAAAGACGCCTACGCCGCTTTTTTCAACAGGCTCCCATTTACGATCGACCTCGATACACACCTGGTCGTGCACGCGGGTTTACGTCCGAACGTCGAGCTTTATTCGCAGACCACTGACGACATGGTGCTCATCCGAACACTCGGACCTGATCGCGAGAGCGACGAGGGGACGCCGTGGTATCACGTCTATTACGGAGAAAAGATCGTGCTCTTCGGACACTGGCCCAGCCCTGAGCCACGACGCGGCAAGCAAGCCATCGGCCTCGATACCGGCTGTGTCTACGGCTACAACCTAACCGCCTACATCATCGAAACCGACGAGTTCGTGACGGTGAAAGCCAAGAAGGCTTACGACGAATCGTAAGCCACAAAAATGCACAAAAGGTGTCAATCAGTTTTGTGCCTTTTTGTGGCTAATTTCCCAGGCCGACGCGGTGCAGGAGAGTTGTAAAGCGGGGATCGGCGCGAATCTCAGCGAAGGTCGGATCGATCTTGAGCCACGTCATCATCTCGCAGCGATCGTTGCACGCCTTTTCCAGGTATTCGAAAGCGCGGTTTTTGTCGCCCAGAGCGAGGTGAATGATCGCGTGGCTGTATGCCGAAACGTAACATCGCGTTGATAGCTCCTCTAACTCTTTGAGCACGTTGCGCGCAAGCCGGTGTTCACCGCTCCCTGCGTAAGCGCGTCCAAGCGCGCCTAGAAACATCGGCGAGTTGCTCAAAGCGAAGATCTTCTTGAATACCTCAATCGCCTGGTCGACTTGTCCACACCGCTCGTACGTTCGTCCCAACAAATACAAGGCGGGCTTGTAGTCGCGCTCCATCTCCAAAGCCTTCTTCACTTCTTCTATCGCTTTGTCGTATTGGCAAGTCAGAAAGTAAGTTAAGGTAAGACTCCAGTAGCTATGCGGTGAAAGCGGGTCGATCAGCATCGCCAACTCCAACTCTCGCCCGGCTTCATCAAATCGTCCCAACAAGTTGAAGTAGAGCCCAAATCGCTGATGAGCGATCGCGTTGTTGTGATTGCTTTCAATCGCCTTCTTGAATGCCTCTTCCGCGCCTGGCCAGTCCCATTCATAGAACATCTTGATGATGCCCATCGCCGCATGCGCTTCCGATAAGCTGTTGTCGATCTGAAGCGCTTTCACTGCTGCTGCCCTGGCCTTGGGCATTGCTTCTCTCGTGGGTGCGTACACATTCGATAAACGGTAATAGGCATCGGCGAGTCCGGCATACGCCAGCGCGTAGGTAGGATCGATCTCGATTGCCTGGACGAAATACTCCGCCGCCTTCTTTGAACTCGCCAGATCAAACTTGCTCCAGTGATAACGACCTTTTAAATAGGCTTTGTAAGCCTCTGCGTTCTCGGTCGAACTGCTGCTCACTTTCGCTTTTTCTGCGCGCGTTAGTTTCTGCTTTAGGGCAACAGATATTTTCTGAGATATGTCTTGTTGAACCTTCAGTACGTCTGAAAGTTTGCGATGATACTGATCTCCCCAGATATGCCATCCCGTGTGCACGTCGATCATTTCAGCGCTGACTATTAACCGTTCACCCAACTGCAAAATCCTGCCGGTCACGACCGACTTCACGCGCAACTCTTTCCCAACCATCCTGCCGTCGAGCTCTTTTCCCTTGTAACGAAAAACTGAGTTGTGGCCGATGATGCGCAACCCTTGCAGGTGCGACAAGCTGTTGATGATGCTTTCAGTCAAACCATTAGAAAGATATTCGGCGTTTGGATCCGAACTTTCGTTGTAAAAAGGCATGATTGCGAGAGAATGTACTTTGTCACGCTGCTGCTTGTGCGAATTCCCATTAACCCGTCGCACTGGTGCAGTATTCTGCCGATCTTCGCTTGTCACGATTGCTACGAAACGATAGCCGCGCTTCGGAACGGTTTGTATATATTCGGACTCACTTTCGCCCAGTGCTTTTCTGAGAGTTGCGACGTTCACGCTGAGGTTCGCTTCTTCTACAAAAGTATCGGGCCACACCTTCTGCAACAAATGTTCTTTCGTCACGACCTTGCCGGCGTTTTGGACCAGGATCAACAAGGTGTCAAAAACTTTAGGAGTTATTGACACTTTCACTCCGTTACGCAATAGCAGGCGCTCCGCCTCATCGAGTAGATACGGACCGAATCTGTAGTAGATGCTGCTTGACCTCACGCTTGGGCCTTTCGTTTTGGAGTTCTTTTGGAAATCTTTTGGTGTTTCTTAAGGACTTCTATTTTTACCTCGACGTATTTTCCCGCGGTGAGATTCATGTGAGGGGAAAGTCGGGAAGAGCGCGGCTATTGTAGTTTGAAAAACGGATTTTCGGCAAAACAGAATTGCACCGCATCGCAAGTTCTTTGACCGCAAAATCTGGTCCCATAAACGATTCAAAAATCAACGCTGTTATGTTCAAACGAATCAACGTCCGGACTCGTTTCATTCTTCCGATCATCGTCGCACTTTGCTTCGGCGCAATGGTTACTACTGTTTCCGGCGACGGTGCTAAGAAACGCGCGATTCCTCCCGCGCCTAAGGACACCTTCAGTCCCTCTAATGCAAGAACTGAAGACGGCAAGCTAATTCCGGTCGATCAATTCTTCTCGGCCACACGTTGCGTGGGTTGCCATCGCGACACACATGCTGCCTGGTCCGAATCACTGCACCGAAACGCCGCACGCGAACCGTTCTATCGTGAAAGTGCTGATATCTTGTTGCGCACACGCGGCATTGAATTCACGCGGCACTGCGAGAGTTGTCATACACCGATCGCGCTGTTTTCCGGTGCGCTTGGGAAAGATCAACCACGTCAGCAGGCACCTTTCACGCCACTCGATCACGAAGGCGTTACGTGCTCGGTTTGTCATTCCATTACCAGCGCGCGTTTGAACGGTACCGGAAGCTTTACGATTCGCCGTCCGGCGCTGCTTGCCAAAGAAGACGGCACACCGATCTTCGGCGACTTCACCGACGAGCAAATTCTTGCCGACATTCCGGGTCACAAACGAGCTGTCATGCGGCCGCTGCTAAAACAGCCGGAATTTTGCGCTACGTGTCACAAAGTCGATGCTCCTCCAACACTCAACGGCTATAAACATATGCGCGGCTTCTCGGCCTACGATGAATGGCAACAATCAGGCGCCTCACACGAAGTCGTGTTGCCTTACTACAGCACTGAAGAACGCGTGGATTGTCGTGGTTGCCACATGCCCAAGATCGAGAGTCTCGACGATCGTGCGGCAAAGAACGGGGTGATCGCTTCACACCGGTGGCTGGGCGCCAACACGGCTGCGCCACTCTTCTATGGACAAACAAAACAAGTAGAACTGATCAAGGAGTTTCTCAGCTCAAAAGTAATCGCCGCCGACATCTTCGCATTGAAACGAGAAGCTACAGGCGAGACGTTTCGCGAGTTGGCGAATGGAAGTCAACTCACGCTGATGCCGGGCGAGGAACTTACCGCGGAAGTGGTGGTTGCTAATCGCAAAGCGGCCCATTCGTTCGCACCGGAGGTACGCGACCTTTATGAGATCTGGGTTGCGTTTGAAGCCACCGACGAACGAGGCAACGTGCTCATGCGTAGCGGTTTCATCAAGCCTGATGGAATGCTCGACGAAAGTGCGCACGTCTATAAAGCCATCCTGCTCGACGAAGATGCGCGGCCGATAACCCGCCATCAGATCTGGCTCACGAATGTGGTGGGCTACAACAACGCCATTCCCGCGGGTCGCAGCGACATCGCTCGTTTTCGCTTTCGCTTACCTGAAAATCTTGAAACTCAGTCTTCCGTGCCGATCACTCTTCGCGCGGTCGTCAATTACCGCCGTTTTGTCCAGGAATACACAAATTACGTCCTGAAACGCCAGAACAGGAAGCTGACGCTTCCCATTGTTCAAATGGCTGAAAGCGAAGTGAAAATCGTCCCCCTCTCTCCTGGATCGTCGCCGTCGCGAAGAGTGGTTGCCAAACAAATCCTCGATCGTGAGATGCAAGCTCGACGTTGGAACGATTATGGCATTGCTTTGCTCGAGCAAGCGCAATATGGACCAGCGGCGGACGCATTTCGCCGTGCGGGCGAACTCAACCCGGCGGACTTGAACCCGCTCGTGAGTGCGGCAGTCGCCGAAATGAAGACGGAACGTTTTGGTCTCGACAGAAATCAGCTTTCCAAGGCTGCCTCACTTCTCGATACAGCCCTGAAGCGCGATCCAACCAATCCGCGAGCGAGATACGTTCACGCTTTGCTGTTGCGAAGTCAGGGCAAACCATCTCAAGCCGTCGACGAGCTTGCCAAACTCGCTCTCGAATACCCGCGTGATCGCGAGGTGGCGCGACAGTTGGGCCAAACGCTCTATTCCCTCGGCCGCATTGCGGAAGCGAAACGTGCGTTTGAGGCGATCGTGGAAGTTGATCCGACCGATTTCGGTGCTTACCAATTCCTGTCACCGATTTATCAAAGTGAAGGAAACGCCGATAAGGCAACCCATGCTCGAAACCTCTTTTTGCAGTGGCGAGATGATCCAACGGCCAGTTCGATCGCCGTTCGCTTCTTCGCAACTCATCCGCAGTGGACCGATGAGCGAG
Source organism: Pyrinomonadaceae bacterium (assembly GCA_044867025.1). Lineage (GTDB taxonomy): Bacteria > Acidobacteriota > Blastocatellia > Pyrinomonadales > Pyrinomonadaceae > PSRF01. The sequence continues at coordinate 47,851 of JBIOUJ010000019.1, read as the reverse complement.
TGTTGGCCCATACGCATGACGGCGATTCGCCGCCACGACCAGTGTTAAGCGGAATGCTTGCCGCGCCCGAAAAGTAAACGTGCTGCACGTCGCAGTAGCAACCCAAGTAGGACAACATCGAGAGGCGGAATACATCGTGAAAAATAGAATCGTTCGCGGGTTTGCAACCGTCCTGCTCCTCGTCATCTTCACGGCATTGCCATTTTCCGCGTTGGCACAACAGGGCGGCACGACAACCTACGTCTACGATGCGAATGGACGGTTGCATGCGGTGATTTCGCCGGCGGGCGAAGCGGCTGTTTATGAATACGATGCGGCGGGCAACATCACTGCGATTCGCAGGCTTGCGGCGAATGAACTCGCGATCCTCAGCTTCTCACCCCACGAAGGAATGCCCGGCGATGTCGTGACCTTCATCGGCGTTGGTTTTGGTGGAGGAGTCACCAACGTCTCTTTTAACGGTGCATCGGCAACGATCGTTAGCGTGACTAACTCGAAAGTCGTCGCAACTGTGCCGGCGGCAGCAACGACTGGACTGGTCACTATCACGACGCCGACAGGCTCGGTAACCACGACGGAACCCTTCACCCTCGCGGGAGTCCGAATTACGCCTTCATTTGCAGCACTGAGGTTTGGAGATACCGTGCAGTTCACCGCCGAAGTTCTACCTGCAACGTTGGACCAGCAAGTGGTCTGGAGCGTGGATGGCACCATTGGCGGCAATACCACTGTCGGCACGATCTCCACTACCGGACTCTACACGGCCGGCAACACGCGATTCTCAGCACTGACAATTCGCGCCATCAGCGTCGCCGATAGTACAAGGGTTGGTGAAGCTGTCGTTAGAGTCAGCGATCCGAACGATCTACAGTCGGTGCTTGCCGCGTTCGTTAGCGTGAGCCGCGGCGCGAACTTGGGTACGGCGGCGTTGACGCGTCCCCTGGCGGTCCAATACGGTGCCACGCCTTCCGGCGCCGTCGCAATGAGTCGAGGTGTATCGGTACAGCGCGGAATCGCCAGGCAATCCGGTGCGGTCGCAAATCCTGTCGCGGTAATGTACGACAAGGCACCATTCCAATTCTCTCCTTTACATGCCGTTGCTGCTACACGCGGTCCATACATCCAGAGCCTTTCACCTGGAAATATCACGCGCGGCACCGCTATCACGTTAACAGTGAACGGCGTTGGTTTGTCTGGCGCCACTGTCCTGCGGTTCATAACCAGTGCCGGCGCGACCGACACAACGATTACCGTTTCAAACCTCGTCGTTAACGGAGATGGCTCGTCATTGACTGCAACCGTGGCGGTGAGCAGCAGCTCAGCGCTTGGCAGCCGAACTGTCTTCATTTCCACGCCAAGCGGCGACTCGATAACTGTCAATCTGGGGATCAACGTTATTAACGTCCAATGAGAGAACTAACCAACCAAACCACTCAAAAGGAGAAATACCATGTTGGCTAATCATGGTGCTGTCCTGGCGCATCGTCTCTTAATTAAGCGATGGGCGGCGGCGATTGTTGCAGCACTGTCGTTTTTCTGCGCTGTGGACACTCTAGTGGCACAGAATGCTTTTAACAGCGGTTCGACCGGTGCTGATGGCCCCTTCGCACCCACTACAAGCCAGTCGATCACCGTCCCGGACAGCGGCGTCTTCAACTTCACCACTGTCAACATCCCCACTGGAATCACCATTACGTTTAACCGCAACGCGACGAACAAACCAGTAATTATTCTTGCGAGCGGGGACGTCGTAATTACCGGCACTATCAACATTGACGGTAAGAATGGCAACACGAATGCATTGGGTGGCCTGGGTGGACCAGGGGGTTACAACGGCGGCCCCGGTGGTTATGGGTTCGACACCTCGTTCTCGGGGGTTGCGGGCGATGGACCGAGCGGTGGCGGTGGTGGAATTGGGGGCACCACGATCACCGGAACTAACATCGGCGATGGCGGCGGCGGCGGTTATGGCTCCGCTGGCCTCGCTGGAGGCGGTGGTGCCAACGCCGGACTGGGTGGGCCGAAGTTCGGCACAGTCACGGTGCTACCGCTGATCGGAGGATCCGGTGGTGGTGGTGGTGGTGCTCCGGCCAACTCTCGTGGCGGTGCGGGCGGTGGAGGCGCTGGGGCGATCTTAATCGCCAGTTCAGGGACGATCACGCTTAACGGAACCATTTTCGCGCGCGGCGGTACCGGATCAGGTTGGTCCAATTTCGCGAACGGTGGCGGTGGAGGTGCGGGAGGCGCGATCAGGCTCATTTCAAATACGTTTGCCGGCGCCGGGACGATGAATGTCAGCGGCGGATCTGGCGGGAGTGGCGCATTCCATTCGGCCGGCGCTGGAGGCCGGGGTTACATTCGCGTGGAGGCGTTTGACAAGAATAACTATACCGGAGCCTCTGTTCCCACGAACATTATTAGCTTCGCGTTACCACACCCGCTAACGCCACCAAACGCGCCATCACTTCGCATCGCTTCAGTTGGAGGAGTGACCGCACCGTCAAACCCACTAGGGTCACTGCAGGGAGTTCCTGATGTTATTGTTCCGTCATCTCAGCCGAACCCCGTGACGGTAAACCTGGAAGGCGCCAACTTACCGATCGGTACGATCGTGCAAGTCACGCTCATACCGTCGAGCGGCAATACTTCAACCGTTCAGAGCAGTGCCCTTGCGGGAACTGAGGCCGCTTCGACCGCAACTGCCAGTTTGACGCTGCCCAGCGGCATCTGCGTCATCGCCGCGAACACCGTAATTGATCTGACTATGGCGCAAGCCAAGCCGATGTTTTTGGATGGCGAACGTGTGAATCGGATTGAAGTCGCGGCCACTTTCGGTGGGGCCTCGGAGCTGACGTATATCACTCAATCTGGCCGGCGCATCAGGCACTCAAGCAATTGAAGTGTTGATTGTGCTCCTCCCAAGGCGCTTTTCTGTGCAGCCTTTGTGTTGTTTGTCTTGCTACGAAACACACAGAGGTTGCCCAGAGAAGAAGTCGAATTAGATCTTAATCGAGGAATGAGGCGTAGAGATGAAGACCAGGATCGTCGAATACATCGTTAACCCGATTGCTTATCGATCTTTTCTCTCCGGATTGTTAATTCTGGCTTTGTCCTGGTCGCTGGTAACGCCGTTCACCGTGCGTGCCGAACGGCGAAATAGCGCTCCTCGATCAGTCTCGACCTTCTCTCGCTCGCAGCCAACGGAAACGTTCACCGTGTACGGGCCGCAGAGATTTACCGATTCGGGCGCGCCCGTGCCTGTCAGCGAAAACTTCTCACTTCCCGCAGATGCCGTCGCGCCATTTGCCATTCTGGTTGAGAACGGTTCTTCGACTGGCGCAAACAGAGTTTCCAGTGGAACTATCAAACTCAATGGAACAACTCTATATGAACCAAATGACTTCGGTCAGAGTGTTTCCTCGCTAACTGATCCAGTTACGCTGACTGCAACCAACACGCTCGAAGTGACGCTATCAAGTAATCCCGGTTCGTATGTAACTATCACATTTACTGCGACACGTTTCGTCGCTCAGCCGACACTCGACAGTGTGACTCCGGCCCGCACCACTCAGGGACAGAGTCTGAATGTAACTCTCCATGGCACGAACACACACTGGACCACAGGACAGACTCGCGCCTCATTCGGCGGCGAAATAGCGGTGGGTGGCGCCGCATCCGGCGAACTTGGTCCAGTGACTGTGATCAATGCGACGACAGCAACGGCTGCGATCGTTGTCTCGCCCACAGCCGCACTCGAACCACGGACCGTGCGAGTGGTCACCACAATGACGGGTGGGGCTCCCGACGAGTCGTTGACCTTAACGGAGAGTTTCACTGTTGATGCAGTCACACCACCAGGCGCGGCAAATGCGACTGTGTCGACGATTGCAGGAGGCGTTGGCGACCCTGGTTTTGCTGATGGAAGTGGATCTCAAGCCCGGTTCAATAACATGACCGGCATTGCTGTTGGACCCGACGATTCGATCTATGTTGCCGACACCAACAATCAAAGAATCCGTGTGGTCCGCCAAACCGCACCGACAACCTGGTCAGTATCGACGCTCGCCGGCAGCACGCAAGGTTTTGCCGATGGCCCAGGTGCTACGGCGAAGTTCAATAACCCTCATGGCGTTGCCGTAGATGCCGCGGGCGTGGTCTATGTTGCAGACACCGCAAACAATCGCATTCGTCGCGTCGGAACTGACGGCACTGTCTCGACTATCGCTGGAGATGGCACCGCTGGTTTGCAAAATGGCGCCGGCAGCCAGGCGCGTTTCAATGCGCCAAAAGGTGTGGCCGTCGACACACTGGGAAACATTTACGTCGCAGATACAGGTAACGCTGCGGTCCGCAAGATCGACGGAGGCGGAACTGTCACTACGCTCGCAGGCGACGGTACTGTTGGATCGAGTGACTCTCCTAATGCACGTTTCGACGGTGTGGTTGGTATCGCCGTCGAAGGACAGAACGTCTACGTTTATCTCGCCGATACGGGTAACCATCGCATCCGGCGTCTCGATGTTGCGGGCACTGTGATCACGGTGTCCGGTGCAGAGCGTGGATTTAAAGATGGCTCGGCGAGTCAGGCACGATTCGCTGAGCCGTCAGGGATCGCGCTCGAAGCAGACGGAAAGATCGTCGTTGCTGATGTTGTGAATTCTTTGATTCGATCGGTTGACCCCTTGCTGGCTGCGAGTGGCTCGAACCAGGCGGTATCGACCATCGCAGGCACAGGAGTTCGTGGTTCGACCAACGGAACTGGTGACATTACTCGCTTCTTTACGCCGCGTGGTGTGGCCGTTTCAAATTCGAGTGCGATCATTGTCGCCGACACGGGCAACCAGCTCCTGCGCCGTATCCTCCTTCGGCCGGTTATCAACTCGATCGATCCACCGAGCGCACGCTTGGGCGAAACAGTCACGATTCATGGCTCGCGGTTCGATGGTCGAGGACCGGAACGCAACGTGGTTCGCTTCACGCGTTCGCAGCAAGCAGGCGGTGGCCAGACGTTTGGTTCGGTAACACAAGCTACGCGTACGGCGATTACCGTCGTCGTTCCATCAGACGCTGCGACTGGTCCAGTCACGCTTGAAACGGAAGGTGGAATTGCCACCAGTCCCAACGATTTTGTTGTCAATCCGTTTCCGGCGCCTGTAATCACCGACTTCAATCCGAAGCGTGGCACCGTTGGCACTCAGGTGGTGCTGACAGGTACGAATCTAAAGGTAGATGCAAATGATCCGGCGGTGACGTTCGCGGGCGGCAGTGGAAGATTACCCGCGCTCGTCACTAACGCTTCGGCGACTCAAGTGACGGTAACGGTTCCCAATGGCGCGATCACCGGCGTGATCGAACTAACGCACGTGGGCGGCACAGCTTCGACTGCCAGTCCTTTAACCGTCGATACTGAACAGGATTTTGTGCTGACGGTGGCGCCGTCGACGACAACCGCAGTACAGGGCGGTTCGGGAACTTACGTCGTTTACGTCACGAGCACGCAAACAACCTTCAGTCAGCTCGCAAGTCTCACGGCGACAGGGTTACCGGCAGGCATTACGGCGACATTTAATCCCGCGCAGATCACGGCGGGCGCAAGTTCAACGCTCACCCTTAGCCTCAGCGGCACGGTTTCACCGGGAAGTTATCCGTTCACGATCCGCGGTGTCGCACCTGTTGGTGGAAACGATTTGGAACGAACCGCAGGCGCGACACTCAATGTCATGGCGGGAGGTCAAACGACTTTATCTGGTCGAGTTCTGTCCACGGATAGGGAGCCAATCGTTGGCGCCACAGCCTCGCTCGATGGCCGGACGGCGATGACCGATGCGGCAGGTTCATTCTTATTGGCGGGAGTTACCGCCGGAACAAATCGACCGCTGATGATCGACGGTCGCACAGCCAGCTCACCGAACAAAACCTATCCAGTCATCATTGAACCGGCCAACATCGTTGCTGGTCAGGCTAACGTTAACCCATACACTTTCTATCTACCGCCGATCGACACCCAATACGAAGTTGAGGTTGTGCCGGGTCAGAACACAGTTGCGAGTAATCCTCGCGTACCCGGTTTGTCGATGACGATTCCCGCGGGCGCAAATCTGCGCAACCGAGATGGCTCGCCCGTCGCACGTGTTTCAATCACCCCACTCGCAATCGACCGCACTCCGGCGCCTCTGCCGGCGAATATCAAGACCGGACTGGTCTACACCAGCCAGCCAGGTGGAGCAATTTCCGATGTTCCCATGCCCGTGACTTATCCAAATCTTTTAGGTGTAGATCCGGGAACACAAGTTCAACTTTACGCTTTCAATCACGACACAGTGCAGTGGTACGTCTACGGTACCGGACGCGTCAGCGCCGACGGTCGAACAATTTCACCAGAGATAAATCCCGCCACCGGAAAACCCTACGGCCTGACAGATTTTTCATGGCACTTTCCGAATGCTAGTCAGAGCGGTAACCCTGGAGGCGATGGCGGTGACTGCGATACTTGCCCCGAATTCTGCTCCATAGGTGACGAACCCGTTGACTATTCAACTGGGATCAAATTTGAATTCGTTACCGATCTCTCGTTTCAAGGTGTGCGCGGGGGATTATCCTTATCGCGTTTTTATTCAAGCGACAACGCCGCGTCGGCTATTCTTGGGCGCTTTGGACGCGGATGGAAGGACAATTACGATGTCCAGCTAACCGGGAGTTGGACCGCCGGAGGTGCTGGTCGCGTTATTGTTCCGGACGAGCAAACGGGTCGGCTATTCAACTACGCCAGGACAGAAACAGACGGAACACTGGTTTTCACGACGTCGGCTACGGTGAAGCAGTTAGGCGACGTAGTGCGTAAATTAACTGACGGCTCGTTTGAGTATCGTTATAAAGATGGTGATCTTATCCGTTTCAACTCAAGCGGACGCATGACCGCAGCTACTGATCGGAACGGCAATACGACCTCGCTTACCTACACAGGATCTCGTCTCACTCAAATCGTGGATCCGGTTGGCCGCACACTGACACTTACCTACGATTCGAGCAACCGGGTTATCAGCGCGGTGGACAGCTTCGGACGGGAATGGCGTTACACCTATGACTCATCTATAGCATTCGGCATCTTGAGCACGGTCACTGACCCAATGGGAAATGTGACGCGGTATGCCTACACGAATGCCCGTCTGATCTCAATTACTGATCCGCGGGGTAATTTCGTCAAGCGTATAACTTACGACACGCAGGGGCGCGTGATTTCACAACAATTTGCTGATGGCGGAATCGAACGATATGACTATGTCTTGTCCGGCAACATCGTTACCTCGACAACGATTACCGACCCGTTAGGCCGCAAGACATCAAAACGCTTCAACGCCAATGGCTACGTCGTCCAAACGGTTGACCAATTTGGCCAGAGTGCCACTGTGGCCCGCGATCTAAGCACTAACTTAGCTACCGCAAAGGCGGGTCCGTGTGGATGTCCCGAAGAGACGATGGAGTTTGATACACGGGGTAACCTCACCAGGCGAGCTGATCGTCTCGGTGGGACGGTTACGGTTGAATATGAACCTGTCTACAATCAACCAACGACGACGATTGATGAACTTGGTCGAACAATAACTGCTACCTATGATAGTCACGGCAATCTTGCCAGCCTCAGCAACTCACCCAACCAAACGACGACGTTCATCCACGATAGCTTCGGTCAGGTGACCAGCATCACGGATAGCCTGGGTCATGTAGTTCGAATGGAATACGACAATAGTGGAAACATGACCGCAGTCATTGATGCATTAAACAATCGTTCTACGATGGAGTACGACTCCATCGGACGAATGACTGCTATCCAGGACGCGCTGGGCCATCGTACGACTCTCGAATACGACTCTCTCGATCGCATTATCGCATTAACGGATTCGACCGGCGATCGGACCGTATTCACTTTTGACGCAAACAACAACCAAACTAGTGTGAAGGACGCACTGAACCGCCTCTGGCAGAAAAGTTACGACAGCAGAAACCGACTGATATCAGTGACCGATCCGCTGGGTCGAGTAACCCGAGCACAGTACAACGCCGACGATGAGATAACCGCGATCATTTCGCCTTTGGGCCGTAGCACACGCCAGGCCTATGACCCCCGTGGAAACGTGACAAGTATCACCGATCCCTTAGGTGGAATTGTGCGTTTCACCTATAACGCCTCCGGCGACCTAACGACGTTGACCGATCAACGTGGCAACACAACGAGCTATGTATATGACGAACTGCATAGGTTGATCGGCACGCGAAGTCCACTTGGCCAGAACTCAAGTGTCCTATTTGATGCTGCGGGAAATATGCTTCAGGAGACAGATTTTCACGGCCGGCAGATCTCTCATCTCTACGACGATCACAATCGGTTGGTTAGATCCACTTATGCAGATGCTGTTGTTACCTATGAGTATGATTCTGCCGGCCGAATGACGCGCGTTAACGACTCGCAGTCAGGTTTTATCGACTGGACCTATGACAACGCTGACCGCGTTCTGTCGGAGACGACGCCATTAGGACAGGTCCAATACACTTACAACCAGGCTGGGCAGCGCCTCTCAATGACAGCCACCGACAAACCGCAAGTTACTTATTCATACGATTCCGGAGGACGGCTGCAAACAATCTCGCAAGGCGCTGAGGCGTTTGTTTACACGTATGATGCGGTTTCGCGAATTGCGAGTCTGCAAAGGCCGAATGGTGTGATCAGCACATATGGCTATGACCCAGTGGGAAACCTGGCCCGGCTCACTCACTCCCGCGGAATCAATCAGGTCGAGGACTACACCTATAGCTACAACGCTGATAACGAGCTAACCAGCATCACATCCCTGCTAACTAATCAACAATTGCCGACTTCGAGAAATGCTGGCAACGCCAACGTCCTAAACCAGATTACGCAGTTTGGCAATGCAACATACAGCTTCGACACTCACGGACAAACCCTCTCTAAAACTGATTCCCAGGGGACCACTAACTATGCTTGGGACGCTCGTGGTCGATTGACCCAAGTGGTCCAACCGGATGGCCGAACGGTAACTTATGGCTATGATGCGTTGGGAAGGCAGGTCAGCCGATCAACTGCTACAGGATCAGAAAACTATATTTATGATGGCATGGATGTAATCCTGGACAAAAAGAGCGACGGCAGTTCGCTTGAATACTTAAACGGCAACGGCATCGATCAGAAACTGCGGCAAAAAGATTCTACCGCTGCTTTGTATTTTCTGTCAGACCATCTTGGTAGCACGATTGCGTTAACCGACAGCACGGGTAGCGTAGTTGACGTTCAGCAATATGAAGCCTTTGGACAGAACGCTGGCAGCGCGTTGACGCGTTTCGGTTACACCGGCAGAGAGCGGGATGCCTTAACAGGATTGCTACAATATCGCGCCCGCTGGTACGACCCACACCAAGCCCGGTTCCTAAGCGAAGATCCGCTCGGCTTCCTGGCTGGACCCAACCTTTATAGCTATGTCCGAAATAATCCGGTGGGGGCTGTCGATCCCTTCGGCTTGCAAGACAGCGCTGGAAGCACGAACACGAGCTTTTGGGGTCTCCAGGGCAGCTACTGGAGAGGCGTGGGCAATGGGATTGTCGGCGGCGTTACTGGCACAGTGAGACTAGTCGGAGGACTAGTCACGCATCCGGTGGATACTGTGAGTGCCGTCGGTAGCGACTTATCAATGCGAGCGGTGACCATGTATCAAGTGGTCAGGCACCCAATTCAAGCTAAAGAAGCAATTACCGATGCCATCATGGAACTCGGCCCAAACCGTTCAATGGAGATCCTGGGCGATGCTGGTGGGAATGTTATTGCTTACAAAGCAATGAGCAACGCGGGAACTTATCTCAGAAATGGATTCAGGTACGGCCGCGAGTTTAAGATAGGAAACAGAGGGCGGATCGCGCCTTGGGGAAATCGCGGAAAAGGGGGCATGCCACCCCATCGAATTGGTCGCTGGCCTCATTATCACCGCCGAGTACCAAATCCCAAAAAACCAGGTGAATCAATGCCAGGTCAAGGCATGGGACGACATCGGCCCTGGGAAAAGAAGAGTACAGATCGCTGTTTCTGGGATCGGTTCTGATGGTCTGTTCCAGATATAATTACTTGTCCAAAAAACATGGCCATGGAGTACGACGACCTTCGCGAGCGATTAGCTTCATATCTTGAAACGGCCGCCGAGGCGCAGGAAGCCGCCAACCTGCCCGCCATCGAAACGGATTATGATGCGCTGGATGAGGTTCTCCCGCGGGGCGAGGGCCCGGAGTACGATAAACTCCACATTGCCCTTAATTTCTGGGACGGATGGATCGATGCCCGAAACCATGACTGGCAATATTATGAGGGCATTGGAGAGCACGACTGGCCTCAATTGGCCCGACTAATCGCGTCGGATCTTCGAGCCGACCGTGAGCCTCAGGAGAAGCGGATCCTACAACACTTCGATCTGCGGGAAGCGTGACGTTACTTTCTAAAGGTACGCACGTAGTTTGAGAGTAAGGCGATCTGTTCTGTGCTCAGCTTCTTTTCGAAAGACGGCATCTGACCACGCCCGTGCGTAATGGAATTAACGATCTGTTTGTCGTCCACTTTGTCCTGCCATTTTGAATCCGTAAGATCCGTCGCACCCGCGATCTGACCGAAGATCGTTTTTCCAGTTCCATCCGACCCGTGGCACTTCACACACTTCTGGCTGAACAGTTTCTTAGCCGCTTTCGCTTTGACTGGAGACATCTGCGTTTGCACGCTGATGCCACCGGCAGAGAAGAGAAGGACAAGTATAAGTGTCGTCACAAAAGGCACAAAAGTCATGATATCCCTTTTGTGCCTTTTTGTGGCTAATTACGAATTACGGGCAGTTGCTCAGGACCGTGAAACTTGGCCCACTGTCGATTGCAACATTGCCGTTCTGTGAGTTGGGTACACTGACTTTCGCCGTCACCGTGGTGGTGTTGCCGTTAGTATCAGTCACCTTCAACGTGATCACGTAGACGCGTCCGTCGCCATCGCCCTTACGCTCGGCGCGGAGTTGCACCGATTTACAATCGGGCGCGATCACGATGTCGTTGATCGTAAACCCATCAGCATTCGCATCGTCAGGCTCGTCACTGTAAACGCTGACGATGTTCACACTACTGATGCCGAGGCTCGGATCGCAGTTATCGCTGACGCTTGTAACGAGGTTGCTTACGTTGAACGTCGCATACGTGTGATCGGGAGACCACAGCGTGTGATTAGTCGTCTGTATGCTCGGCGCCTGTGTGTCGTTGACAGTGATCTTGAAGTTACAGCTTGGTCCAGCCGTGCTCGTGCACGTAACCGTTGTTTGCCCGACTGGGAAGAACGATCCTGAAGGATGATCACACGTGACTGTGCCGCAACTCTCACCGGAAGGCGTGACGTAAGTGACCTCTGCACCGCATTCGTCCGGATCATTCGAAACGGTAATGTCGGTCGGGCAAGCGAGAACACAGGCAACTTCGGTTTCAAACGCACCGATGTCAGTGCCGTCGCTGGTCGCTTCATTCGGCACACCAGGATCATCGACCGTTCGCGGCTCGCCGCGTTGATCGGTTGTGGCGCCTGCTGCGACGCCCGCGTCGATCGCGTCGCTGCCTGCCAGTGGTTCCATCGTCTTTGTCGGACCACCGTTATCCGCCAACGCGGCCAATATTGGGTTCGCGCCAGTGAGATCGCCAGTGCCGGTGAAGCCTGTTGCCTCAGTCGTCACGCCGAGCAGGTTGTGTCCATTGCTGGTGACTGCGCCATCGACGTTTGGTCCCGGAGTGAATGCGCCGGGATTGTTTCCGGTACCATTCGCGGCAGTGTTACCGGCGATGATTGTGTTTTCCAGCGTCACGCTTGCTGGTCCAACACGAATCCCGCCGCCGGTTCCTTCAGCAGCGTCGCGCGGCGGCTTGTTGGCACCACCCTGGTTGACTCCGGTGTTGCCGGCCTGAGTGTGATTTCCACTCAACGTTCCGTGCTTGAGGTTGATCGTGGCGGCGTTGTTATTGGTCAGCGCACCGCCATGCGCAAGCCCGCCAGCGCCGTGGTTGCCGCAGTTCAAGCCGCCGTCTGTTTGACCACCATTGCCGCCGTTGCCGCCAATCGCAGAATTGTTGGCAAACGTGGCAGTGTTGACGATAAGACTTCCGCCGTCGGCAAAGATTGCGCCACCACGTGCAGCGCCACCGTCGCCGGCCATATGACCTCCCAGGCAGGTCGAACCAAACGCATTGCCACCGTTTCCGCCGTTGGCCGCGGCGAGGTGAAATGTAGAGTTGGTCACTGTCGTACTGCCGAGACTGTACACTCCACCACCACTCGCATCTCCACCTGGGTTTGCTCCATTTCCACCAGTGCCCGACTCACCTCCGTTTGCAGCAGTGTTCTCAAACGTCGTGTTATTGATCGTTGCGGTGGCGCCGCTGCCAACCCAGAGTCCGCCACCCTGGGCCAAGCCACCGAAGCCGCCGTTCGTCTGACCGTTTTGATCCTGATCGCCGCCATCGCCACCGTTAGCGGCAGAGTTTTCGAGCAGCGATAAGTTCATGTTGAGCGTGCCGTTGTCTAAATAGATCGCACCGCCCATAGCAGCGGAGCCGTTACCGTTGTTGAAAATTCCACCGTTTCCGCCCGTCGCGTTGTTCGCTGTAAATGTGCTAGCCGAAATGATGACATTGCCGGTGCCGGCGAGACTGGCCACCGCACCGCCACGCGCCTCGAGCGTGGTGTGTTCGTTGACGATTGTGTCGCCCTTGCCGATGGCCTCGCACGATTGGATTTTGACGTTCGTCAGCGTCAGGCTGCCGCCGTTGTTGAGAACGCCGCCGCCGGTGCCAATGCTGTTCTGCGATGCAGGGTTGGTGCTCTTACCGCTCGTACCATCGTCAGCAGCTTTACCGTTCTGAATTACGAGATCCTGAAAGACGGCAGTGACACCCGATGTCGTGATGTGGAAGGCGCGGTCACGTGTGCTGCCGGCATTCAACGCACTGGCATCGATGATCGTCGCGTTTGGACCAGCCGAGCCACCGCCCACGATCGTGACGGAGTGAAGAGTTGTCGTGACGTCGAGATCGCCGGTGGCCGCCGCATTCTCTTGTGTAGCGTTGGTCAACGTGAGGTTATAAGTGGTCGCGGGTTGGAGGTTAATAGTAACGGGGTCGGCGTTTAAGTCGGCGTTTGCGGCGAGAATTGCACCGCGCAAACTGCAATCGTTGGGGGCAACTGTGCAGGCGCTGGCGCCGGCGTTGTCGTCAGTTCGATCGACGTCGAATGTCGTCACGAACGGCGGCGAAGCTGCGCTGGGGGCGAAATTTAAGAATGCAGCGGCCAAAAGGAGGATAAGAGTCAATGTTGTCCAGGTGATTTTTCTTTGCATGGTTTGCTCCAGGGTAATCGGGGTTTGGCAGTATGGGGGATTTAATGGTCTAAATAGATTCGATTGCTATTCACCCATGTTCGGTAAGATGAGGAGTAAGTTGTGGGGCTAGGAACTTGTCCCAGGGATCGGGTCTTCTAATACACTTTTCGAGTGTTGGACGGCAAGTAAAATCAACAATCCGAGTTTCGTACTTGCATCAACTGTAGGGGCGGCACTCCCTGGCCGTCCGTTCTCACCACCACTAAAGTGCACTTGCAGATAAGCCAAGGTCTGCCTGGGCGAGTCAGTTTTATGCAAAATTTCAGGTGGGCCTCTAACCCTCGCGCTTGAGGCGCCGGATCATCCTCTATCGCTTTCAATTAAGTGCTGTTTGAGCCACTCGCTAAATGCTGCTCTCGATTTTTGACCACTGGCTACCGACAGAACCATCTGCTCCTGTTCATCAACGGACGCTGTTATTTCGTAGCCGTTAAGCACAAGGAACACTTCCATCGCAGCATGCCCCACTCGCTTATTGCCATCCACAAATGGATGGTTTTGAATTAGCGAATGGCCTAGAGCGCCGGCTTTCTCTGCGATTGTCGGATATAAATCATCACCATCGAATGTCATCTCAGGTTGGGCTATAGCCGATTCCAAAGCGCCCTGGTCTCTGAGACCGAAACTTCCGCCACTTTGGGCGACTACCTTCGCATGTAAAGAGATGATTTCCTCGATAGATAGGTAACGCATCAGGCGAGACGCTTGTATAACTCAGCATTCTTGTTGATCACGTACTCTGATGCATTTTGAAACTGAGAGTCGAGTTGTGCCAGTTTTTCTTCCAGACTAAGGATAAGCACTTCTTCCGGAGACACCTTCAGAAGCTCGGCTGCTGCTTCAAGCTTCGCTGCGGTTGGTTCAGGTAGATTTACTTCTACTATCTTCATGGGAGTAATTTACACCAAACATTGATCCCGTTCCATGTCCAAAGTACTCGACGCACACCTATAGCGTTGAAAGACTACTGCCAGCTGGTTCAAAGTAGCTCAGGCCCACGATAAGAAACCGTCTCGCGTCGAAGAGAGCAAAAATGAACCCCCGTGCTAGACTATTTAGACCTTGCGGCAAGCAATTGCGGTCGACTGATCGTATCAATGTCCGATGTGAATCGGAACCAGCCCGGCAGAACAGGAGGCAATGAAGTGAAGAGCAAAGCGTTCGTGAGCCTTCTTATAACGTGCGTCCTTTCGATTCCTGTTGCTGCGCAACAACCTCAGCCGCAAAAACCAAAGCCGGCACCAGAAAAAGAAACGAAACCTGAAGAGGACCAGGACAGCGTCATACGCATCACGACTAACCTGGTCCAACTCGACGTCGTCGTGACCAGGGATGGCAAGGCTGTTACCGATCTCACACCGAACGACTTCGTGATTACTGAAGATGGCCGGCCTCAGACAATCACACATTTCTCTTACGTCTCGAACGTTCCCTACGAAGATTCGGAAAAGCCAGTCGCCAAACCCATAACGAACGCCTCAGTAATCTTGCCCGCCGTTGTTCGGCGTGATGAAACACGCCGGACCATCGCTATCGTTGTAGACGATCTGGGCATTTCATTTGAAAGCATACTTTTAGTCAAACAGCAGTTAAGGAAGTTTATTGACGAGCACGTGCAAGCTAACGATCTGGTTGCAATCATTCGCACTGGTGGCGAAGTTGGTGCGCTGCAACAGTTCACCACCGATCGACGTCTCCTGCACCGCGCAATTGATGCGCTGAGATGGAATCTTTGCAGCCGTGTTGGCTATTCGGCCATCCCGTCAACGCAGAATATGACGACGCCCGACGAAACGCTGGGCTCTGGTCAAAATGCGGTTGGTCTGTGCGCCGAGGTAAAAGGTGGACCACTCAAGGGAACGGTCCGCGCCCTGCGATTCATCTTGGCGGGCATGCGCGATCTGCCGGGCCGCAAAGCGATGGTTCTGCTTTCCGACAGTTTGCCTTTAGATCTCCCCAACCAGGATTCACTTGAACGTGGTCCAATGAAACCTCAGGAACAGCCAACCGCCGATGTCCCGGATGCTGACGCTGTGCGAAGCGAAGGTGAGACGCAGTTCAACAACGAGAGCGTGTTACGAAAGATCGCTGAACTTGCAAACCGATCCTCCGTAGTCATTTATTCGGTCGATACTCGTGGCATCAAACCGATTGGTCTAACAGCCGCCGACAATCAGACGCCGAGTGGACCAGGCAGGAGGACGCCAGGGACCGAGATGCTGAACAGAGCGGCACTGAAGACGCTCAACGATCGTTCGGCGACGCTGCAGGATGCACGGGGCGGCATGTCGCTGTTGGCGAAGCAGACCGGCGGTCTCATGATCAGGAATAGTAACGATCTCGGTTTGCCTCGCGTGCTGGATGATCAGAGTGGCTATTACGTCGTCGGCTATCGACCGAGTAGCGAAACATTCAATCGATCGTTTCACCGCATCAAGGTCCGCGTGTCGAGCCCGGGCTTGACGTTGAGAACGCGAGAAGGCTTTTTTGGTGTAACCAACAAAGATGTTTCACAGAGCAACGGGACCACTCGCGACCAAATGACCTCGGCGCTGACGTCTCCATTCCGCGCCGATCAAATCGAAGTCCATATGACTTCGCTATTTGCAAATACGAAGTCTACGGGCTCGTTTATCCGTTCGATGGTGTATTTGAATCCGGCCGATCTGAATTTCACAACTGAGTCCGATGGCAGCCGCAGCGCAAAACTGCATCTGTGGTCCATTCTTTTTGACGTCGACGGTCGTGTAGTTCAGCAAGTCGACGAAGATCGCAGGTTGAAGTTAACAGCGAAAGACTACGAACGAGCGGCTCATGACGGCGTTGTTTACCAGCTTGACGTGCCGGCGAAAAAGCCTGGTACATATCAGCTCCGTCTTGCCGTGCGAGATGAAGCTTCGGCAAAGCTCGGTAGTGCGGCGCAGCTCGTCGAAGTACCAGCGCTTGTCGAAAAGAAAATAGCGTTATCAGGGATAACTCTCTCGACCGAGAGCACTGATTCACCGCGAGGCGCCGAGACAGGAGCTGAGAGCAGCATCGCGAATCTTGCGATGCGACGGTTCCGCTCGTCTTCTAATCTTTTTTACAGTTATGTCGTGTATGTGGGTCGTGCCAGGAAGTCGACGGAATTGCTGGCTGAAGTCAGACTCTTTCGTGACGGTGCATTGGTCTATGGGGGAGATGCCAAAGCAATTGATTTCAGTGGCCAAAACGACTTCGAGCGAATAAGCGCCGCGGGCGGCCTTCGATTGAACTCTCTCGCGCCTGGCGCGTATGTGCTTCAGGTAAAGGTTAAGGACCCATCTGGAAAAGGTGCAGACGCTACTCAATTGATCGATTTCGAGGTGGTCCCGTAAGAGTGCGGCAATGTTGAAGTTGTCTGAACCGGAACTGCGCGAGTTCGGTATCCGCGGATACGTCATTATTCGGAATGTCATCCCGCCGGACATTCTTGCCGCGGCGTCGACGGAGATCGATCGTCTCATTGACGAGCAGCCGCCCCCGGAAGATTATGTGGGGCATCACTTCTACTGGCTTTCCACGCTTGATGGTGGTCCGCTGCCTGCGCTGTTTTACGACACGCCGGTCCGCAGTCTCGCGCCGTCGCTTATCGACCCGGGCGAGATTGAGATTGCGTTCAATCAGGTACAGGTAGCGTTGAATATTCCTCCGTTCTCGCATCGTCCTGGCGGCCATCACCTGGACGGCTACCAGGAAGGCGAGCAGATCCCAGGGACGTTTACGATGCTGGCTGGTGTGCTCATGACGGAGCAGACGATCGAAAACGCGGGCAACCTGTGGGTGTGGCCTGGAACTCATCGGACCCACGCGGCGTTGTTTCGCGAGCGCGGGCCAGACGCGTTTAATACGTTTAAGGGCTACCCGGAGATCGCATTGCCGGAGCCGACCCAAGTGTTGGGCGGACCTGGCGATTTGCTGTTGGCGCATTACATGCTCGGGCACAACATCGGCGGCAATTATGCCAGTGAGACGGTGCGCCGAGCTGTGTACTTTCGCTTGCGGAGGGTGGGCCATCAGAACCGATGGCGCGAGTGTCTGTGCGATGAACTGCTGGAGTATGATCCTGTCCGCGCTGCCTTGGATCGAGAATCGAATGCCTAGATTTCTCACATTCATTTTGTTCCTTCTCTTTCCGGCGGCTCTTGCTGCTCAATCTCCTCAGTCTTTCATCGTCGATGCTGAAGATCTTTCACATCCCCTGACCTTCAAAGAATTACGCCAGCCAGGACCTCACGAGCAACATCTTTTACGTCGCTTTGCGAACGACAAGGAAGAAAAAATTCTCCGGGTCGCCGAGGCCGTTTACAGTTCGGATCGGGCGTTGAAAACAGGATCGAGGAGCCAGTGGTGGTGTTCTTCGTTTGACGGAGTTCGCATTCCGTATTCAATTACAAGAAGCGCTATTGCTTACTATCTGGACGTCTCGGAAGGATTCAGGACGAAGAATCCAAGAGAGCCGCTTCACCCCGAAATGAAATTTAGTGCTCTCATATACTCCGCCAAACTCTCCTGGAAGGAGAGTTACAAGGTCGATACCGCGGAGTTCAGAAACGTTTACGTAGTTTCTCTGGAGCTCGCGTGGACGCAGTGGTGCAGTGCTCTGTGTGCGATGACGTTTGTCACAAGCAGAAACGTCGTCGTTAAAGATGATGGCTCGGTGTTAGCCATAGAGAATGATTCCTGTGCCCCATTTATCGTAAGCTAGGCGATCTAACATGAGTAAGACACTCTTCGATACGGCAATGGAACTACGGGCTTCGGACATTCCGAATGTCCGGCAGGCGGTGCCATTCTTCAACGTGAAAGACATCGATGCATCCTTGCGATTTTATGTGGATGGGCTCGCATTCACGATCACGCGACAATGGAAGCCGGAGGGGCGAATCCGATGGTGTTGGCTCGAACGTGATGGCGTCGCCATCATGCTTCAGGAGTACTGGAAGGATGGACAGCCTGGTGGGTGGCCCGCAGGGGTTTTGGGGCAGGGAATCTCCATCTGTTTCGTGTGTGCCGACGCCATTGCCGTCTATCACGGTGCGCAAGCGCGAGGGCTCAACCCCTCGAGGCCCTTCGTGGGCAATAATATGTGGGTCACATCTTTCACCGACCCTGACGGGTACCGCCTCGACTTCGAGAGTCCTACCGACGTTCCTGAAGACACGGTCTACTCCGATCCGACGTGAGCTGGCGTTTATTGATCGCAGCACTTAGAAATATCAACCACAGAGAACACAAATACAACATTGACACTGCCACACCGCGATACTATATTTTCTGCATCCCATTAACGCCCAGCGTCGCTGACGAGCATCCTCCCTATTGCTCATTGGCCTTACTTACAAGTGCTATGAAGGAGTAGATCTATGTTTCGCACGGAAATTTCGAAATTGATGCGGAGGATCTTGGTTCTTGCGTTCCTCACAACTGGGTTGGTGCTCGCGTCGTCTGGGTTGGTAGAAAAAAACGCCGGTGCGGCAATCTGCTGTTCCCAGTGCTATATCAACTTCGATAACTGCCTAAATAATTGCAGTGACCAGACGTGCATTGACGGGTGCAATGCTACGCTCGAGCGCTGCACCAGATTTTGTAATTCCGGCTGTTGATCAGACGTCGTCGCAGTTGCTCTGATACTCGGTAAGTTAGCGAGGCAAGCTTTTGCCTTTGAGTATCTCCGTGCTCTCTTCGTACAACAACAATGAATAACCTTTATAAGAAGGTTGAGCTTGTCGCCAATATCGCAATTATTGTGGTGGCAATTACACTGGCCGCCGTGCTGGCGAAGCGCTTTGTCTTCAACGGGAATCAGAACGAGGCCCCTGATCAGATCCAGTCCAATGTCGGGAACAAAGTTTCCCAACTGGACATAGACTGGTCAAAGAGCGATAAGAATTTGGTACTGATGTTATCGAATACTTGTCACTTCTGTACTGAGAGTGCCCCGTTTTACAAGCGCCTTGTTCAAGAGCGAACACAGCGAGACACCTTTCGCTTGACAGCCGTTTTACCACAACCTGTTAGTGACGGACGGACCTACTTGAATGGACTCGGCGTCGGCATCGACGACATTAGGCAAATCTCTCCGGGAGCAATTCGAATAAGAGGAACGCCGACTCTTCTCCTCGTTAACAGCGCGGGAGTTGTGACTGAAGAATGGCTTGGAAAGTTACCTCCGGAAAAGGAAAACGAAGTTCTCACTCGATTGCGGTAATCGTCTTTCGCAAGGAGATTCACCATGAAAAGAGTAGCGACCTTTACCATTGCATGCCTGGTGTTGTTGGCGTGTTTCACAATTCACTTAACGGACGGAGCAGGGAAAACTCGTGCTTCAAAAGCCACAGTCACAGTTGTTTTTCGAGGGTTGATGGTGCTCCATCCGGATCCCGCACGTAAATACTTTGAAGCGGGAATGCTGCCGGTTCCTGGACATCGGTTTCGTATCGAAGTGCGGGAAACGACTGCTTCCGGCGTTTCAAGCTTTTCAGTACCAGTAGACTCACCTGAGAACTTAAGTAACGATAACTGGGTATTTGAATTTCCAGGTTCCATGACGCGAGGTGTCAGTCTCTACGAGAGAGGCGCTTTTGATCGACAGGCAAGTACCACTGATCCCAGGGACTTCCGTTGGGCGCTCGATCTCGAGGGAAGAGAGTTTTACAACGAAGAGTTACAGACGCAGCCAAATCAACTTGGCCCAATCGTGCGCCTTACGAATGGAGAATTTTATACGAAGACTCGAGGGCGTCCGTTGATGCGCAGTCAGGGTAATAACACCTTTCAGGACTTCGGCAGCGCCGCGGATGAGATAGCAGCGGACTTTAGTTTCACTGGAGGACAAGTCGTATTGCGGTCTGCCGCGACGGGACGAGAAATCGTTAAGGTACAGTGGAAACCGGAAACAACTTACGAGATCGTTATCGAAAATCAACCACTCATGGAAGAGCACGCCGCTGCCATGTCCGCCTATACAGACCACTTTCGGTACTATTATCAATTAATCGCCAAACCAAATAACGAGTGGTATGCGTTCAGATTTGCCGGCGATGGCAACTCATCAGAGAACGTCCGTCTGAACCATGTTCGCTTGGCACATCCGTCGATGGACCCAGACCCATTTAGGTGTGGCGGGATAATCTTAGGGAAGAGACAAGTTCCACTTAGATAAGCTTCTTACGCATAGAGTTACGGCCCGCACTAATTTGCGATTGCGCGAGTAAAATCGGACAAGTCAGTTAGGTCTTTGTGTGCAGTCCTGATAGATTGTCCGATCATGAAACCGAAATTGATCATTGCTCTACTCTGTCTAATCTCCATTTACACCCTTAACGTAGAAGCCCAAACTAAAAAACGTAGACCCATTCCAAGAAGCCCGTCCTCCGCAGCGATTACCACACCTTCAGGTCTGACTTATCTGATCACAAAAAAAGGGACAGGCCCTCTGCTCAAAACCGGTGATACGGTGACCATGAATTACACGGGGACGTTTACAAACGGTGTGAAGTTTGACAGTTCCCATGATCGCGATCAGCCTTTTTCGTTCAAACTCGGCACCGGTCAGGTGATCAAGGGATGGGATGAAGGTGTCGGCAAACTGCGCGTTGGCGATCAGGCAATCCTGGTGATTCCGGGTAAGCTTGCTTACGGGCCGAGAGGTGTTCCCAACGCCATCCCGCCAGATGCGACTTTGATTTTTATCGTCGAGGTTGTAGACGTCAAAGGAACCTCGTTGACCAATGTTCCGTAACGTATAATCGCATCGCTTAGACTGAACCCAGGAGGAAACAAGATGACGCTTCGGGATTTCTATTTAAAACGTGCAAAGGCGGAGTTTCCAGTTTTTCTAAAAGTACTCAGGGCGTTGCCCTCGGACCTGAGCTACAAGCCGGATGAGCGTTCACCTTCGGCCGAGCAGCTAGTATGGACCTTGACTTATGAAGTGAAAGCGTTGATTGATGCTGTCGATACTGGCAAGTGTGAATGGCAAAGCATTACTCCACCGGGTTTGGATGAGATGACGGGGATGTTTGAGAAGTGGTCGAATGAGTTACTCGACAAGGTTGCAAAGCTGGATGATGCTTCCGAGGAACGCAACGCCCAGTTTCTTTACCAGGGTCACGTCGTGATGGAGAAACCATTGGTAGAGTTTCTTTGGGACTTCATGTTCGACGCGATCCATCATCGCGGACAGTTAAGTGCGTATCTACGACCTATGGGAGGGAAGGTCCCTTCGATTTATGGACCATCCGCCGACGACCCGGGGATGTAACTGTAGTTGTGGCGGGTAGCGAGAGTTATTGGCGGCCTAAACGGCTTGTTAACCGGAGTCCGGCACACTGGGTTGGATCGAACTCCCCTGGTCTTGCTCCGGATACAACCCGCTCTAATATTCTGACAAACTCCAATCCATCATAATCGGTGGGGCCGCCAGCTTTGTTTTGGGCAATGTCATCCGGATTCATTATAGAACTCGTCTCTAAACCAAGATCGACATCATCCAAGCCAAAACAATGTCCGAGTTCATGAGCGAAAACAGTCGTGAGGTTAAGATGATCGTTCTTCATAAACATGCTAGTGTCAAAATCAGTTCTGAATTGAAAGTCCACGCCATTCAGTAGAATTGTTCTTCCTTCTAACTGCGCCTTCGCTATATATCCGCTCTTAGCAGGAAACAGACCAGCCGGCCGGGTTTTGTATAACTTAACCATCATCACTGCGTTCTCTGGACAGTCTACCTGGACAACCTGTGGAGGCGTGAAGAGCGTGAAGCTCTTCGATTTTGACAAGGCGGAGTCTACGAACGAAGCGAGGTTTGGAGGAAGCTTCGGTCGAAGTGCCAAAAGTTTACTGGCCCAAAGAGTGAGAGCCGCGCCAAATGCGCGAGCGAAGTCTTCGGGTGATTCTTGTGAGCCAGGTCCAATCACATCTAAATAAAAGGTAAATCCCTTGGTAAACACCTGGTTGTTATAGACAGGTTTTAAGTTGAAATTAACTGCCAACTTAAAAGGTTCGTGGCAGTACTCTTTAGGCCATGTGAAGCTATCCGGAATAGAATCCGGGCAAACACTTGCTGGAACGATGGCCCTGATCATATTCACTGGCCCCTGAAGTGAACCTGCGTTTTTCGGGAGGATTAAACGAACAACTCGGTTGCCTAACAACACCTCAGTGGCATAAAACTCTCGCGTCTGGCCACGAAAAAAGATCTTGTTTATTTTTTGTTTGGCTACATTACAAAATTGCAATGGGCTCGTTGGCAGCGTAAACCGATGTGGCTGGCATGACGAATTAAACTGATAATATCTCACTCGTTCCTTAGGTACTCTTTGTATATTGTTGTTATCGCAGCCTCGGGCTATTGATACCGTGTTGTTCGTAATCTCTCCAATCTTCCCGAATATCGTGCTATCTCGTTCGACTAACACATCGGCCTTAACAGAAGCTGCTGTGGCACAAATACAGATAGCTACGGAACAGAGAATGCCTCTACCGTAGTGTTTCGATAACATTGATTTGTCCTTTCGAGAATCTCTTGATGTTGGGAAGCGTTGATGTATCGCTCACATCTAATGGTTTGAAGACTGTCGTATAAGTTGAGTCCGCTTCAAGAAGGCGATACCCATCGCCTAATCCATACTTCGTCCCGTCGGTTAACTCCATGTTTACAATTCGCGGCAGCATCGAAGTCTGCTCATGCAAATCAGCCTCAGCCTGTTTTGTTCCCGCTCGTCGAGCCAGTGGGAAAGTAACGATAAACAAACCAAGTATGAGCGCATAGGTTAAAGGAATTCGAATTCTTATGAACTTGTTCCAACTGTTAGCGCTGGCGTAACTGTCCAAGCTGAGCCAGGCGACTGCAATAAAAATAAGGTGCAAGTAAGTAGGGTGCGTCAATGAGGATTAATAGTCCGTGATAGACAATATGAAAAGTTGGCAAATCCAACATCTGATACTTGATTCCAAAGGCTGCGTAATACGAATGGGTTGAAATGATTCCGACGGCAAGTACCAGAGAGCCGAGTATTACAAGCTGGTCTTTGATAATCTCGGTTATTGTTCCACTCTTTTCTCTGTTGTTCTGTACAGGCGCCGAGCGTGAAGGCAAATGACGCCAATTGCGATGACGGATGACCGGGTTTCTTTTCATTGGCATTCAAAAAGACTCTCGTCAGAACTATCACGATCTTTAGGGCGAGTTGAGAACGGGATGTTTTATTTGGCCGGAACGGCGGCTTACCCACCGCAGATGCCACACACGGGCAAGCAGGGAATTTGGTCGCTACCGGGTGCGTGAGCAAAATCCACGAGGTTGAGATTTCTTCTCTTCAAACCGCTCTGCGCCAACCCCGCAGGAATCACTCTAAATTCGTACCACTGCGACTTCGGCATCGGAAAGAATCCATAGTAGTACTGAAAGTGGTTAGCTCCCATACCGGCGTGTTGCATCGGTGGCGGATTGTTATCGAAGATTAGCTCGTATGTGGTGTCCGGCTTTTGTTGTAGCCTGAGAATTTCTTTGCCTGTCGCTTGCGACGTTAGAACGAAGTCTCCCTCTTCGAGGAAAACATCAGTCGCCATTTCTTGTGCAGCCCGGCCGAAGTATTCAAAGGTGTTGCCGCCCAGCTTGCGCTGTAATGGGCGGGTCGTGGTTTTTGTGTAAAACTCACCGACACTGAACTTCACCTCAACTCCCATGTGGCGCTGATCGGTTGCCAGCTTGCGACCATAGAATTCTTTTCCCTGAAGGTCGATTAGCCAGCGGAAATCTCTGATGTCGCCGAGACCCTTCTGTCGATCGAAAACTCCATTCTGGTAGTAACTCACGCCATTTCTTTGCGCCGGGATGTCTACCAACCAGGTGTCACCCTTAGAAATATTCACAGGGATCGAATAGGTTGAAATGCCCTGCGGGGATTTCTCAAGCACCTGCACTGTGAACTCATGCTCGGGAGCACGCAGGATTCCCACGGCAAGGGTGTGCTCTTTTTGATCCTGGTGAAGCGCCATCAGCCCGCGGAAGATAATGGTTAGCGATGGCCCACGCGAGCTAAGCTCAGACGTTTTGAGGTTTGTCCTTCTGGCCGCATGAGTTTTAACTCCGTCGGAGACTAATAAGACCGAAGTCAGTAGAACCAACACTAATATTGAAATGCTCAACCGGTCGGGTGGTCTTTTCATGATTCATCTCCGTTCTAGTCAGTAGTAAGTGATTACCCTCAGTTCCGCATGATACGCTTGAGGCTGTCCACCCTTTTCAGATTGGATGAGGCGTGTTTTCCTGGTCCAGTTCCCGTGTGAGTCGTACTCAATGTTCATACACTGACTCCCACCATTCTTAACAGAGCCATCTGCGTTGATCACTGTACGTCCAACTTCATTTTTTCGCTCGTCATACGTGTAAGTAACTTTTCCCTTCAACGTGCCGTCGAGTTCGTAAGTCGCTACTTCTGCGGTTCTCTTGTCATCGTCGTAGGTGTAAACCACCTTTCCCGGTTCGGGAGAGTGCGATGGAGGAAGTGCACCTGGTGCACGGTTAAACTCAACGGTCTCCTGTTCTAAGATTCTTCCTTTGCTGTCATAGCTGTAAAGGATCTTATATCTAAGAGTATTTCCGTGATACTGAAGCCACTCCGTTTTGTTTCCGTTACCATCGTACTTTGAAATACTCTTCGAACTCAGAGCACCATCTGCTAGATAACCCGCCTGACTGGTTTGATTACCTTTTTCATCGAAGGTATATACCATCGTGCCGCCGAGTTGCCCTGTGTGAGCGTACCATTGTTCTTCACTCAAGTTTCCCTTGGCATCGTATTTATAGACGAATCGTGTGCCGATGCTCCCGTCAGATTCAAAAACGATGTACTCAATTCTGCGACCTTCTTGATCCAGCCTGTAAACATGACGCCGCGGTATAGTTAAGGTCTTATCAAGCAAGGCAACGTATTCTTCGTAGCCCGTGCTGCGGCCGTTCTGATCATAAGTGTGTACGTACTTGCCTGTGATCGCACCATCTTGGTATGAAGCCCTCTCTGAAATGTTTCCCTCAGAATTGTAAGTGGTAATGTACCAAGGTCGGTGCTTCCCCTCGACAATCCGGTTATCCTTCTTCACGAAATCAATGAGATAAGCCTCAACTCTTTTCACTGGTCCAACCAACTCGTCACGATCCTTATCAATTTTAGTCTGTGAGACGATCGGAGTTATCCAAAATAAATACAACACCAGTAAGGCGCAAAACCTGGTCAACGATAAGAGGTCACGAATTGTTGGAAAATATCGCATGCTGATCACTGATCAGGTCGCTACCGCTCCCGGTACTGACCTTGTCCAAGTACCTCAAAACGGTTAGACAACTCTGTTAGCATCGTCAATTTCTTTTTCAACCGCTTTGAGGCCGTTGAGCAGAACGTCCCGATGTGCGGGATGCCTGGCGTGCTCGAGTTGTTGAAGCAATCTCGACCTCGACAGCTTCAATGACTCGAGTTGCTCCTTGAGCTTTCGTTGTTCGGGTGTGGGCGCAGATTTACGAGCGTTCTGCCGGCGCGATTCACCTTCTTCAATCTGATCGGCAACCGCCTTACTTTCCCAGCCACGAGCCATAACTCAATCCGTCCATCCACAGGTTACTCAGCCGATGGATACGCGGCAAGCCAATACACCTATGCTGATAAGGCCGCGTTATCAATCTGCTTCAACTTTTCCGTCAGCAATTCCTGTTCGCGCAGATTTTTGGTCATTGCGATCGCGCGCTGGATTTCCTCACGCGCCTCTGGAAAGTTGCCCATTTTCATCAGCAGGTCTCCGCGAACACTGTGAAGCAGATGATAGCCGGCCAGCGCAGTATCACCGGCTGGCGCATCTATGGTATCGAGTGCATCAAGGCCTGCGGCGGGGCCCTGGGCCATACTCACAGCGACTGCTCGATTCAGTGCCACGATGGGAGAGGGCGCGGTTTGCATCAGCGCGTCGTAGAGAAGAACGATCCGTTCCCAGTCAGTCTCTTCGGCTGTGCGAGCTCGCATGTGACATGCGGCGATCGCTGCCTGCAAAGCATAGTATCCAGCGCCGCCATCGAGTCTTTGCGCGTGTTCGAGCGCAGACATTCCTCGCTGAATCTGCGCGTCGTCCCACAAAGAGCGATCCTGATCCGGCAGCAAGACGGCCTCGCCGTTGCTTCCACGGCGAGCCGCTGTGCGCGACGCATTGAGTTCCATCAAGGCCAGCAGTGCGTGAACTTCAGACTCGCCGGGAAGAAATTGCGCCAGCATGCGTCCGAGCCGCAACGCCTCGTCGCAGAGTGCAGCCCGCATCCATTCCTCTCCTGAAGTCGCGGTATACCCCTCATTGAAGGTTAGGTAGACCACGGAAAGTACCGACTTCACCCTCCGGCGCAACTCGTCACCGCGCGGCGTCTCGAACGGCACATGAGCTTCCGAGAGAGTCCTCTTGGCGCGAAAGATCCGCTGGCCCATCGTTTTCTCAGGCACGAGAAAAGCACGAGCGATCTCCGCCGTAGTGAGGCCGCCGATCAAACGCAACGTAAGCGCGATGCGTCCTTCTACCGCGAGTATGGGATGACATGCGGTAAAGATCAGCCGCAGCACGTCGTCGTCGATCACCTGATCCAGCGCCTGGTCCATAGCGTCTCCGAGCAGTTGCTGTTGCGCTTCAAGCTCCCGCGCAATTTCTTCGTGCTTTTGTACAAGCATCTGTCCGCGGCGCAGAGTATCGATAGCACGCCGCTTCGCCGCCGTCATCAACCACGCAGCGGGATTTTCGGGGATACCTTCTTCGGGCCAGCGTTCGAGGGCCGCAACCAGCGCGTCCTGGGCAAGTTCCTCGGCAATGCCGACATCGCGGGTGACGCGAGCTATCGCAGCGATGAGTCGCGTAGACTCGCTCTTCCACACCGCCTCGATCGTTCTGTGAGCATCGCTCATGTTCGCCTGATCTTAATCGTCGTCAGGCAAACACGCTACTTGTGTTTATGAGTCGCCGGTGGCGGAAGATATTCTGTTCCGTCTGACCATTGTTGCGTTGGAATTACGAACTGCGTCATGTGCTGTAGGGGGTCAGAAACCGCAATGAGAGGAGAACCCGGCAGATTGGCTCCCCAGATTGCGGGGTCGGTGTCGGAATAGAAGAACATGAGGTGAGGAGGCCAGTGTGGTGCGCTGGCGCCACCGTATCCTTGCTTGCCCATCATGTAGCACATCGCACCTGGTTCCATCGGCGGCAGTTCATTTCTGGCAAGGGCGGCGACGGTGATCTCGTTCACCTGAGCTAGCGTTCGTCCCGCCAGGGCCAGGTCGGCGATTTTTCTGACGCGAAGAAGGTAGGTACGCGCGGCTGCCGCATTGACGCAAATGGGAACCCGCACTTTCGGATCCCAGTAGTCCTCATCCGCGGCAGATGTCCAGGAGCGTCCCACGATACACACGAAACCGTTTTTGCCTTTCACCGCGGTTTCGAAACCATGACGGGCAAGAACCAGCACCTCTGCATCCCGTGCAATGGACTCTGGCGCTGCACTTCGGGCCAGCGCGATTTCCGCTGCGCGGTCCGCCATGAGGTATTGCTCTACCGGGGCCATCTTCGTGTACGCCGTCGCCTGTGGCATCGCCTTGTGCGCTGTACCGAGCACGACCAAAAGTGCGACCATCACTAAACGCATATGTTGCTCCTTATCTTTCCCGTTCAGCCTGCACTTCAGTTCTCTTCGGGGGCCGGCACGAAGAAAATCTCTCGCACCTCGACGGGAAAACGGCACGCTTTAGCGCCCTTGCGCGCCCACGCAAGCACCTCATCTATGTCGGCGCATTCCAGTATCCATAAACCGCCCACGTGCTCCTTGGTCTCCAGGTACGGCCCGTCGGTGAGAAGCAGTTCACCATTAGGCTGCGGCCGCAGCGTGCGGGTCGGGCCCAGGCCGCCGGCGAACTTCCTGACGCCGGCAGCGATCATTTCGCGATTGAGCGCGTGAATCGCCTCCACCGTCGCTTCGTCCTGTGTGGAGGGATCAAAGTTGTCGGGGAGGTAACCAGAAACTAGATATTGCGGCATGTTGTCTCCTATAAAATGGTTTTTAGCCGGGCTAATTGCCCGCCTTCACTATAATGACGAACGGCGAGACCGGAATTCGACAAATGGTGCAGAAAAATTTTAGTTCTTCCGTTTGAGTGGCTGCCGGTGGTCGCGACGATGAGCATGCGATACTACTATGGTTTTTGAAGTCTGATGGTTGACCCACCCGCTACCGCAGGTGGTACTGACCCGGTCCAAGAGCGGTTCCTGACTTTGAGGCAAGCCCTAATGCTGGTGAGCAGCTGTGGTCGAACCTGCGAGCCGATGATTAGACAGTTTCAATGTCAATGGCCCAACGCTCTAAGAACACCCAGGATAAAGAACACGATAAGTGTCAGTATGACCAGTAAGTTCTTGAATTCTACACACACCTCGGTAAGCAGTTTAATGACCTTCTTCGTCTCAACAAGATATGCCTGTAAACGGAATAACGGTTTGGGTTGGAGTTCAGTGGACACGCATACACCTTTCTGGGCCTGCATTTGCGACTGACGCTGGTGTATACGCTAGGACTAAGCTTTAATTGGCCTACTCGTTACAGGCCCAAAAGCGTCAGGCGGATTTGCCTGAGAGACACTCAGTATGTTTGGCAATCAGCGAGGGAGTGCAAGCCTAATAGCCGGTTTTCTTAAAGTCAAGGTACACAGACGAAATAAAACGCCTCGCAACTGTGAGCTAGCGCGCCTCGCAAAGTCAGGACTTGAACTTGGATAAATGTCAGTACCACCTGCGGTAGCGGGTGGGTCGATGATGGGCATGTGATATTGCTATGGATTTCGAAATTCTGACCGGTTGACCGCAGGTGGTACTGACCCGGTCCAAGCGGTAAACTTAAAGACCAATAATCATGAGAAACGTAATCTACGGAATCAACCTTACCCTGGATGGGTGCTGCGACCACACCAAATTAAATGCTGATGACGAAATCCACGAATTTTATACGCAGCTCATGCGGGATATTGACCTACTCGTCTTTGGGCGTAAAACCTATGAATTGATGGTTCCTTTTTGGCCCGACGTCGCAAAAAACGAGTCTGGACAGACAAAAGCAATGAACGACTTTGCTCAAGCATTCGACTCCAAACAACTCATTGTTTTTTCACAATCGTTAGACACGGCTGAAGGAGAGAATACGAGAATTGTTCGTGGGAACCTTCAAGACGAAATACTCAAATTGAAACAAGAACAAGGCAAGGATATTTTAATCGGTGGTGTAAGTATTCCGTCACAGCTTATCGAGCTTGGTCTAGTTGATGAATACGTTTTTGTCGTTCAGCCAATAGTTGTAGGAGAAGGAAAACGGTTGTTAGACGATATTAGCCTGCCGGAGAAATTAGAATTAAGACTTGTTGAGTCAAAGATTTTTACATCAGGAGCTGTTGCGCTGCGTTACTCGAAACAGTGAAAGAGGTCGGTCAACGGGTGGTTTTGACATATGACGCCGTTTAGGTTTGTATCGACATCATTGATTCTCGCTTCTGTTTTTTTATGGACAGCACCGGCCCACGTTTCAAAAAAGTCGTGTAAGAAACCGACCAGAGCCGAGCTAGAAAAAATACTTGGCCCACCTGTCGAATGCGTGAAAGAATCCAAGGATGGGAGCTGTTACGGTAAGAAACTTGAACCGATACGAGTCCACTTCAATTTATCCGGTGTTGCCGAAAGCGTAGAGATAGTTACTTACTGCAACGGTCTTAGTAGCCTAAAGCCAAAACTGGATCAGATCGTTCCAGAAAAAGCACGCGGCGACCATATTGCGCACAAGGACCGCCCTGATTATTCTTGTCTAACAACGACTCGCGAAGAGTACGAGTGCGTGAACATCACGTATGAGCAAAACAACTGTATGGGGTGTGCGCCGGCGTCAATTTCAGTGGTTTGGAAATGAGGGAGGAGATAATTATGAGGACTACAATGAAACGTTTTTCGGCCCATATCGGAGTGGCGATTCTTACGTTTTCTATCGGGACTGTCATTTGGTTGGTGAATCCGTTGCGACACACGGCGTGGGCTGAACCGTTGGTCGTGACAGTGACTCCGCATACTTTATCGACTACAGCAGATGGCGAACCTCAGTATTTCGTTACCGTCAAGAATGTAAGTGACAGGTCGGTTCGAGGATACTCCCTGGGACACTCATGTGCTTGTCGTGGCTGGGATAGCAATGATCAACCTTACCCTCGTCATGTCAACTTTACGAATCCCGTGCCCGATCGGCAGTTACTAGCGCCAGGTGAATCACAGACCATACCAATGACTCTGGATGCTTCAGTTACTCCGCGTGTGTGGGTGGATCTCGTTCACTTTGAACACGGAGAGAATTGGGGACCAAATCGAGGTCACAAAGAGGGCTACGTAAGAGAGTAGGAGGTAACACTATCCGCGCTGTTTCTCCAACAGCACCATCATTATGAGGCTGAGAAGTATTCGCGTCTCCTCGTCCTCACTTACAGCACCGAGCTTTTCAATACTAAATTTGCCCTGGAAAAATGCCGGCTCTTTCTTCAGACGCATGACCGGCGTGCCATCCTCGCGCGCAACTACGTACTCCGGATGAAAAACATATCCGCTGAACATTCCCAGGATAGGGATCTCGCTAAACAGCGAATCACAAACCTTGGCCCACGGATTTGCTTCCTGGATTGTCAGTGCGCGACTACTGCCATTGACTATGTCGTACCGTGCCCTCCATAAAGACTTCATTCCTTTTCGCCTCACGGTGCCAACGTGCGTGCCCCTCGTGTCCTTAAAATGATAGCTTGCAGAAAAGTCAAGTACTCGATCAGCGGCTAGTTCATACAAAGGAAGTTTTTGGTCCATGTCGGCGAACACGGTGACCGACTCTTTTAGCTTAAAAGCCTTCTGCTTCACAAAGAAACTCAAGTTTCCCGCGGCGTCGATAACAGAGAGCTTTCGGGCTACTGACAGGATCTGGAAAGATAGTTGAAGTGGGTAGTTCATTGGTTTCTCCTACTGTAGTAGTTGAGCGGGCGGTGAGAGTACAAGGGCAGAAGCATTCGGCGTCAGAGCCTCTGCAATCTTAGCAAATGGGCTTTAATTAACGAACAAAATGTTTTTCGACGGCCACACGCAGGGCCACTCTCCCTGGATCCGACGTCAACGAATGCCATTTGGAGTAGGTTTTTGATGCGGCAATTCGCCCTAATTGACAGCACGTCAGTGGCATGAGTAAAGTTCTCCACCGATAGGAATTTTACTGAGATATGCGTTGATCCTCCCAAAAAACTGACGCATCCGATGCTCATACTTACATACCAATTATCCAACTTTTTCAACGCGATATTGCAGACGACGCGGTAAGTCGTCACGCGGGTTCGAAGTCGCTGGGAGCTAGCATTAAATAAGCCCGAGGCATTATTTACAGGATGGATCTGGTCCAGTCCGGATCTAACAAAAACTGATCACTAATGTCATAGATGAACGTAATGCCAAAGTGGGACGTTGGGCGTGGGATGTCTATTTATTAACTCAACACTAACGTCGGAAAGCGAGCTTTATGAATGGACTGAAGTTGATGGATTTGGGAATCGTGTTACTGGTCTTGACCTCAGCGAGTTCGTTGCTTGCGTTTGCGCAAGGAAACGAGAGGGCCACTTATATTAAGGATGATCCACGATCACCAGTGAAGATAATGAACGTCCGTACAAACGGAAGAAAGGTTGAATCGAATAAGCCTTTTGTTGACGATGACGATTGGCTCAAAGGACTCACTGTAGATGTAAGGAACGACTCAGACAAGTCCCTAACCTTTGTACAGCTTGAGCTATTCTTTCCAAGATCCGAACCAGACGCTAAGAAACCAGGAGCCAGCTTCCCGCTTGATTATGGCGATGACCCTTTCAGCTATCCTAGTGCGTCAGCTATGCCATCTCTGAGCGTAAAATCTATCTCACCAGGAGAACACCTTGGAATTACGCTGACTGACAATAGGTGGGGTGCAATGAATGCTCTCCTAATTGACACGGGGTTTTTCGTGACGAGTAAAGTTGAAATTCGTGTCAACCTTATCGGCTTCAGTGACGGTACCGCCTGGTCAGGTCAGATGGTGCAGCGCAATCCCAAAGGAGGGTGGATGCCGGCCAGCGACAAATGATCGCACGCCATCCGAGCGTGCACTCTACGTTCGGTCAAACCTAACTCGCGTTTCTGTAACTACAACGAATCTGTCTGCTATTTTATCGGAGTACTGTTCGAGCAGTCGCCGAAGCACTTCGATCTTATTATTAGCCCGCTCATCTTCAAGCCGCATCAAGATTACGCCTCGATGTGGATGCTGTTCACGGTAAACCTTTTCGCCGAAATCTTTATCGTTGGTTAATCAAAATCCAACTCTCCGTATACGCTTTTCGAATAATTTCGTCCTCTTCTATTCCCTGAGCATCATCAAAAACCGAAAAGACTTCATGTCCTTCAGTACGCAGCCATGCTGCGACTGCGGGCCCCGTACATTCATCTACAAGGAAGCGCATTTATGCAGTTTCCAATATCAGGGGCATGAAATCTGTATCTCCGAGCGACTTGGTAGCAAATAGAAAACAAGCCTGAATATCTTCAACTTTTAATCCTTGATACTCGCCTAGAATTTCTTCTGTTGTAGCGCCATGCGCCAATAGATTGAGGATATGCTCGACAGTCAGGCGAGTTCCTTCGATGATCGGCTTGCCTGCCATTACTTTAGGATTCAGAGTAATTCTCTTGAGCAGCTCTTGATCTTTCATCTGTGCCTCCCCCCCCGAATTGTCGCATACTAAAATAAAAAAGGGCGACTTATGAGTTCCTCACCCCCAACAATTAAGCCAGGATATTCCAGTATTCTTTAGACTCAATCGTCCAATTAACAAAGTCGGACAGCCCATCCAGGTCCGGAAATAACGTAGCGCTATTGATTCCGTAGTAAGACAATTCTGCCAACAGTGAAGCACGATATGATTTCTCGATCACGATGCAATGAAGGTCCGTTAATGCATCAGGTACTGAATCTAAAGGAACGGTGGGATCTTGATGAATCGAGAATACCCCGCCCTGACGAGTGATTCTGGGCGCGACGCCGAACGGTCTAAAGATGACAACTCCAGGATGGTCCATGGGATGATAATTGTCTGTCGAAGCCTGGACTCTGAATAAGGAAGCATATACCACTGCATCAGAATCAAGGTTTTCCCTGACCGCAAAGAATGTGGCGTTTAGTGGATTTAATGTCCAGTCCAGAAGCCGCGTTGCTAGTCTGTGATGCTGGGCAATAGATAACCAGTCCCAATCTGATGCGGGCTTAATACTAACGTATTCGACTGCACGGCGCTTCCAAGATTCAAACACGCTTCGATCGTTTACGCCGGAATAAGGAGGACGACCCGCTTTAGGTAAAAGTTTCCACGCTGAATCACTATGACCTCTGAAGACCCATCGCTTGTTTGAACGGTAGGGCTTCAATGCGGCATGCAATGACTCAAAATCGGTGACGCGAAATGTCTTCATAACACAAATTCAAACTCTATATTGAAGGTGCGTGTTCGGTAATTCTTTCTAATTGATTTCGTCATCCAATTCAGCCGTCTGCGCCTCGGCAATGCACAGCGCCGTCGCGTTGATGTAATGAGGCCTTCGAACGCAAAAGCACCGTCGAATCATTAGAACACTTACGAATCGACGGCGCATCGCTACTCATACAAGGAGATTCGCTGCGAGGCGAGATACCGACCGAGTTTGACCTAATTGAAGCTTTTACGGGCCACCCGAATCTAACTCACGCCTGGAATCGTTTCGATTTAAAAGTTGATGTGATTCGACGGGTAAGTCGGACTGGATAGTCACCTTCAGTTTCTTATACAGAATCACAACTGTTGTTAATTCTTGCAGGATGAAGCGAACAGCAGTGATGGTGGCTAGAATACCGCCCGCGACGTAGAGAATGAGATGTTCAGACACGCATACACCTTTCCGGGCCTGCTTACGACTGACGCTGGTGTATACGCTTAGTCTAGTAAACTCTAGCGACCTATCGGTCGAGTGAGCGCTTGCGATTGCAGGCCCTACGCGTCAGAAGATTCCTCTGTTTATGACCCCGAGTCTTTAGGTACGCACACTGTTTACAAACCCGTACTAAAAGACTGTTGAGGGCGTATGAAGCTTAAAATACCGTTTTTTATAAAGTCAAGGTCAAACCGAGGCATTTAACTGCCCTAGGACGCCCGCAAATTCATCGCGACGCCTTGGCGGGTTACGCACCGGAGAAGTCGGTTGCCGTGCAGATTAAGGGAGAGGTCAAGGAGTTGGCGAAGCACCAGGCATTGAAGGAGAAATTTGAGTGGGAGCTGTTGCAGACGATGGGAGCAAAGCGACAAGAAGAATTGGTTTATTTCAGGCCTGGGCTCACGGCTGTCATACCACACTGCAGTATCAGTGATGTCCGCTTCAGCTTCTGGTCTGATGATTAGTCGCCGGTTCATCCGTTCGGCTGGCGACTAAGGCGGGCTCGAATTCGGCCCTCAACTTCTTCCCATGTGCTACCGGCGTCGGGATCCTTCGCGTAGGCGGCGAGGCGAGCTTCAAGTAATGCTTTTTCGTGGACCGTTAACGGTTCTTCATTATCGAGCCAATCATCGCTATCGAGTTCCACCAATCTCATGCGAATTTCTTGGCGCTCCGTCTTTGTGAGTTTGGGTAGTTCTTCGAGGATCTCAGTCTTGCTCATAATCGTATGATAAATACCTTATTGTTTGCGCAAACTTCAATCGTTTTAGACTGTCGAAGAACAAAGACTGAATAAGGACGGTCATACGCCTCGTCGTAAACTGACTGTCCGGCTGAGCGCCAGGACTCTCAGGCCCTTTAACCATTCGGCTTCGAAACTAGTCACTGTCCTCACCCCAGCAACTTAATTCCGCCGACATCAAACTGACACGCAGATCGCGGAGCTCGGGTTCCAATCGTTGATCGCACTTTTTGGAGGATGAGAGATCAGCGAACTGTGGTATAGTGCGAGCACTCCACCAAAAAGCGAAGCGGGCCGACCTGTGCTGGTGACACAAGATCGACCCTAGACCATCAACCTTCAATAGAAAGGAAGAAAGTCATGCTTAATGATAGCAGTGCAATAGACCTTGCAGAAACACCTCACGTAAACCAAACAACCAGGACTGCTCTCAAACGAAGAGCAGAATCAGTCTTAAACGACAAATCGATCGATGTTCAGAGCCGTGCGGTTATTCGTTACGCATTGGAAATAAATGATCCATGGCTCGCTGATCTAGTGCGCCACGTAGATGCGGGCGAAGCTGTCGTCGATATGGATTTTTCTGAATTCTCCGAAAACAGCGAAGATGGTTCGGGGGAAGAGAAGATCCATGCATTGGCAGACTTGATCTGTCGTGCGGGCGATGAGCCCGAAACAAAATCAGCCGCGTTGCTCGTGCTTATGGCGATGCTCGAAAATGCAACCCATCCAAAAGTACTTGCAAACGCGGCGAAGCACTTTGCTTTTAGTCGCTGCGGAGAGTTGAACGTGTGCGGCATGGTTGACTCTCAGATTGCAGTACTCGAAAGTGAGTTGTTAGTCTGAACCTCAAACTGCGGTAGCCGGTTTCTCCCATCGGCTACCGCCTCACGTCCTCCGCTTCATCTTCTAAGAAGTTTCTAATAACTTTTTGAGAACTCCTTGAGGACTTTCATTCATCACTGAGTTTACTCTGCCCGCACCTTCGCTTCAGCCGCTAAACGCGGCGATGTAGTTCTTAATAAGTCTCCCACTCTCACCTGTGTTTTTAACAATGGCTTTGCTGTTGGCCCAGAAATCTTCCGAAAAGAACACAAAGAACTATGACACGAACCTATCGACGCAAAATCAACCGAAATACGTGGCATTTCTGCACGAATTGCCGACACTGGCCCAAATCGGATTTCCAATCGCGCAGAATAAAACCGACGTCTGGTGAGTTGTGCGACCAGTGCAAGTCCAAACGCTCGAAGAAGAAGTGCAGATAGCCCAAGAGAACGACGCGAACCAGATGATTCTCAGGGAAATCTGTCTATGAATCTGCGAATGATGAGTTGGATCTGCGGTGTAGCGTGCATTCACTTAAAAGTCTTGTGTGCGTTAGGTCACGACTTACAAATGTCGCGGCGAATCATTTCTAACCGCGGGCAAATTGTAATTTGAACCGCTGCGCGAATGATTGAGATCGATCAGCAGATGTTCAAGTCCACCGGCGTTCAATACATGATGCGGCGACTGCAAATTTGAATTCACTCATCGCCAACAATGAGCGCGAAGTTCAACACATGATCTTCGAGATTCAATCTGCTACCTGCCGGCATTCACGCATTACCATTGAGGTGCAAGGAATGATCAGACGCGCCATGCACATTAGGCGAAGCGTTCAGAACATTCCGCAGTGCGTGCAAAACATTCGGCGGCCGATTCAATGGCGCAATTCCTGTCAACTTGTCTCCCCCGTTTAACCCAACATGCACCAGAGGAGAATTTTTCATGGCTCGAATCAGACTAAATCTTAGAAATTTGTCAGTCACTGAAAAGATAGCAAAGGGTCGACAAATCGCAACGGCGCTGACTAACAACGCGAGCTTCCCGAATCCACATCCGTCCTTAACGGATGTGACTGCGGCCACTGACGAACTCGAGAAAGCCTATGCGTCGGTACAGGCAGCTAAATCGGAGGTCAGCACGCGTGTCGTCACTCAGGACAATGCGGAAGGGAAACTGGACCAGCTTTTGACTCAGCTTGCTGCCTATGTCGAAAGCATTGCCGGTAAAGATGACACTTTGATCACCAGCGCCGGCATGGAAACCAAAGGCTCTCGTACGGCTTCGACTGTTCCCACCTCACCTCAAGGGGTCAGTGCAAATGCAGGCGAGCATGACGGTGAAATCATCCTCGCATGGAAGCCAGTACCGAACGCTCGTAGCTACATCATTGAATCCAGCCTGGACCCGGCGACGCCTACCGGCTGGACGCAAGCTGGAATCGCGACCTCTGCAACCAAATCAATCGGTAATCTGACGAGTGGTAAGCGTTACTGGTTTCGGATAGCTGCGGTTGGCGCGGTGGGACAAAGCGGCTGGAGCGAGCACGCGACAAAAGTGGTGCCATAGATCCTAACTGAATTGACATGCCCCGTACTTATTGGGTGTACGGGGCGGGGGCACCACTGCGCAAACGTGCGAAGGGGCGAGTGGTGCCCCTCAGTGAACGAGCTTAGTAAAGGAGCACAAATGCCGCCATTTCCTGTTGCACGCATCAATCAGCATGGAGGTGCACCGCACGTCGAAATCTTTTTCGGCAACGGGCACTTCGCAAAATACGAAATATGGCTTCGCAAGCAAACGCCACCGCCACCGCCGAAGAGAATTGGAGCCGGCGTGAACAGTGACAACATACCCGATATCGCGCCACTAACGGAGCCGTTTTCCATCCTGCATCACAGCGTCGTTTGGTGGCGGGCAGCGATCGCTGACCCAACGGGAGCACCAGGAGCTCAGTACATTGTCTCCGTCCGCGTAATCCAGGACGGAAACGTTGTAGGCATGGATGCTAAGACTGGCAAGCTGACCGGAACACCAGTCAGCGGTTTCATTGGACTTGAGGTGGTGTAATGACTGCCGATCCGGATCCACAAGTTGAGTTACGGGTTGAAAGGGATAAAAGTGATAAAGAATTCCTGGTCTATTCCTTCCCGATCAAGGCAGGTACTTCGCCGCAGGTACATTTCGAAAGAGCGAGCTTGAAGATTCGCTTTACCCTGCCATCTTCGGTATCTCGAAACAATTCGACTCCAGCGAAACTGTCAACGGTTACAGGAGTCGCCTCTGGCACGAATACGGGGAACTCTAGTACGCCGGCAGGAACATCAACGCCGGCGGCTGCATCTTCATTGCAAACCGGAACTGTTCCACCTGCCGTTGCTAAAAACGAGTCAATCAAGACGGCCACCATTGATCTCTCTGTTCCGGAGTCTCCCGCGTTCACTGTACTCGGTCTGACGCCACAAACTGTTACTCGTCCAGCGAGTCCTCGCGAGCTCGCAACATCATTGCTGAATGGAGTGGATCAGCATGGGAACTTCCAGTCAGGGGTTGCTCTGGATCTTGCTCCATACTTGCTCTTTGCCGGTGATCAGTTGAGTCTCCGCGATTATCAAAGGAGCCGTAAATTACGTCTGTTAACGAGGTTCCAGACCTCGTTTGCGACTACCAAGGGGGCTAGCGAAGATGATAAATCAACTCGTTTGGCGCTCGGCTTTCATGCAACGCTTTGGGACAGAGGTGATCCGCAATTAGATAATGAGCTGCTTGGTTGTTTTGCGCGGGAGTTGGGGGTTGGACCAGATGACATTCTTGAGCCGATCCCGTGGATGATCCTGGTCCGAATGCAACTCCCGAACAGAAAGCTGAGTACGCCGAATATTTAAAAGAGAAGAAGCGGTACGACGAAGCGAACGAAGCGATTGGGGTTGAAAACGAAAGGGAAGCTGAAGAGTGTCGCAAAGCTTCACGAAAGAAGAATTGGAACAAGTCAAGCTGGATCATTGCGGCGGCGCCGAGTTGGATAAGTACAGACGGGAAAACAAGTAATTTCCGATGGAACGGTGGCGGTATATGGTCGTCACTGGCTTATGGTTTTGAGGGAGTCCCCGCACTTTCCAGCAACTCACAGCTAATCTTACACATTCGCTACCGCAATAATGAAATGGTTCCTGACCCGGACGTTGAAAAGAGTTTCCTATCGCAGGATAGTCTTTTCCTGGGCAGTCGTCTGCGCGTTGGAACTGAGAATTCAACAGCGTCATTCGAGGGTGTATTCATTCGGTCGAGGAACAATAACGAACCGTTCGACAACTCGTCCCGCTTCTCGCTGGGGCTGGAAAGGCAAGTCGCTGAGAATATGTGGTTCAATATTTCATTCGGCGGCGAGCAGGGCAGGAAGGACGGGAGGAACAACGGATTTGTGCTTACCGCGTTCCGGTGGGGATTCTCGGAGAAGAAAACGCCGGCACCAGTTCAGTAGTTTCCAAGACACGTAGACGGTGTTCTTCTGAAACCGAGACTATATTGAACCATCGAGATTGACAAGATTTTGAAGTAGCGATCCTAGAGCGAGGCTCAATCTAATGTGTTTTAACATCCTGCATGTACGGTAGATCTCACCTTTGATACGAGGTCCAATTTTTTCTATGTTAGGCCGGTAGCGAAATTGGGAGGAGCTCAGAAGACGGAAATCTCTACTAATGACCGGACCTAAACTAGGGAGGGTTACATGGTCAGCCTTATAGGCGAGGCAACTTGTCAACTTTCTTATGGCCTGATGTTACGAACGCCACGTAGAATCGCCCTGTCACCCGTCTGCATTAGTGGAGTCTCCCAGCCGCCAATTTTCTGTCCTAAGAAGTCAAACCACTTCACTCCGAGGTCATCAACAAAATCGACTAAGTCGTCATGGGCGGTTTCGCTGTAAAGCGGTATCCATAGGTGATGAGCAATATTGTCTTCGGAGAGTTCAACGTATCGGTTAATTGTGAAGTACACGAATCCGTGAATACTGGAGAATTCTCGCTCCAGTAACTGCGCGATGATTGCGATGACAACGTCTGGTTCAAGGGAGTATAGACCATCATTTGCAATCAGGAGTAGATTTTGTGATTCACCGATCCCGAGTTTCTGTGCAGTGGTTCGAAGTTGGCGATTAGCCTTTTTCAAAACTCGTCTAATTGGTTCGGAGTATAGCCTAACTAATTGGCGACGCTTTTCAATGGGGAGTTCGTTTGTATGGAAAATGTGCCTGAACTTAACCTCGCCCTCACTGAACCATTTTTTCCACAGTTCAAGTTTCTTATCTGACAACTTTTCAGGAAGCGCAAAATCCTCTTGCAATGACTTTAATTCAATTACAACTCTACGACTCTTGAAAACATAGTCAGCGTTCTTAAAATCGGGATTGCCTGAGATTAAATTGCTGACGAGTTCACCTCCGACTGAAATTACGAACTCGTTTAGTAGTGGCTCAACCTCAAAATCATGTTGGAGATCCTTAGCAGCATACATGCAGTGAGTATGAATCCGACAACCCGAAGTTTCAAGAGGTTATTGGGTGAATCAGCAAAGAGTGCGGTGTCGTGTTAACCACTCTCTGAGGTCATAGTCCGCCCCAGAGTCGACACGGCAAATGAGGTTCTCACAATTGCGAATATTCTCTGGAAACCTGATAAAATGTGTGCCCTGTTTGAGTGTGTGATTCTAGGAATCGCCCGTGAACCTTAACCCAATAAGGCTTTGGGGAATTTGGTTCTGAGGCTTGCGATTTTCAATGAAAACGGCAGGTCGTTCAACCTGCCGTAAGTCATTGAATTAATGGTGAGCCGAGCAGGGCTCGAACCTGCGACCCGCTGATTAAGAGTCAGCTGCTCTACCAACTGAGCTATCGGCCCACGTGT
This sequence comes from Pyrinomonadaceae bacterium, assembly GCA_044867025.1. Lineage (GTDB taxonomy): Bacteria > Acidobacteriota > Blastocatellia > Pyrinomonadales > Pyrinomonadaceae > PSRF01. Next base: position 6,836 of record JBIOUJ010000019.1, on the reverse strand, counting down.
GTAGCGGAAAAAATTATACGTGCGATCTGAGGAGTGTCAAGCAAGCCGCAAAGAAGCACAAGAGGTACCAAAATGAAGCTCGTGAGTTTCTTTCCTTTTGTGCCTTTTTGTGGCTTAAGTGGCTGCGGCGCATTCGCGCTCCGATAACAGTTTAGCGACGGCGTCGATGAGGCCCTCGATATCGGGTTTCGCTACGAACGCCGCCGCGCCCGCCTCCATCGCTTCGCGACGGTGCACCTCGTACGCGTCCCCGGTATAGAAAATGCACGGCACGTTCGGCGTCAGCATTAGCAACGTCTCGCACAACTGTACTCCAGTCCCATCAGGTAGACGCTTGTCGAGCACGTACACGTCGTACTGAGTTTTCGTCGCCATGTTGCAAGCCTCTTGCATGGTTGCCGCTATATGGACTTCGTAATCCTCTTCCGCAAGCAGCATTTGCAGCATGTCAGAGGTGTCGCGATGGTCGTCGACACAAAGCACACGGCATCTGGGTTTGGACATGGGGAACCTCCTTGCACACGAGCCAGTTTATTCCGCTATACACACAAAACGCAGGAAAAAGCTGTGGGAGACGAAAATTATAATCGGCCCGCGCTGATAGCGCCACCCTGCTAATCCTGGAACACGGAATCCATTAGCTTTTTCAGTAAGATACCTACGTATTTCGGATCGTTCACCTTTCTTGCGATCCGGTACGAGACCAGGTGGGCAGCCCTCCGGCCCACCGCCACCATCCGTCAGACTGAACGCGGATCTCGAGGGCTCTTCATCGCTTTCAATAGTTGATTCAGCACTTCCAGATCTTCGTCTTCAGGCTCGAGCTGCCGGTACTTTTCCAGCGTCGCCGACGCAGCACTCAAATCCCCGAGCTTGTGATAGACCAACGACAGATTGAAGTACACCAGCGAGAACCCCGGCTCGATCTGCGCCGCCGCTTCGTAGTGAAGTTTCGCGAGCTGCAAGTCGCCGGCGTCGTAATAAAGATTCGCCAGGTTGTAGTGTGCTTCGACGTGCCGCGGATCGTTCTTCAGTGAAAGCGTGAAGTTGTCGAGCGCGTTCGAGAGCTGCCCGCGCTCGAGATTGATGATGCCGAGATTGCAGTAGGCCTCGGCCACGTTGTCGCCTTCACTGATTGCTTCGACGTAGTGTTCTGCTGCTTTTGCGTCTCCGCGCTCGTGTAACAATAGCGCTTCTTCGAAAGGCGTAAGCAAACGCGCAAGTCGCGCCGGCTCGACTCGAAACAAATTTAGCTGACCCTGAAGCTCAGCTTCGATCTGACGAATGCTGTGACCCTGTGCACGCAGCTCGCGCACACGTCGAAACTGCGTCAACGCATTGAAGTCGTAAACGAAATCAGGCGATGAAGCCTGGATGATGCCTTGCTCGGTCCAGCGGCGAATCGTCTTTTCGCTGAGGCCGAAAAGCTGTTTGATCTCTTTGATGGAGTAGGAAGATTTGACACGCTGGTAATCTGCCTTTGATGGGACAGGTGAGGGAAATGAGATTACCTTCGTGCCCGTATCTTTCATTTAATGCTGAAGACTCTGTCGCTAACCAACCTTGCGTTTCTTTGCCGCACGCGGTTTGACCAACTCGATCTGCGGCTTCTTCTTCGCGGCGGTTGCGGCCGCCTTCACCATCGGTTTGCGGCTCGACGCCTGCAAACTCTTCTTGAGCGCGCTCATAATATCAAGTCTTGGAACTTCTTCAACTTCAAATTCCGCGACCTCCCGGCCTTTGATCTTCGAATCGATCAAAGTTCTGAGCGCGTTGTAGTAGTTGTCTTCCGTGTCGATCTCTGAAAGCGACGTGGTCATTTCCTGGACGAGCGTCGTCGCGAGTTTCAACTCATTCTTGTTTAATTTCGCCGCGTCTAGTTTCCCCACGTTCTCGAGGTCGGGGACGTCTTCCATCTTTCGCAGCTCGTGCGGGTAGTGCAGCTTCTGCAGAACCAGACCGTCTTCCTGCGGAAACACCGCAACCAGATCTTCGCGGTCGCGCAGCACGACTTTACCGACAGCAATCTTGCCTGTCTGCTTCATCACCTCGCGCAACAGCGCGTAAGGCTTTTCTGAAACGGCACCATCCGGTCCCGCGAAGTACGGCGCATCGAAGAACGTGGTCGGTATCTCCTCGCGATCGACAAAGCCCACGATGTCGACCGCCTTCGTTGTTTTGATCTTGATCTTGGCGATGTCGTCAGGTTCGACGATGGCCCAACGCTCGGGCTCGTACTGGTAGCCTTTCGTGATCTGATCGTTGGTTACTATCTCGTTGCACTTCTTGCAGCGTTTGTCGTAGCCGATCGGGCCGAAATCGTCACGGTGCAGTTGGTTGAACTGAATCTTCTCGCTGGATTCAATCGCGTTATAGATGCGGACGGGGATGGCCACCAGCAGAAAACGAATGTGGCCCTTCCAGATAGATCTCATGGTGAACTCTCCTGATGCGAAACGCGGGCTCTTGGCCCGCGCCGCCGTATTATGCCACGGATTTTGCGTCCGCGGCCGACAGATTTCACCGATTATTCAATGTCTAAGCCGCAGATTTTCGCAGATGAGCGCGGATCTGATCCGCGTTCATCTGCGAAAATCTGCGGCTTAAACTACCTCACGGAGTGCAACAGAGCGTTGCGCATCGCGCCGGCGCTCTGCCAGCGTTGTGCAGGATCCTTTGCAAGGGCGCGGTCGATGATGTCGCAAACAGGCTGCGGAAGGTGAGGTGCGCGTTGGCGCAGCGGAACCGCCGGTTGCTCGAAAATCGCGCGGATCGTGTCGTTTACACTGCTGTTCTTGCTCAGTTCAAGGGCCAGGCAACCGGTCAACAAACTGTACGCTGTCATACCGACACCATAGATGTCTGACTGCGGCTTAACATCTCGAAAATTGCGAAGCTGTTCCGGCGGCATGTACGCCAACGTCCCGGCCATCTCGCCCGCCATCGTCACACCACTCATCCCCGACTGGCTAAAACTCTTCGCCAGACCAAAATCCGTTAACTTCGCGGTGAGGTTCGGCGAGTGACCGGCAACCAGAATGTTCTGATCTTTAAAGTCGCGATGAATGTAGCCACGCTCGTGCGCGAACGCCAGCGCGTCGAGCGCCTGCGCGATGATCGAAATGCCGTCTTCATACTTGAGCCGGCCACCCTGATCTTCGGCCAACTTCGACGCGTCTGCACCGTCGACAAATTCCGTGACGAGATAGACGACTCCGTTGTGCGTGCCTCGATCGATAAACTCGACGATGTTCTTGTGCTTCAGTGCTGCCGCGACGTCGATCTCGCGCATGAAGCGACGCATTGCTTTATCACTGACGGCGAACTCGGGAAGCAGAGTCTTGATAGCGACGGCGCGTCCGGTTCGTTGCTCGCGTCCCAACATCACCGTGCCCATCCCGCCACGACCTAAAAGCCTCACCATGTCGTAACCCGGAATCGCTTGCGGCGATCGCTTGAGTTCGATCCGGCAGTCTTCGCAGAGGAACGTCAGGTGTTCGTCGGGCGCCGTTGCCTGGGCCTGTTCGCGCCGGCCACAGTTAACGCATTCGACCATGACGAGCACTGGTCGCTTCGGCAGTGAAGCATCGTGAGTTGTTTCAGACAGATCCTCGGTCGTCACCTCAACGACAAGGATCGTTTCACCACACTGTATGCGATCGCCGTTATTCAGATATGCTGTTTTCACTCGCTGCCCGTTGAGAAAAGTTCCGTTGGTGGAATTCAGATCGCGCAGGAACGAGTGCGGCGGATTCATCTCGAGTAAGCAATGATTGCGTGAGAAGTATCTATCATCAGGCAAACAGAGATGTGCTTCCGGATTGCGACCAATCAGAAAGCTGTCGTGTTGGGCAAAAGAAAAGATGCGTCCTTTGTATGGACCGGCTGTGACTTTCAGGTTGACTTGCATTGCAAGGGGGTTAGCGTTCGAGCGAGAGATCGTCAAACGCAACTTCGTGAATGTCGCTGGTGTAGAATCCGACGCGACCGCGCTTGAAGTTTTCACTGTCGTTGATGCGGGTCAAATACTGCCCATTCGCGTAGAACCACAAGTCGCCGCCTTTGATTCTGATCTCCAGTTTGTTCGGAGCGCTGCCGGGTTTGATGGCGTTTGATTTTGTCCGGTCGACAAGCGTTGACTGCGTGCCCGCCTTATGCTTGATGACCTGATACTCGGGTTCGTCGCTCGGGTAAATCAGCAGCGCATAATCCTCGAGCTTTCCTGCCTTCTCTACGCAATGGACCATCAAGCCGAATCCTGCTGAGGGCGCACTGCCGTCAACGCTGCGCGCCGTCACGCTCACCGTCGCATTCTCGCTGTTGTATTCGTTCGTACGAGGAGAATACATAACGACGAAGGTTCTCTCCTTGGAGACCATGTGATACTCGTCGTTGTCGTACCAGATCCTGCCGAACTGCGAAACGCCTGTGCTCCACTTCTTGTCGCTGAAGTCATCAGCAAACGACGCAGGAGGTGTTGTGTTCGAGTTGTTGGAGTTCGTGTTTACGGTAACGTTGGTGTTGCGATTCTCGTTGCGGTTCGTGCTGAGATTGCTGTTGTTGCTGTTTGCTCCGAGACTCGCTAACGCGATGAGCATGACGACCAGCCCGACGCCGATGACCAGAACTGCGGCGAGTCCGCCTAAGATCCACCAGACCGCGTTTGATTTTTTCTGCGGTGGAGGTTGTGGCATTGGACGCCATTGTTGAGGCGGCGGTGGTGTCGGAGTCGGAGTTGTCGGTCTCGGAGTCGTGGGTGGCGCCGGACGATAGATCTCGGTCGGTGGAGGCTCGGATGTATCTCTCGGATCGGGATACCTGATAGTCGCATTCGGATCGGGCGCCGGACCGCCGGCGGTCAGCGGAGTGCCGTCCTCCAAACAAAAGTTCAGGGAGAGATCGGTGTACGTGCGATTACAAGTAGGACAGCGCTTCATTCGTAATGGTTCGACTTGGATCGGGTCAGTACCACCTGCGGTAGCGGGTGGGTCAACTGTTCCATCATGCTTGACTGTGATCGTTGACCCACCCGCTACCGCAGGTGGTACTGACCCGATCTAAGCCAGAGCCTGCAAGGCAAGACTAAAAAGACCAAAGTACAATTCGGCACAGATTATAGAAATCTCAGCGCGCGCTCAAGCAGTAATTGGCTTTCCACAGCGGCCGCAGAATTTCGTTCCGGCAGGATAACTGCTGCTGCAGGTTCGACAAAAGACTTCCACGGGCTTTGGCGGACGCCAGTCGAGCGCCGCCGTTCCGATGGGAATCCCACAGCGGCCGCAGAATTTTGTGTTCGGGGGATAATTGTTCCGGCAGCGCGGACACGTGACGCCACCGGGCGCCGCCGTGCCCGGGGAACTCAAAGGCGCGGTATTCACGTCCGTCGAGACTGGTTGAAACGTCGTGTTACCGCACCTGCCGCAAAACTTCACTCCTTCAGCAAAACGCGAATGGCACTTCGTACACATCACGACGACGAGCGTCGCCGAATGTCCACCATGCCTGCTGTCGAGACTGCCTCCGCGCGACGGCGTCAACTGATTGCTTGAAATACCGATCTTCAGTTGCGCCTCGATGATCTGTTCGGCGATGTCGCTGCGAATCTCGATCACACGCTCGTCATCAGGTTCGCCTGACTTCGCCACGCGAAGCACGTGTTGTCCTGGCGCAAGCGACGTCAGAATCACTCGACCCGAACGTCCGACACTTCCGTAACGCTCGTCGTCGACGTAAACCTCCGCGCCGGAAGGCGCCATGATCACGAGCCTCGAATCTCCCCTTTTATTTAACTCTGAACTCGTGGAAGCAGCAGACGCAAAACTGTCAAACCACTCACTCGCACTCGCCGGCCGATCGTTAGCCTCTTTCGAAAGTGCTTTCATCACGGACGCTTCGAGGTCATCACTCACGTCGGAACGCAAACTCGACAAGGCAGGCGGCGCCTGCGTCAGCTTCTGCGCGATGAGTTGAGTGATGTTGCCCGTGAAAGGCGGCCGCCCGCCGAGCATGTGATACGCAATCGCGCCGAGCGCATAGACGTCGGCGCGCGCGTCGAGCCGTTCGCCGGGCTGCATCTGCTCGGGCGCCATGTATTCCGGCGTGCCGATGATTCCTCTCGATTCTGGTCCACTCGCGGACGTAACCTCGGATCGATCTGCGTTGACGATCTTTGCCAGTCCGAAGTCTCCGACTTTCACGAAACCATCTTCACCGCCAGTCTTTCTTTTCTGTTGCATTAGAAAGATGTTCGCGGGTTTCAGATCGCGGTGAAGAATGCCTGCGTCGTGTGCCGCTTCAACACCGGCAACGACCTGGCTCAGGATCGTCGCTGCTCGTTGCGGGCTTACAGTGCCTTCACGTCGCAGCAGGTGATAGAGAGTTTCACCTTCGACGTATTCCATCACGAGAAAGAACACGCCTTCCGCACTCTTGCCGAAGTCAGTGACGTCGACGACGTTCGGATGTCGAATCGAAGCCGCCGCACGCGCTTCACGTTCGAAGCGAGCGATGGCCTCACCTTCCTGCAGGTCTTCGTCGTTCAGAATGTCAGGTCGTACAGTCTTGATCGCGACGCGTCGCGTGATCAGATTTTGATCGCGTGCGAGATACACCTGGCCCATGGCTCCACGTCCGAGTCTCTTCTCGAGGAGATAACGTGAAGCGAGCAAGGGCGGGCCCGGCAGCGTGTGTTTAGTAGTCGCTTGATCCTGCGGGCACGTTTCGACGTTGTCTTCGTAGCAGGATTCACACCGGGGACACTCGCGCATGGGTCAGGATTTTAACAGAACAGAGTTTTAGCCGCAGATTTTCTCAGATGAACGCGGATCAGATCCGCG
>JBIOUJ010000018.1:0-17816 GCA_044867025.1 Pyrinomonadaceae bacterium | reverse complement strand
TAAGGCCTGAAAGGCCGAAATATCACGGGTATTACGCGCTTTCAGCGCTGGACCAGATTGTTTTCTCTTCCCAGGGGCGACGCGCTACGCTTCGCTTCGCGCTTGCCCCTGGCTTTCATATTCCGCGTCTTCGGCGCTTCGTTTCGACTTTTTGTGCAAAGCCCACAAAACTACTCGCGGCGATCGCTCTCTCGGGATCCACGACCAATCACGTAAGTAGCGGCGTCCCAGGCATTGTGAATTCCAACAAACAGCAGCAACAGCGCGGCAGCGCCGACGCAGAAGAGAGCGGTGCGCGAATAGGAGTGAGCCGCCAACGCTGATCCCACAAGAATCGCGTAAGCCGCAAGCGGGAGGTGAATATGGCATAGCCAGTCTTCCAATACAGGCTCGTACTGAGTTTGCCTTCGCAGACGCCGAGCGACAAGAATCGTGTACACGATTCCACTCAGACCAACCAATCCCCAGAGAAGTGCAACCGTAAACATTCTATGCCACGGAGCACTCACGAGCGCAGACAGCAACAACACTACGGCGAAATGAATAACGCTAGGTGTCGCAAACGCATCAGTAGTTTCGGGAGAAGGCATTGATCTTTCAGCCACCAATGTCATAACGACAAACTGCAAACCAATCAGCGCACCGGCAGACGAGCCCACGATCACGTAGAAGTTTTCCCAACCTGCGAATGTTGTTAAATTCATTTCCCCTCAGTCCGATCAATGGCAATGTCATTCATTGGACTTTTCTGTTTCCTCCAAGTCGCGCGTCATCTCGATCATTGTGGGTCGGAAACCACTCCGTTCAAAAAGGCGCTGGGCCGATTCGTTTTTGGTGGCGGTCGACAGCACGACGCGTGGGACACCTCGCGATTTCAGACATGAAATGATTGTCTCGAGCAGCAACCGTCCCACACCCTGGCCCCGATACGCGGGATCGACAATCAAATCATTTAGCACGCCGGCTGGACCGCGCAGCGACATGTAGTCGTAGCCTTGAATCTCGCCGTAAACGTAACCGATCGTCTCGCCTTTGGTCTCAGCAACTAAAATGACAGCATTGCGATCGTCGAGTCGTGTGCCAAGAAACCAGGCGTAGTCCTGTGGTGTACGGTTCTTCGCCGCCAGGAAACGTCGTTTGTCGAAATCGTGATGCTCCTGGACCAGAAGTGCGCCAAGCCTGCCCAAGTGTGGCAGGTCCGTATTCGCTGCTTTGCGAATCTTGATGTTGGAGCCGTCGCCAGTCATTCAAAATCGTAAGAGTCAGCGGACCAGTAATTCCGGCACCCTCCTCGTATGTCCAAAGAATGATAACGCCGCCACCCGACGAGCATGTATGTTCTACTTTAAACGTGCGAGAATTCGTTCATAGGTTTCTTTCACTTGCAGAAAACCGCTTGACCCATTCGCTTCTGCCTCCGCTAAACGCCTCAGTACATTCTGTCTCCCATTGTCCAAACCTTCCCTTAAATCTTCTGATAACGGCTGCTGTCGGGTCGCGCGCGAGGGCTTAAGCTCCGCGAGAATATTCAACGTATCTGCGTCTGAAGAACTAAGAGCACTGCTTAGACTTTTCTTAAATTCAGAAACATCACCGAGACCTTTTGCGACAAAGTTTTGTAACTCTTTAACGGCTCTCCGTATTTGAATTTGCTGGCCCAGGCGCGAATCCTCTATTTGCCGCACGGAAGACGTATCACCCTCAGCGGTCCCATCATCGAAGATGATCGCTTTGACTTCAATTGTTTGCGGTTGAATGGAAGTGAGACTCGGATAGCTTTTCGAAAACAATGCGTTAGGTCTGATACCGATATCGGAAATCTCCGCCAAAACGAACTCTTCGACTATCGTAAATCCCTTGCTCGGTGCAATTGAAAAAGCGGTCACCGTCTTAGTGGAATTGTTTCTTAGAGTAATTGAGAATTCGTTTGCTCCGCGTTCCGCTTTAATGACGGAAAACGCTTGAGTCCGATTCATTATCTGTAAAGGGGCGTTTTGCTGCGTTTTGAGACGAGTGCCGCTCAGAGCAGCTATTCCAATCAATGAGACAAGAACAATGGAGGAGATGTATAGGACTGATAGGCGCATGACTGTCCTCGGGTGAGTTGAGTTAGGAGCTGGAGGTTAACCTGCCAACGCCCGGCGACTTTGTACGTCTATCCATGGCCCAAGTCAAGGTCTAGATTAATGAACGTGTACGCTACATGTACGTTTCGTGATTCTCCCGTAACCGCTAGTCACAGCTTTCGGCTGTTTCGATCTCGTGAGGTGACAGTCTTGATCGATCGTAGACGATTGAAAACGCTGGTTGACGTCAGATGTCTTGATTTGATCTGAACCAGGTTCTCGTGTGCCGTAACTCGAATCGCGTACACAAGACCGTATATAACACTACCCACATATAGCTCAGCTTGACACTCTAAGAACTCGGTTCATATAGTCGCAATATCTATGCGGAAGCGGTTCCTCATTTTAAGTGTTGTTGGTGCGATGCTAATAAGCGTTGCCGGTACAGGTATGCACCGGCATGAGGGATTTTGTCCGCTTACCAGGTTACCGAACTGTTGTAAGAAGGCTCAATCAGCGACCAAAGGACGTGAGACTTCACTAGCGCGTCTTTGCTGCAATCTGAACTGTTCGGAATCCGGCGGTACCAGCTCGAGTGCGTCATACAATCTAACGACGCAAAGTAATTCGACGCCGGTGTTTATCATTCCTGAATCGCCGGTGCAGTCAATAAGAGTGTCGCGTGCGTACCTGCAATCGACACCTGCTTCCGACTTAACTCCCAAATACATTCAACATCTCACGCTCCTGATCTAGCAGACACAGGGCAGTATTGTGTCTACGCGAAGCGTTTAACGACATTCGTGTGCGCTTCGTGCATGGTTTCATCGTTGCATTAGATGAGGAGACAAAAATGAGTAGAAGACTTTTTGCGCCTACATTGCTGCTACTGCTTTTGGCGGGAACTTCCGGCACCGGTATGGCTCAAGTGAAACGAGTGCAAATGCACATCGCCGGTTATTTGTGCGGCAATTGAGTGTACAACATTCAGAAGGCCGTGAGCCGTCTAGAGTTCGCACCAAAACGAGAAGAGATTCAAATAACGGATTTTCAAAAAGGCCTGGGCGTTTTTACGCCAAAGGCTGATAAGGCCGTGTCGTTCTCTGCGCTGAAGGAGACACTTAAAAAAGCGGGTTACACGCTCGCTTCTGCCGACATCACGGTGGCTGGAACACTCGCGAAGAATGACAAAGGGTGGTCCATAGTTGTCGAGGGTTCGCGACAAGAGATCCTGCTGGTTGGTCCTAATGTGGATCAAGTTATCGGTGGCGCCGGCGTTGGCTCGAGCGTAGACATCGTTGGCGATTGGAAAACTGTAGGAACAGGATCAAATGCATATGAGACGATCTCTCCGCGTCGCAAGGACAGTGCAGTTGGACTGTATCGGCGACGACCACTCCTGACGTTTGCGAAAGTTCGGTTTGACGAATCCGCACCGCTCGTAACTGAGAATGACGCGAACGTTGAAGCTGAAAAAGCCACTGCACCGATCCGTGTGACGTCGCCGGGCCTGACGGTTTATAAGGGAGGCGCTGTCACGCCTCGGGTTTATCTAATCAACCAGCATCTTGGCGACCTGGATGTGGATCGTCAGGTGTTCGATCTGAGTGTTTCTTACACTCCGTCACCGCGACTGCAACTGGAACTCGAGGTGCCGTTCTCACGCACGGCTTACGAAGATGAAACCAGTAGCGGGTCGGGATTTGGTTTGGGAAATGTTACAGGCTGGGCCAAGTATCGCTTCTACCGAAAAGTAGAGACGTACGGCGACAGACAGGCAGCTTTCCGCATCGGTTTTGAGGCTCCCACTGGAAAGAAGACAGCTCCCAGCGAGGCCCAAATCAACGTCCCTGCTTTCGTGCGACAACAGTTGACACCAATCAATGGCGGGTTCGCGCCACATTTCGATCTGGCGTTTTCTCAGGCAGGAGGCCGGCTGATCTTCGGAGGCAATGCTGAAGTGATTTTTCGCACTGAGCGTGACGGCTTTCGCATGGGCCACGAGCAACGCCTGAATACGGATCTTGAGTATGTGTTTCCGAAAGATCCTCACAAACCCGGCGGAGAGTTGTTTTTGATTCTGGAAACGACATTCGTTCATCGGGGGACGGGTCGCCTCGATGGATTACCTGTCGCCGGAAGTCGATCGACCGAATATTACCTTGCTCCCGGACTCCAGTATGCAGCTCGGCCGAGGTTCGTCATCGAAGGGAGCTTTCAGTTTCCCGTGGTGCGGAATACAGGATCGCTTGTGCTGCGAACTGACCAGAATATCTTGCTTGGTGTGAAATATCTCTTCTGATCCTGCTAATGAGAAGCGTTAACACAATGCTTTCGTTAGATAGGAGTCGCGTGCTCGCTCTAGCCGCTTTGCCCGCCCGCACCAACGGCGGCCACGCGAAACCAGTAGCGTTTACCACTTGTTAAGCGCTTTTCGCATTGCGGGGGACCCTTCTGTTCAGGCATCCAGCCAAACTTATTGCGTGACTAAAAATACATCCCACGCCCACCGACCAGCTTGTGCACCTTGTTCGTCCTTCACCTTGGCTCTATAACGGAAATAGTTTCCGTATTCGTCCTGCTTCTTGGACTCTTTGTAATTCAGTTCTATCGTCTTCAGGCCAATGCTCTGCAAGCTGATTAACTCTGCTGCTTCCGATATACCGTTGTGATTGCGGTCTTGCCACAAACGCAACGACGAGAAGATGCCATCGCTCGGTGTAATTAGTCCGTCCCCATTACCTCCGTTGGTTGGCTTATCGTACTCAACCAAGGCTAAAAATCCGTTTCGTTCCTGGCCGACAGGAGGCTCAGGTTGATGTGTGAAATTGCCAAACAATTCAGAGCCGTTATCAATAGTACCGTTTCCGTTTCTATCTAACGCCAGCCAGGCGTCATCGGAAGATGGCGCAGTCCAGGAAATCCGTTGTGCGGTGCCTACAGCTCTAATATCAAAGTCAACGCCAGCAGCAGCACTGGACAGTTGGAATCCATTACCTGCCACGTCAATCAGTATTGGCGAGAGGCACGCTACTGACTCAGGATCACATTCGCATGGGTTTGGATTCTCCACCAACAGAAACCCGCAGCCTTCATCAACCGCACCACTGCAAGAATGGTTGGTTTCCCAGGTCTTTTGTCCACTATCCCTACAGTACTTCCGTGTCTCCACGAAGACAGACACTCCACAGCGGTTTGTCACTTCTTCAATATCCTTGTTTACGACCAGGATACTAAAATTACCCGACGACGTTGTTAGAGGTGGATAGAAATCAGGCCAACAATAGATACTATTTAAACTTCCGAGGTCGCTACAACTCGTATGCCAACCGCACAAGCCGGAACCGCTAGCTGTCAACTCGTCATAGGCTCCGTCAGGCCAAGTAATATACCAAAGACCTTTTTTAGTAAGCGTACTGTTGTTGCCAAAACCACATGCCCCAGTAGTGGTGTCACTTAAGTGGTTCCCAGACGGTGTGCAATCGGTACCGTTTGTGACTGTCACTGTTAAGAAAACGGTTGTAGCGATAAATAAAGCGCGAGTGAGAAGCAGGGGATATTTCATGGGATGCCCTTTTGAGGAAAATTTTAATCTGAGGAATTAGAGTTTTGCGAACAACTTATGAGCTCGATCCTTTAGTTCTATCAATCCCTCTTCCTGGCGCTCAGTTGGCAGATGTTCCAGGGTTTGGAATTTCCGCAACATCTTTTCTCGTCCCCAATGAAGACCTTTCTTCAAATTTTCAGATAGCTCGTCAGTCATTCCTGAGGCTGGAAGCAATTCCTTTCTGATGATGCGCGTTTCATCTTCGCCGGCGTCCAAAGCAGCAGTGATATCACCCTTAAGAGCTTTTATGTCCTTACGTGAAGATTCTTCTTTCCCCAGGATCTTAAGCATTCGGTGAAGCTGAATTTTTTCGCCCAATCTTTCATCCTTTATTTGCTGTCCTACTTTGGAGTCTCCATCGTTCGTACCATCCTTTAGCAAAACGGTAAGCAGGAGAAGCGTTGGAGGTTCAGCACTAAAGGATGAACGGGGGAAGGGATAACTCTCCTCAAAAGTCTCACCGGGTTCAATACCGAAATGGACCTCTGAATAAGCGAAATCTTCCTTAACTATCGTATTGCCAAAGCTGATTGCGAAGGCAGTTATCGTCTCTTTGTGGTTATTCTGTAGACGGATTCTTATTTGATTGTCTAAGAAGTCGGCCGTCAGTACTTCGTGTCCCGTGGTCCGACTTTTCACAGTAAGTCCTTGAGGCGACGCCGAAGCCTTAGGATTTAATAGCGCTAAATAAGCAAACAGAGCGATTATGGCTAGGAAGCTGAGAGCTGCGATGAATCGGCGAGGCATGAGAGGACTCCTATAGATAAGGTTCGATTTAGCTTCCTTACCGACATCGCGGATGACATTGGTAAGCAGGCCCTTGAGTTAGTTCCCTTATACGCCTGGTCCTTAATTTCCGCAATGGCGAAATCCTTGATCCCAAGACCGATTTTTGAGAAAGAACCGCGCCGCGCATTAAGGCCTTATGCTGGCTGTAACCGCGAACAACACAATACTTCCTTTTGTGCCTTTTTGTGGCCTACAGATTCGTCGCGCTGAAGGTGTCGCCCAGAGTACTACGTGTCATTTGTCGGTTCGGGTCGAAACGCGGTTGAGGCCGTTGCGGACTCCGATGCCAAGGGATTTCCTGATGCAATCCTGTTTAAGGTCCCATCGCTCAAAGACCAGAAGCTTGTCATCGGGATCAATTGGCCAGCCGATGATGTCTAAGCTACCGTTGGCATCAATGTCGAATGCCACACCATGCTCCGCGTCAGACAAGTCCAAACCGTTATGGTTACTGTCGTATATTACTGGAGTGTCCGTACACGGCCAGGAACCGTTATTAAGTAGGTACTCACTGACACAACAACACCAGTCCCAGCTCCACCCATCGGGCGGATCGCAAACACTGGGGAACACATTGCATTCCCCTGATGGTGGTGGTGGCGGTGGCGGCTCCGGTGTCGGTGTTGGTTCTGGAACTGGAATGCACGGCAAATAATCACATGATGGAAATGGTTGTAGTTCATTGCTAGTTCGGAAATATCCCTCGGGACAGGGCGGAGGCGGTGGTGGTGGGGTCACACCTGCATGTTCACACGTCTCCCGATAACAGCAACCAGACTGCTGATATTCGTACAAACCTGTACACTTCGGGTGAGCAGGATCCGAACAATCAGCAGGATGCAACGCATTTGGATCTGCGCAATAGGTACAGGGTTGTGGTGAAGGCGTTGGGGAAGGTGATGCTGGTGGGCCCGGGCCGAAACCACACTCATAGACCTTAATTGTTTGACAGAAATACGCGATCACGCCCGCGACACATTCAGTCTTGCCGAATTCCAGCTCCATGCAAACACCATTTATCTGGTCAGGCGTGGGCCGGTTTTGCACCCTGCAAGACTGGCGATTGTCATTGTCCCAGCAAACGTACCCGGACCACGGTATGACCGGAGTACATTCTGGAAACTGGCATGTTACAAACGGCGGCGCTGTTGAGGGAGCCGCGTTAATCACACTTTCTGAGGACAAAAAATTAGCCGACATAAATGTCGGCTGGTTGAAGATCGAAGAGCTTTTTGATCGTGTGCCCTTACTAATCAATCGTTCGCTTGGCCCTGATCGCGCTTTCGGTAACTGAGGCTTGTCCTTTAAGCTCGCTTGTCGTCGCTCCGCAGGGGGATACGGTTTGGTTCCGAAGTAGCCTGTACCATCGCCAAAACTGAGCAACTGAATTTCAGCGGTGAACCTAGTCGATTGCGGCCAGCGGTGCTCACGCACACCTTGCTCCCAAACCGGTACCTCACCCAAGCGCAAAATCTGTGTCTCACCTGGTTTAATGGGAATATCATTGCTGGTTGCTTTGGTGACAATGCTGCCCAATTCGGCTCGCCCATAGCTCAGCGGGTACATTAGCTCCAAACCATCTTCCCTGTCCTTCACGTTAGTGCCCAACATAATGTAGAGGAAGTAAATTGGCTTGTCTCCCGTATTGGTCACTTCAAGTTCAAACTCTCTGAGCCACTTTTCATTCTTCAGATCCTTAAACGATTCTTCCTTCTCCTTTTTGATTTTGATCTTGATAGGAATATGCGCCGGTATCTTGTTCTCAAAGATTCTTTCCTGCAATGCCGCGCTACTTGGTGTTAGACGCGAGGCCATGATTAAGACACCAGCAACTGAAAGGACTAGAGCGACAGCCAGACTTTTAGCTAATGCGTTTGGGTTGCTTGCTGAGGTATCCATCGTTCACTCCTTGCCTAGAACGGCTGTTTCGTGAGTTGAGTCTGTGCTTGTGTCGGCAACGGAGCCAGCTAAAACAGCGCTCTTAAACTATACACGCGTATTAATTGTCAAGGAATCCGCCGAGCATCTTGTGATCTCTCGCTTGTATTTTGGGCCGACAGTCTGGGCGGTCGGGTTTCATGTCGGTCCGTCCACGCCACGCCCTCTCATTAACCGTGGCGCTCACTTGCAGAGCCACTCGCAACTGAGCCCGCGTCGCGAGTGGCTTTGAACATTCTAATAAGCGCGGCGCCGCTGGTTGAAACAACCGGGAATGATACTCTGAAAGGTCGCTTTCATAATGAGTTCGCGATTGTGCTCGAAAATCTAGGTAATTGGTCCAATCAGAATGAACTGTACCAACCAAAGACAGCACGTGAAACGCACACTCCAAAAAGTCGATCCCGTATGACTGGATTAGGATTGTCTTTTAGAAGTTCTCTGGCCCGCTCGATAATGAGGCATAGTTCCTCGTCCGAGAGTTGCCCGGTCTGATAATGAAGGCATATAGCGCGTTTTATTCGTATTCGATTGGCAACCAACTTTTAGCCCTTGTGGAATGCCAGTTGAGGGGATTACAGCCCGGCCCGATGAACACCTATCCGAAGTGGAAAGACTTAGGGCGCTTTGTGAAACGTGGCGAGCGTGCGCTCACCTTGTGCAGAGCCCTCCCTGACTGGGTCGGTCGGAGTCCACACTGGACCACACAACAATAATCACCACCGACGTTTATTGAACCACCGGCAACACTACAGAGCTGGCGTTTCCACCGCCGAACCAGATACTCTGCGTCGCCTTTTTATAGTCATTCTTCTTCGCGTACATAATATTCTCGACGTACGTTTGCGGGTTGCGGTCGTACAACGGGAAGAGCGTCGATTGCACCTGGACCATGATTCGATGGCCCGGCCGAAATACGTGGTCCACGTCGGGCAGCTTCCATTTGTAGCGCTCCACTTTGCCTGGCTCGAGTGGCGAGGGCTTTGCAAAGCTTTTCAGGTAGCGGCCGCGGAAGATCTCAATACCGATCGCTAATTCATACCCGGCCATCGACGGCTTCGCCCCTTGCGAGGCGTCTTCTGGAACGTCGTTTGGATAGACGTCGATGAGTTTAACCACCCAGTCGCTATCAGTCCCCGTCGTGGATGCAAACAACTCCACTTCGGGTGCACCCATGATGTGAACTCCTTTTTCGAGCGGCGCACTCGTCCAGACTGCCACGTCCGGACGGCCAGTTACGAAACGCTGGTCCTGGACCAGCCATGGCTTCCACTGAAGGGGATCGTCCATGGCGATCGGGCGCGGGATGAAGGGAACTGGCTTGGCAGGATCGCTGATGTACTCTTCATGCCCGGTGGCGCTGGGCTTGTCGAACGTGGCCACTCCGTCTGCCGCCAGATAGATCGGCTTCGCCGTGCCCATCGGCCAGCGTTGCGACACGTTCCACTGATTCACGCCCGTCGCATAAGTGAGCACCGGGGGCGTCCTGGGATCAGGGGCACCCTTCAGCCAATGATCGAAGAACGGCTTCGCGTACTTCACGCGCCATTCCAGCGCCGTGTCGCCCGTGAAGGTGATCGCACCGAGGTCGTAGCCATAGTGATTAAAGCCTGAGTGTCGCCATGGACCGATCACGAGTGACACCCGGTCGTTGTTCTTGTCCTTTGGTTCGAGCGCACGATAGACGGCGGGGGCACCGTAGCTGTCTTCCTGATCCCATTGCCCGACCACGAGCATCGTCGGCACTGTATGCGGCCGGGCCGCGAGCCACTTGTCGACGGCTTGCAGCGACCAGAAATCGGTGTAGGCAGGATTCTCAAGAAATTTGCGGATGCCGGGAACACTCTCGGCGCCGACCATCTTCACAAAATCTGCCATCGACCCGGCTTCGAGATAGCGCGTGTAATCGTCGCCACCGCCGAGAGCGAATTCGCCGCCGCCGTTGCCCTTGTTGAATCCCAGGCTCAGTGGAAAGCCGAGCGAACTGATGCGGAACGCGCCGTTGTGGAACCAATCGTCGCCCATCCAGCCATCGACCATCGGGCTCTGTGCGATCACCGCCTTAAGTGCCGGGTGCGGGTTGATCAACGTCATCAACGCCGTGAAGCCCAGGTAGCTCGAACCGATGACGCCGACGTTACCGTTCGACTCCGGCGTGTTCTTCACCAGCCATTCGATGGTGTCGTAGGCATCGGTCGCTTCGTCTATGCCGGTTTTGTTCAATGGGCCCGAGAGCGGGCGATTGAGGATCCACTCTCCCTCGGACCGGTGCATGCCGCGGATGTCCTGGTACACGCGGATGTAGTTGTCTGTGACAAATTCCGTGTCCATTACTTCCAGTATGTCGACGATGCGCTGGCTATTGACGCGGCCCGTCGAACCGCTCGCGTTATAGGGAGTGCGCGATAGCAGGATTGGTGCTTTGCTAACGCCCTTCTTCATCACTACGACGGTGAAGAGTTTGACGCCGTCGCGCATCGGGATCATGACCTCGCGCCGGATATAGTCGGCGGATGGAAGTGTCTGATCGTACTTCTCGACGACGTCCGGTGTCATCGGTGTAACGCGCGGCGGCGTTTGGGCGATAACGAACGTACTTGCGAATGAGAGAACGGCGGCGAGCAGCGTCAAGCAGCGAGCGTATGATCTTTTCATGACGCTAATTTATAGAACGCACCAATGGTTGTGCAATCGCGCTCACCGCGCTGGGTGAGCCTCGGATCGGAATCCGGCGCCCTTGCGACGAACGCACCCAGGGCCACAACACAATCCTTCTTTGTGCCTCTTTGTGGCTCAACTACAAATTCGTCGCGCTGAAGGTGTCGCCCTGGCGCATGTCGCCGGTCTCGTAGCCTTTCCTGAACCAACGCAGGCGCTGCTCGGATGTGCCATGTGTGAATGAGTCGGGCACGATATAGCCGGTGGTGCGGCGTTGAATCGTATCGTCGCCCACCGCGCTCGCTGCTCGTAACGCTTCTTCGATGTCCCCAGCTTCGAGCATGCCCTGGTTCTGAACGTAGCGCGCAAACATGCCGGCGAAGAAATCGGCCTGTAGTTCAAGTCGCACCGAAAGTCGATTCGTCTCAGCTTCACTCACCCTGCCCCGCATTGCGTCGACACGATCGGAAATGCCAAGCAGGTTCTGAACGTGGTGACCGACTTCGTGCGCCACGACGTATGCCTGCGCGAAATCCCCGGGCGCCTGGAATCGACGGCGCAGTTCTTCATAGAACGCGAGATCGATGTAGACCTTCTCGTCGGCCGGACAATAGAACGGACCAACAGCAGCGCCGGCCATTCCACAAGCAGACCTCACCTGGTCCGAAAAAAGCACGAGCGTTGGTTCTCGATATTGACGGCCATTCTGACGAAACACGTCGTTCCAGACGTCTTCCGATTTCGCGAGGACCACGGAGACAAACTGTTTCAGTTCTTCCTCTTCCGAATTAACAGGACGCGAGCTCTGAACTTCTGAGGTTGGATTGTTTGGTACCTGTTCGAGCAATTGCCGCGGATCCGCGCCAAAGAGTAGCGCGATTATTATCACCACCAATGTTCCGAGGCCGCCGCCAACTGCGACCTTAGGACTTAGACCACGTCGATCCTCGACGTTTGAGCTTTGCCGTTCACCTCGCCAACGCATAGTTTGTTCCTCCCGCTTCGTCTCATTCACACCGGGCTTTAGCCCGGTGGAAGGCATTTCAATTCTTCTGAAACCGTTTTAACGGTTTCACAGCAAAGCACCGGAAAACCGTTGGAAACGGTTTTCTATCTATGCCTCTCGTCTAACACCGGGCTAAAGCCCGGTGTGAATGAGATGACTCTTGATGCAAAGCCCACTGGGTATGTTTTCTATGCGCAGATTGTCACAGGATTATTGCTGACAGTTAGCAATTAAGGCAGCGGCAGGCGGAGCAGTTGACCCTCGTAAACGACGTAAACTTTTTTCTGTCTTTCATCTACCCACATTGACAAGCTTTTGAAAGAGATCTGCGGAACGGTTAGCAGCGATTTGAAAGTGAACTCTTTGACGTTGTAGCGACCGACTTGCGTCTGCTTTTTGTTTTCATCGGGTATGGCTGCCCAGAATTCATTTGGCTGGTCAGTTGGCTGAAGGAAGCGCTTACCTTTTTCGTAGAGTGGAGTGAATTCACCTGTTACCAGTCGCGTATCGCCAGTTGCCGGATCGACAAGATGATGTTCCGGCCGATCCGGGCCGATGCCTTGTTTAGCCGGCACATACCGATTTTTGGCGCGACGAAGCAGGACCTTGTTCTGAGTCACGACAAAAGCAATTGGAGTGAACTCGTCTGCCGGTTCCAGGTTCACGCGGAACTCGCGGCCGGTTCGCACGTTAAACCGAACGATGTAACTTGGCTTGGACAAACTGACATCTTCTTTAGATACAACGACCCATTTCCCATCGGCTGTGGCAATCGGTTGAGAGTAGTAAAACTCACCGTCGCTTACCTTGACCGGTTTTGTCCCGGCAAGCTGTTTCCATAGTCCGTCATAAGTTCGCGCGATGATGATCGCGTTGTCAGTGAGCTTTTGCACCTGCTCATCGTCGGCATCGAGTACTGACTGGTTCTCATCATCTGGCGGAAACTTGTTCAGGTCGATCGTCGAATAGATGTCAGGCTGAGACGTTACAGCGCCGGCTTTGTTATTTGCGTAAACGCGCCATGAGAAGGGTGCGTTTTGGCGTGCAACCGCACGGCGCCAGCGGTCGATAAGCGCCGCCTCACTGTCGTCGTCATCAACCTCGTACTCTTCAGCAAGCTCTTTCTCAGTCAGTTCGCGCTCAATGAAAACGCGAGTTTCGTCCCCCTGCCGCCACACGTCTCTTACAGTTAAATTCTTCTCTGCGAGTAAGACTTCAAGTCCTTTTATTTCTTTTTCAAGGTTGTAATGAAGCGTTGCACCTTCGCCGAGCCGATCCAGGTTCGCTCGAAGCTCGCCCCAGGTCGCCCATTCCTGTTGGGAATAAACACGTCGACCTTTTTCGCTTGTCATTGTCAAAAACTGTTCCGTGGTGCACGCGTGATAACACGCGTCAAACTGCGGGCCTAGGTCTGTATAATTCCTGGTCGTTAGAAATTGTTTGAAAGAGGCAAGTTCTGCTTTCGACACTTCACGCTCACGATAGCGCGCCGGATCTTCGTAATGAGTGTAAATGGCTTTGTCTGAGAAGATGCGAAGAACGCGATTGTCTATTTCCGAACCAGTCCCGATCATGGCAATGATTTCAAGAGGACCGTTTTCTTTCAACAGTTCAGCACGAAACTTCTCTTCGGCCTGACGCGCCTGCTTGAAATTCTCGTACACATGCTCAGCGTTTTCGCCCCAACCGGTGATGAATGCTTTGTTCGGATGGCGTTGCCACAAAAGCTCCTGCGCCTGTTTGCTGTCTTCATGCAGCAGGTAACGTTCAGCCGCAAGCGACAGTAGTTCGTTCTTACTGCGCAAGAATGGACCAATCAGGTCCACCGGCAAACGAGTGTTTGTCCGGCGCGAACATGCGAGCAAGGCAATTTGCGCTAGTTGATCTTTGGAAGTGAGCACGTCATGGGCCAGCGATGGGTTCTCGAGTAAAACTGCTCCGATTCCCGGCGCCATGCCGCTCACTGAGGCCAGACTCTGCAACTGCGGCGTCAGATTCTGACGCAGTGTCGCGCGGCGCTTCAAAGCCTCGTTGATCGTGGTTGCATCGGCCGATCCATTACCGATGCGTGTGATCATGTCCAGATCAATCTGCCGGCCCTGCCAACGATGAGCGATCTGGATTAGAGATGTAGCGAGTGGAGCGTTGTCTGCTTTGAGAGCGTCGGCGCGAGTCAAAACTGCCTGGACCAACGACTCTGGAACCTCTACCAGGTGGCCCAGGTACTTGCCGATGATGACCGGCATCGGCAACTGTTCATCATCGGCGTTCCTATGGCGCTCGACGTCTGCACGACCCTCGTCGGACGTGAGTTGCGTAGCGTAAGCTTCAAGCGCCTCCAGTTGTTCCGTATCGGTGAGTCCCTGGGAAGCGATTAGGGCGGCAATGATGTGACCGCGATGGATGTCCTGCTTTTCGTTCGCAAGTGCCCTTTTGAGAGCCGGCGCCGCGCGAGGGTCTTTGTACCTCACCAGTGATTGCGCGGCCGAACTACGGTTATAGCCGGCTTCACCATCGTCATTTTCAACCACCCAGATCAAACCCGGCACACTCTCTGGCATGTCAACGTCTTCCATGCTGCCGATCAACTGTAGCCGGCCTCTCTCGAGTTTATCGCCGACCCACTTCGGATTCGAAAGCCAGGGCAGCAGCGGCATAAGAGCGTCTTTCCTGGCAGGTCGAACGTTGACGTTAATCAGGCAATTTGCGGCCGCGCTTCTTATTCTCAGGTCTTTGCTTTCGACCATGCGGGCCATTACCGGAATCCACTTGTCGGGATTCGAGACGCAGAGTGTAGTGAGTGGCCAAAAATTCTTTTCGCCATCACTCGCAGGGGTCAGGGTTTCATCCTGAAAAAGCGCAAGGTACCACTCGTCTCTATCGTCCCATTCGGTTGAAGTCAATTTACCTATAGCGAGGTCGCGTGCCTGGGATGGCAGATCACGATTGGACGCGATCGTTTTGAGGATCTTCCGGTATTTTTCTTCGGCCGCTGAGTCTTTCTCGTCGATCGCATGTTGATAGAACAACGTATTTGCGAGCGCTGCCAGGCGCGGCTGGGCTGAGTCTATCAGGTCGCGCAACAAAGGTTCACCGGCTTCCCACTTCACCTTCACCAGGGAGTTAAGAGCGTCAACATTCTCGACAGTCCCATTCTTCTCATCTTCTTTGACATTCTTAACTTGTGCGAGTAGCTCGTCCAAAAAGAAGTCGCTATTGAAAAGCAACCACTTTTTAATCTGCTCGCGCTGAATCGCCGTGAGTTCTGCCTTGTCGTAAACCTCCTTGATTTTTGTGGCTGCTACTTTCGTCTGAGGGACGAGGTAGATGAAATTTGTAAAGAGTGCCGGGTTATCGAGACAAAATTCGAACAGCCGCTGCCTCACCGTGTCTGATGGACCGACACCGTTCCGGTAGGCAAAGCGACTCCAGTACGTGAGCAGATCGCCTACAGGCGCATCATCAGGTGGTGGATTGTTTGGGTCGAAGAATGTGATTGGGTACTCAGGAGCTGGGTATTGCTCGGGATCGGTTGGCCGCGGCGCAGGCAAATTCAATAACTGCCTGAGCGCCTCTGTAGGATCTCTTTTAGGCGTTTGTGCGTGAGGGTGCGATTGCCAGGCCACAAAGAGGCACAGAACGCACAAAAGCTTATTTGTGATTCTTGTGCTTCTTTGCGGCTTCATTTCAGGCAATGTTAACCACGACCGTGAATCAGACGCCTTGTGTTCGGGGCTTGGATGATTCCCGGAGCCTCCAATCGCCGACCAGGTCGTGCTATTTGTTCGACGACGAATTGCGCGGATTCCATCGCACCTTCCTGCCATCCCGGCAGTTGAGAAACCTGATCGCCGGTCACGTAGAACTTACCTTCCGGCTTCAGTAGCCGAGTGTAAGCCTTCGAATGATTAATATTATTCGGATCCCAGTTGGCCCAGCCGCCACCCTCGTTCGGAATGTTCTGCCAGGCGATCGAGATTGCCTTATCCGAGGGTACGAGCTTCGTATCGGCAAACTCCGGATGAAACTTGACCGCGCCTTCGCGGGCCAGCTTGATGCGCTGCTCGAGCGTCATGTTTCCGAAGTCGATCGCGTTCTGATCGTAGTTGTAAACGCCGGTCAGCGTTCCGTTTTTGGTGAAATAGTCGTACGAGGGATACCACATTTGCGTCATCGGGTGGTTCGTGTAGCTGATGCCGCCGTAGATCTGGTACTTGTCGTTTTCCCAGAAGCGCTGGTTCGCTTGCCACCCAAGCTTGCATGTCGGATCGTATACGCAGGTGGCAACTGCTTTTTTGAACTCGTCTGAAAAGTTGTTGTCGATCCTGCTCAAGATCGGCAATGGAATATTACTGATGCACGCATCACCGGTAATGTTGCTGCGAGCGCCGGTCTTCCGATCGCGAATAGTGACTCTTACGCCGTCCTTTCGCGTCTCGATGTACAGCACCTCCGTGTTGTATTGAATGAGATTGCCGACTTTATCGACAAAGCCATCGACGATCTTGTCCATGCCTCCGACGGGCTGGAAGAGTGTCGGTTGCCATTCGTATTCAAATGATTGGTAGAAACGGAAGCGCCAGAATTCGGAATCCAGCAGTTCCTTTAAGGCGAGCTTTCTTCCGGGTTTGCAAGGTTTAGCAACAGTGATCTCGCAACCGTCACGTGTCGAGCCGGTGTAGTCAAAGCATGTCGTGCAATCCTTGCCGCAAGTGAGACAACTCACGCAATCCTTATTACAATTTTGGCACTTCTCCTGACCGCACTTATTGCATATATCGTTCTCGCCGAGATCTCCGAAGTTCTTCAACAGGCACAAGAGCCGGTTACGATCTTCGTCGTTCATCTGCTGGTTGAGAGCTTTTTGACTTACGGCTTTCGCCAGCATTTCGGAGATGTATCCCTGGATATCGTTGGCAATCTGGCGTCTGACTTGAGCCTTCCCGCCAAACGCGTTATCCCTCTGAAAGAGATTCGCCATCGTCTCCATGACGTACACCTCGAGCTTCACGCCGAGCTCCTGGCAATAGTGGAGTACGCGGCGGTGATGATAGGGAAGCCGCCCTGGTCCAAGATTCAGGTACAGGCCTTCGTCGAATTCGCAGACTTGTTTGAGAGTGTTTCCGTTCTCTTGTTTTTCGACGAGGACAGTGCCGCGTCGCGCAGTATGGTTGCGACCTCCGGGTCGTTCGGTCACTTCAATGATCTGACACGTGTAATTAGCACGTGAGAGTTCGTAAGCGGCGGTCAGGCCGCCGATGCCGGCGCCGAGGATGATCACTTTTTTGCCGGTTCCTGAGCCGGCTGGAAGCTGAGGTGGACCAGCCCATGCTTCCGGGACGTGGATCAGTCCGAGGGCGGTCATCGTCTCGTAAACAGCAGCCGAGCCGCCCGCCAAACCGACGGCCTCGAGAAACCGCCGCCGGGTCACGCGTTTCTTGGATTTCATGTAGAGTTCTCCTGTTTGAGGTGAGAATGCGCAGTTGTTAGAAACATTGGGAAGTTAACGCCGAAGGCGTTCGCCAATTCCAGCCCAGGGTTGGAGCGCAGCGCAAACCCTGGGATAAACATATAACCCACGATTAACGCTGAAAGCGTTAGGCGTGTGAGCGACGAACCCCTTCAGAGTCTGTCGGAATAACGCCGAAGGCGTTCGCTAATTTCAGCCCAGGGTTCAAGCGTAGCGAGAACCCTGGGTAATCGAATCAAAATGTATTTTGAACCCTGAAAGGGTTCGGCAATTGGTGAACGC
>JBIOUJ010000017.1:0-9563 GCA_044867025.1 Pyrinomonadaceae bacterium | reverse complement strand
AGCGGTTCGTTACGAAATTCTGTTGGCATAATTCTACCCGTCTGGGTTTTAGCCGCAGATTTGCGCAAATCTGCGGCTAAAACCCAGACGGGTAGAATTATGCCAACAGAATTTCGTAACGAACCGCTAACAGATTTCAGCAAAGAAGAGAACGCGCAGGCCATGCGCCAGGCGATTGAGAAGGTCAGAGAACAACTCGGCCGCGAATACCCGCTCGTCATCGGCGGTGAACGCATCACCACGGGCAACATGCTCGACAGTTTCAACCCCGCGAATCGCACGCAGCTAGTCGGGCGGTTCAACAAGGCAACGAAAGAACTCGCCAAGCGCGCGGTCGAAGAGGCTGCGAAGGCTTTCGAAACCTGGAAGACCGTGTCGGCAGCAGATCGGGCAGGGCTTTTGTTTCGTGCGGCCGAGATACTGCGCGCACGAAAGCACGAGTTCTCAGCGTGGATGATCCACGAAGTCGCGAAGACGTGGGCAGAGGCTGACGGCGACACCGCCGAAGCAATCGACTTCTGCGAGTTTTATGGCCGCGAGATGCTGCGTTACGCCGACGATCATCCGCTCGTAAATATTCCGGGCGAAGCGAACAAGATGGTGTACGTGCCACTCGGCGTGGGCGCCATCATTCCACCGTGGAACTTTCCACTCGCGATCATGGCCGGCATGACCGTCGCTTCCGTAGTCACGGGCAACACGGTCGTGCTGAAACCTTCTTCCGACGCGCCCACGATCGCGTTCAAGTTTTTCGAGATACTCGAAGAGGCAGGTCTGCCGCCGGGTGTTGTTAACTTCATGACCGGCTCCGGCGCAGAAGTCGGAGACGTAGTCGTGGACCATCCGAAGACGCGCTACGTTGCATTCACAGGATCGAAAGAAGTCGGGCTTAGAATCAACGAGCGCGCGGCGAAAGTTAACGAAGGCCAGATCTGGATCAAGCGAGTCGTGGCGGAGATGGGTGGCAAAGATGCGATCATCGTTGCCGACGATGCGGATCTCGACGAAGCGGCTACGGGCGTGGTCCAGTCCGCGTTTGGCTTTCAGGGTCAAAAATGTTCCGCGTGCTCGCGCGCGATCATCGATGCGCGAGTTTACGACACGATGCTCGACAAGATTGCCGAGCGAACAGCAAAGCTCAAACTCGCAGACCCAACTCAACCCGATACAAACCTGAGCGCCGTCATCAACGAGAAAGCTTTTAAGACGATCAACT
Organism: Pyrinomonadaceae bacterium; assembly: GCA_044867025.1. Taxonomy (GTDB): domain Bacteria; phylum Acidobacteriota; class Blastocatellia; order Pyrinomonadales; family Pyrinomonadaceae; genus PSRF01. The sequence goes on along the minus strand of JBIOUJ010000017.1, from coordinate 8,347 downwards.
CTTACATCGAAAAAGGTAAGAGCGAAGGCGGCCGCGTGCTGATCGGCGGCGGTTCCGACGGCGAGCAAGGGTATTTCATCGAACCGACTGTCATCGCCGACGTCAAACCAGGCGCGACGATCGAGCAGGAAGAAATATTCGGCCCTGTGCTCGCGGTAATTAAAGCCGAGAATTACGACGACGCGTTGAATATCGCGAACGACACAGAGTTTGGGTTGACAGGCGCGGTCTACAGTTCCGACGAAGCAAAACTCGAGCGAGCGCGCAGAGAGTTTCATGTCGGAAACCTGTATCTGAACCGGAAATGCACGGGTGCGCTGGTTGGCGTACATCCGTTTGGCGGTTTCAACATGTCTGGGACCGATTCGAAGGCAGGCGGGCGTGATTATCTGCTGTTGTTCCTGCAAGCGAAGGTTTCAGCCGAGAGGGTAGGTGCGACTACCAAGAGAGCCGAAGCGGGAACGGCCACTGATTAAGCCACAAAAAAGCACAAAAGAAATTTAAGCCACAAAGAAGCACAAAACTTTCAAAAATGCGATTAGTTTTTATGGGTACGCCTCACGCCGCCGTCCCCACGCTGCGCCAGTGTCTACAGGACGGCCATGAAGTCGTCGCTGTGTGGACGCAACCGGATAAGCCCGCGGGCCGCGGCAACAAGCTAGCGATTAGTCCAGTCAAAGAGTTTGCGCTGTCTCACGGTCTCAGTGTGTTTCAACCAGCGCGGATCAGGAACGACGAAGCAAAAGCGTTATTCGCTTCACACGACGCGGATGTGGGCGTTGTTGTGGCGTACGGAAAGATTCTGCCGGATGAGTTTTTGCGCGCGCCGCGGCATGGTTGCATCAACGTCCACTTCTCGCTGCTGCCTTTGTATCGCGGAGCGGCGCCGGCGAACTGGGCCATCGTCAATGGCGAAAGAAAAACGGGCGTGACGACGATGTTCATCGAACCCGCGCTCGACACTGGTCCGATTCTTCTCCAGCGCGAGACCAACATCGGCGAGAGGGAGACAGCGCCGGAGTTGATGGCACGGCTGGCTGAAATCGGCGCTACACTTTTAGGTGAGACTCTTTCGAAACTCGATTTCATTACACCACGCCCGCAGCACGATCGCGACGCGACTTTCGCTCCGATTTTGAAGAAGGAAGATGGTGTGATCGATTGGTCGTGGAGCGCGTTCGCGATTGAACGGCGCATCAGAGGTCTTCAACCATGGCCCAACGCGTATACGACGTTCAATTCGAAAAGTTTGATCCTCTGGGAAGCTCAACCGTCGATGTCTGTGACATCAGCCATCGCTAATGGCGAACTGATCGTTGCACAGCGAGACGAGCTTGTAGTGCAGTGTGGCCAGCGAACCGCGTTGCGCGTGCTAGAGGTCCAGCCTGAGGCGCGTAAGAGAATGGCGGCGCGCGATTTTATCAACGGTATGCACCTGAAGGTTGGCGATCGTTTTGGTTAAGAGTAAAGAGATCTCACCCTCGCGCCTCGCGGCCTTCCGAATCCTGCAACAGGTCGAAAACGGCGCGTTCTCATCAATCCTTCTGGCCTCAGAGGAACCGCGGTTCCGACCTGCGGACAGAGCGTTGTGTCATGAGCTTGTTCTAGGCGTGCTTCGCTGGCAGTTGCGCCTGGATAAGATCGTCGAACACTTTTCGAAACGCCGGATCGAGAGTTTGGACCAGGCAGTACGCATCGCGCTGCGACTCGGTTTATACCAATTACATTACCTCACTCGCATACCTGCATCGGCGGCGGTGAATGAATCTGTCAGTCTGGTTCGGCATGCGCGTGTGAGTTCGGCGACGGCATTTGTCAACGCGGTGCTGCGGCGCGCAATTAAAGAGGCGAGCTACGATCCGGCGGCCGGCGTTTCTGAGCCGTTGGAGAGAATTGCGATCCAGACGTCGCATCCGGTCTGGTTGATCGAACGTTGGGCGAACGCGTTTGGGATTGCGGAAGCTGAGGCGTTTGCGGTGGCGAACAACACCGTGCCGCCGGCGGCGTTTCGTGTTGTTAAGAATCGAGCTGATGAAACTTCGGTGATATCGAGGCTGCGTGCAGCAGGCGCAGAAGTCGAAGCTTCGCAGGTGACTGAGGGTGCATGGCGTGTCTCGGGTGCAACGTCGCTTGTGCGTGAGTTGAGGGCAGCAGGCGAGATCTATTTGCAGGATGAAGCGTCACAACTCGTTGCGCGAGTTTTGGATGTGAAGCATGGTGAGCGCGTGCTGGATTTGTGTGCCGCGCCGGGCGGGAAGACGACGCTGATGGCAGACCGTGCTGATGATGATGCGATGATCGTTGCCGCGGATCGTTCTGAATCGCGAATGGAAACAGTAGTCGGTACAACTCGCCTGCAACAACTCAAAAGCATCAAGCCCGTGCTTCTGGACGCCGTAAAAGAGTTGCCGTTCGAATCACGTGTGTTCGACAAGGTATTAGTTGATGCACCGTGTTCCGGGACGGGGACGTTGAGACGGAATCCGGAGATTCGCTGGCGTCTCACTCCGCCAGACATCGGCGCATTTGCGGAGGTGCAAAAACAAATTCTGAGCAGGGCCGCTGACGCCGTCAAACCAGGTGGACGTCTGGTCTATTCGACCTGTTCCGTCGAGCGTGAAGAAAATGAGGAAGTGATAGAGGAGTTTCTCGCGCGGGAGAATTTCCATCTCCTCGATACTATTCGAACGTGGCCTCACCGGCAGCACTGCGATGGATTCTTTATCGCGAGTTTCGAAAGCAAGAAGTTTTCCTCTGCGTAACTCTGCGTCCTCTGCGCCTCTGCGGTAAATGTTAGCGTAAGAGCAAGTTCACCGCAGAGGCGCAGAGGACGCAGAGTTACGCAGAGGAAGGCAGAGAGTAGCTTGCGGCTCATAATAGCGGGTGCTAGACTTCGCAACTTGGTGAGTTTAGTTGCCAGAATTACATCGATCTTCCGAAGCATCGCAATCGTCATTGCGATCGCAGTTGTTTTTCTCTTCGGAGTGGCCACCACCGTCTATCTATCTTTGCGCAGTCCGGAAGTGACGGTTCCGGACGTCGTCGGCAAAGATCGATTTGAAGCAGAGAAGATCCTGGCGGAAGCAGATCTGAAGTATCGTGTCCGCGCGTACAGGCCCAGCAATCAATCTCAACCCGACACAGTCGTCTTTCAGTTGCCGCGACCGGGAGAGGTCGTCAAAGCTGGCCAAACTGTCGCCATGGATCTCAGCCGTCTCACTAAAGCAGGCGAGTCTCCCGAGAACGTGATTCCAGACGAACCGAGCGAAAATCGGAACACCAACACAAACAGCAACGAGAACAAACCGAAGCGACCAAAACCGAAGAACACAAACGACAACGCGAACGCCAACAAAAACGCGAACGGCAACACGAATAGACCACTAAACGCGAATAAACCCCCGGCAAACGTCGGGACAATTAACGCGAACACCACGCCGCGAAGCAACGTAAATGTGAATCGCCCTGACGTGCGAAACTCGAATTCCCGACCAGTAGTTAATGAGAACAGGCGTCCCGTCACGCCTCGGCCTACGCCCAACAACAGATAAGTGCTAAACAACAGAACCATCGATATCGCCCCGTCGATCCTATCCGCTGACTTCTCCTGTCTTGGCGAACAGATCAGGGCTGTCGAGCGTGGCGGTGCGGGCGTTTTGCACGTCGACGTGATGGATGGTCATTTCGTGCCGAATATCACGATCGGTTTGCCTGTTGTTAAGTCGCTTGCAGGCTTCACCCGACTGCCGATCGATACGCACCTGATGATCACCGATCCGGGTACGTACGCGACTCAGTTTGTCAGCGCGGGCGCGCAGATGGTGTCAGTTCACGTCGAAGCCGATCCGCATCTGCATCGCACGCTGATGGCGATCAGGGACGCGGGCGCGCTGGCAGGAGTGGTGTTGAACCCCTCGACGCCTGTGAATTCGATCGAGGAGGCATTACAGTTTACGGACTATGTTCTGGTAATGTCTGTCAATCCAGGGTTTGGGGGACAGAAATTTATCCCGCAGGCGATTGACAAGGTGAAACGGCTGCGGCGCATGATCGACGAGCGACAGTTGAACGTGCGCATCGAAATCGACGGTGGCATCGACCGCAAAAACATCGAAACCGTGGTCGCCGCCGGCGCCGAGATTATCGTAGCTGGATCGGCCATTTTTGGAACACCCGACGCCGAAGCGGCAGTCAAAGAGCTCCGCGACGCTACGGTTCAATGGGTCTAAAATCCGGGTCCCGGCAAACCGGACAGCTAAAAATTGAATCCGATAGCGGTAAGTCTCTTAACTCGCACAAAGACAAGTTTTATTGGAGGTTGATCTTATGAAGTCTCGCTTTCTTATTCTGGTGGCCGTCTGTGCCCTGATTTTCGGGCTCGCGGCGACCGGATTAGCGCAGAGACCCACCGGGCAAACAGAGCTGTCGACCACGCAGCGGCTCGACGTAATGAGCTCGAAGCTCGACTTGATGCGCCGTTCGCTTCAGGCCGCAATCGGTGTGCTCGAGGTAAAAACCGAGGATAAGAGCAAAGACAAGAAGAACGCCGACGACCCGGTAGCGGTATTGAAGGGGCTCGAAAAAGAGGTTTCGTCGCTGAATTCCGAAGTGAGCGACATTCGCGGAAAGAACGACAAAGCGGAGAAATTCGATAACACGGCCATCGATCGCCTCGAGACCTCTGTTGCGGAGTTGAATACCCGAGTTGAGACTAATCTGCAGGCGACGGCCGGTTTGCGAACTGCCGCCGCCGACAACGGCTCCACCGACAAGAAGAAAAAGAAGAAAGGCAAGTTTCTTGGACTGTTCGGTGGCGGAGACGATAAATACGCCGATTTAACCGGGGCCGCCGTCGCCGGCCGTGACCGCGTTCTATTCGAAGAAGCAGCGAAAGAGGTTCGCAAAGGCCATCACGATACAGGCCGGTTACTCTTCGCAACGATCATCAATACCTATCCCGATTCGCCGTTCCTGGCGCTCGCCAAACTCGCCATCGCGGATTCGTTTTTTCTCGAGGGCACCACGAGCGCATTGATCCAGGCAGCGCAGGCGTACCAGGACTGGCTGACGTTCTTTCCAACCGATCCGCTCGCGGACGACGCGAGCTTGAAAGTCGCTGAAGCAGAGATGAGGCAGATGGGCCTCTCCGATCGCGACATCTCGCACGCGAAAAAGGCAGAGCAACGGCTCAAAGTTCTTTTGCAGCAATATCCGAGGAGTCCGCTTCGTCCAACTGTCGAAGCGCGGCTGGCTGAAGTGCAAGAGAACCTCGCGATGCACAATCTGCAGATCGCGCGCTTTTACTACGACGTGAAGTATTCGACCGGAAAAGGTGGTTTGAAGGGTTCGCAGTCGCGTTTGAAGGAGATTGTCGATAAGTATCCGTGTTTCTCCTTCAACGATGAAGTCTTTTATCGTTTGGCTACGACCTACCAGGCTGAAGAAGAACCAGACGAAGCTGCGCGTTACTACCAGAAGCTGGTGCAGGAGTTTCCGGAGAGCGAGTTCACGCAGAAGGCACGCGAGCAACTGAACATCATTGGTGCGCCCATCCCTGAAAAGAGCGCGCCAAATCCGTGCTCGAAGCGTCAGCAGCAAAGCTTCGTGGGGAATTTGCTGCAACAGGTTTCGGGTAAGGCCGACGTGACCACGAACAAGAACGGTATCCTGATCAGCAAAGACGGAAAAGAAGGCAAGGATCTGATAGACGAGGCGCTGCGTTACAACGGAACGTTGCCGGAGTTGACGACGCCCGAGGCGCCAACACAACGCTCGAAGCCGGCAGGCGCGCAGCCTTCAGCGTCCACGTCGAGCCCAGCGCCAGCCGCGATCAAGCCTTAGTTTTTTCTCTGTGCTCTATGTGTACACAGAGGGCACAGAGAAAGGAGACAAACGCTTGGATCCCACTTCGCCAGAAGCTCAAGCGGAATTGGTGCGCAGGCACAAAGCCGCCGCTACGACTGTCCTGGGTCTTCTGGTCGCCACGATTCTTCTCTCGGTTATCGCATTCCTGAGCCGGCCGTACCTCAATCAGCAGCCATACAATCCACCACTAGACGCCGCGATCAGGATTCTCGTTTTACTCTTTGGTTTGGGTGCAGTTTTCTGGCGGCGAAGTAAGTTCGCAACGATGAGGCTACAGGATATTGTCGGCCTCGCCGGGATCAGTGGGCTGCTGAAAACGCTGGAAAAAACCACTCTTCAACTCGCCTTGATGGCCGCTGCCATAGCTGTAATGGGCTTTGTGACGACGTTGATTACAGGTAACGACCTCTACACTTACTGGACCGGCGCGGTTGCGATCGTGGTTTTCGTCTACTGCTACCCAACAAGATCCTCCTGGAGGCGCGCCGTTACACGGTTCAGTCAGCCCATGCCAGAAACCCCTGCTGAATCGTAATTTGTTAATTACTACACGGGATTTACTGGAAATAGAAATGTGTTGATCCATGTTTGTCGCGGCGGTATGTTGAAGTCGGTATGTGGTACCGACTCCCATCGCTGGCGCTGTGTTTACTCGTCCTCGCGACATCTATCTCCGCACAGGACGCCACCAAGCCAAACGACATCGAAAAGCGCGCCTTTGAACAGACCAACCTGGCCCGCATCAAGAACGGCCTGCCTCCATTAGCATGGGATGGTGAGGTGTGTCGCATGGCCCGCGCTCACTCCGAGAACATGTCGCGACAGGGCTTTTTCTCACACGCGACCCCGGAGGGACTGCGGCTCCGCGACCGCGCGCGCCTCGTCGGCATCATTCACTATTCAGTGCTCGGGGAGAACATCGCGTACAATCAGGGCTACGAAGATCCGGGCGCGTTTGCCGTTGAGAGATGGATGTTATCTCCCAAACACCGTGCAAACATCTTATCGACGGAGTTTCGTGCGATGGCGATCGGCAGTTTCGTCGCCTCTGACGGCTCAGTTTATCTGACACAGACTTTCATTACGCGTTGACGCCCAAGACTCTCAGCCTTCCTTCCTTCGCCAAAATCAATTGGTTCCTGCGTATTCTCGGTAAACGAGCGGATGGTTATCACGAGCTGATCACTGTCCTGCAAACGGTTTCACTTTTCGATGAACTCACCTTCGATCTGCGTGAAGACGGCGAGATTGTCTTAACTTGTGACGACCCGCAGATACCGACTGACTCCACGAACCTAATTGTTAAAGCGGCCGTGGCATTACGAAACCATCTCGCGTGCACACACGGTGCTGAAATAAAACTGACGAAGCGAATTCCGGCGAAAGGCGGTCTGGGTGGTGCATCTTCTAATGCAGCACTCACGCTGATAGCGCTCAACGCCCTCTGGCGAGGAAAGATGAACGTCGACGAATTAACACCGCTTGCCGGCGAGTTAGGCGCTGACGTCCCGTTCTTTCTTACCGGTGGGCGGTGTGTTGCAACCGGCACAGGTACAACGATTTCACCGCTCCCCGACGCACCGCGGCAACACCTGATCATCGTCACTCCGAACGCCGGTGTTGCGACTGCGAATGCATACGCTTCGCTAAATGCGGCTTCCTTGACAACTTCTGACTACGACTCTATTCTTTCAAGTTCCTTAGCGGAACAGATTTCCGCCGACAGCACGCAATGGCCCGCCGGCCAGCGTCTGCGAAATGATTTTGAAACGGTGATCTTTGAGATAGAGCCTGAGATCGAGCGCGTTAAAATCGCGTTGCTCGAAGCAGGTGCGCGGGGCGCTTTGTTGGCTGGAAGCGGTTCGAGCGTGTTTGGTGTCTTTGATGATGAGGCGATCAGGGATCGCGCCTTGGAAAATCTGAGATGTGAAGCGGGATGGAAGGTTTTTCCGTGTCACACACTTTCGCGCGACGAGTATGTCCGACCAATAATCCCGCTTTTTACGCTCTCTTAAAACTGCATACATCAGAACAGATACTGGGGCGTAGCCAAGTGGTAAGGCACCGGTCTTTGGAACCGGCATTCGTTGGTTCGAATCCACCCGCCCCAGCCAAATCTTTATGAGCACAACCGGCGGCATCAAGATCTTTTCCGGAAATGCGAATCCTAAGTTGGCGGAAGAGATATGTCGCCAACTTAGTTGTGACATGGGCAAGGCATTCACGGAACGTTTTTCGGACGGGGAGTTTAACTTTCAGATCGACGAAAACGTTCGCGGCGGCGATGTCTTCATCGTGCAGCCGACTTGCCCGCCGACGGATCCGCACTTGATGGAACTGCTCGTAATGATCGACGCTTTTCGTCGGTCGTCGTCCGAGCGCATCACTGCCGTGGTCCCGTATTATGGCTACGGCAGGTCTGACAAGAAGGACCGACCACGAGTTCCGATTTCGGCGAAGCTGGTTGCGAATTTGATCACCG
>JBIOUJ010000016.1:0-76440 GCA_044867025.1 Pyrinomonadaceae bacterium | reverse complement strand
TCCGACTCTTTCTACCGCAGAGGCGCAGAGGATCGCAGAGATACGCAGAGGGGAATTAAAGACACTACCCTCTGCCGTTTTGCTTTGCTTTATCTGAGGGAGTGTAATAGATTCTGCCGCGTTCTTCCTGACTCCCACTGCATAAGGGAGCTCACATGCTAGCCTTGCCACGTACACTCGGTTTCTCTGCGGGTAACCGGCAAATACTTCTAACTAACAGCAACCTGAATGCGGCCCGCCGGTGACGCGTACAGGCGCTTAAGTTCTTTGGGACGGAGTAGAATGCTATGTCGAACGAGGAGAGAGCTCAACTCCAAGCGGATATAGGAAGACTCGAGGGTGAACTGGCCGCCAAAAAGCTCAGCTTCTATTCCAGGCCGGCTAATCCTACACCGACCACAACGGCACTCGAGCGTTGGAGTTGGGCACTGTGGGCGTTCTTACTCATTTCGGTCGTTGCCTCAGGTGTTTGGGCTGCTTGCGTGATCGTGCGCTGGCAGGGTGGGCTGTCTGCGGAGTTATCCCTGTCGGTAGCCCTCGGGATCTTTGGAGCAGCGTTGTCGGGATTGATGTCGTTGAACGAACGAGTGGCGAACGGTTGGGAGTTCGACGATGGATCTCGGGAACCAGATCCTGCGGTGACGAAAGAGCGATTTAATCGCCGATTGTCGAAAGGGTTCTTTGCTCGACCCTTCCTGGGCCTTGCAAGCGGACCATTGGTGCTCGCAGGTATTAAGCTTGGCCAGTTCCTTCATGATGCAGTGCCGCCGACGTTGATCGACGAGCGGTATCGCCTCTTATTCTTTTGCATCTTGGGAGGGCTCTTCTCGAAGACACTCTTTGACTGGCTGAAAGACGTGTTCAAGAAGCTCGTGGGAAAGTGAACCAAAAACGCGCGAACTGTACGGGTGACTAGCGATCGCGATCACAAAGTCTCTTTAGGTGAACTGGCGTCGGTCTTTTTGAAACTCGGCGCCACTGCATTTGGAGGCCCCGCAGCGCACATCGCAATGATGGAAGACGAGGTGGTTCGTCGCCGTCGTTGGATGACCCGGGAAGAATTCCTCGACCTTCTCGGTGCAGCTAATCTGATTCCTGGACCAAACTCTACCGAGCTGGCAATCCACGTGGGCCATCGCCAGGGCGGATGGGCCGGGCTCCTGATAACAGGCGCCAGTTTCATCCTTCCCGCCGTGTTGATCGTAACTGGATTTGCATGGGCTTACGTTCGTTACGGCTCGTTGCCTGAAGTTGCGGGAATTCTTTACGGCGTCAAGCCTGTGATCATTGTCATCGTCCTCCAAGCCTTGTGGTCACTCGGAAAGACTGCGGTTAAGACAAAATTTCTGGCGGTGATCGGACTTGCAGGCGTCGCACTAACGTGGCTGGGAGTTCACGAACTGCTCGTTCTGGCTGGCGCCGGTTTGGTTGTAGTGTTGGTCAAGGCGTTTTCGCAAAGAGACGATCGCCGGTTTCTCTCAGTGGTATTTGCTTTCCTCTTACAATCAACCGCGACTGCAACATCGACTTTCGGACTCTTGCCGTTGTTCCTCTTCTTTTTGAAAGTCGGCGCCGTCTTGTACGGCAGCGGTTACGTTTTGCTGGCTTTCATACGCGCGGATCTCGTGGAGCGATGGCATTGGCTGACAGAATCACAACTGCTCGACGCCATTGCTGTGGGCCAGGTTACGCCCGGCCCGGTTTTCACTACTGCAACCTTCATCGGGTACGTGCTCGGCGGATACCAGGGCGCGATAGTTGCGACACTCGGTATCTTTCTTCCCGCGTTCTGCTTCGTTGCGCTGAGTGGACCATTGGTGCCGCGTATCCGACGTTCACCGGCAGCAGGAGCATTTCTCGATGGAGTTAACGTTGCGGCACTCTCGCTAATGGTCCTGGTTACGTTTCAACTTGGGCGCGCCTCGCTGGTCGACATCAAAACGCTTCTGATCGCAGCAATCAGCGGTTTCATCCTGTTTCGCTTCCGTGTTAACTCAGCCTGGCTTGTGCTTGGCGGCGCGATTGTTGGGTTGATTATTTCCAGAGCGGGCGGGTGATGCAGTTCATGGCCGCGGCGAATCCCCGGTCTTGTGTTCTTTGATTTGAAATCGCAGAAAGTCATGAACGGCCTTCAGTGCCGCCGGATTCTTCGTTGAAATCCGCACTGCTGCTCCCCGATCTATCTCTTCATAGTTGTACTCGATCTCGCCCTTTAACTCTTGCATCACTGGCACTCCAGGAGGCGTCTGATCGTGGATTAACATTGGAGCATTGAAGTTGCCCTCAGCGAACATCTTTGCGATATGCTTCAAGTGCATTCTGATCTGTTCGCTACTCTCGACATCGTCGGAATTGTTGGCTGTTACCTCAATCGATCCACCCCACTCTTTCAATAAAAAATGATGTGTGGTCTTCGTATGGTCAAACCCCATGACGTGATCGCCGCGCTTGTTCATTTCCTCCTCAGCGGTACCAGACGTCTTGCTGTTGTGGCCTTTCTTTGGGTGCTGCGCGTAAACAGTCACGAGTGTCGCGATTACGAGAATCAGTGAAACCATGATTGATCGTCGAGAATGTGTTTTCATTACTCACTTCTCCTTCTTTCGTTTGATTGAATTGTTTGAACGTTTGGCGGGCTTCGAATCGACGGAAAGCGACTCCAGTAGATTGGCGCGCCCCCCCTTGGCTCGATGGGCCAATCGGGCATCCCAGTCGCTCAGTGTGTTTTGAAGGTCGTCTCGTAACTTGGTGAGTTCGCGCAGTTGGTCCTGAAGGTCAACTAGTTTTTGAGCTGCCAGTTTCCTGACTTCTTCACACGGCGCTCCACCACCATCACGAACTTTCAACACCTTGGCCAGTTCGTCCAGTGTGAAACCGACTGACAGAGCCCGCCGAACCAGTTGCACTCGTTGCAGTGCCTCAGGCGGATATTGTCGATACGCGTTGCGACTGCGGAGTGGACGTGGCAACACACCCTTACGTTCGTAATGACGCAGCGTATCTCTGCTGACTCCTGTCAACCCAGCAAGTTCGCCTGAGCTTAAAGAACCGTCGCCACTCGATGCCTTCATGATGGCATTCTAAAGCGTGGAACCGATTCCAATGTCAAGGCTAAAAAGCTCAGCGCACAGATTCTGTCGCCGTAAATGTTTATGTGTTCCTTCTGTGGTTTTTGTGGCTACACTTCGCCTTCGCTGTCGCTGAATCGATCGCAGCGTGAATCTCGCGTATGTCATTAACGTTCAAGGGATATTCAACTGTTTGAACTCAGCGGCTGCAATTGTCGCTAACGCGTTTCTAATGAGGATGCTTGCGGCTTCGATTCGGCTAATGTCGTTAGTTGAGAGTTCGAGAATCGCAATGCGGCGGCCCGTAAGATTCTGTTGGTAGCGTATGTTTTGATCTGAAGTAATAAAAAGATCGAATTCACCCTCAGCGCGTTGTAACAAATCGCCGTTCTTAATTCCGCCCCAACCTTGACTCTGAACCGTTGCACAAGAGTGGCCGCTTAGGAGTTTGTGCATCGGCCACGGCACGCATTCGTCAAGCAAAACTCTCATGCAGCCGCTGACGGAAGCAGGGCCTGCTCCGAGCACTCCAGGACTTGACGCGCCAACTCACGCGTTACGGAAGGAAAACATTCCAGGAATTCTTCTAGTGAGTAGTTATTCTCAAGGTATTCGAACAAGGTTTTGATTGGGACACGAGTTCCCTTGAAAACGGGTGTGCCGCCGAGAATGTCTGGATCAATTGTGATTAGATCATCGCGTCCCATGCGTTAAGTGTAGTTCAAGCTACAAAAAGCACCAAATGATTCTTTCACTGACCTTACACCCGTTAAGACACACTTAGAGGTGCCTCGGCAATGACGTTGCTGTGCCGGTCGATCGTGCGGAGCCAGAACTTACCTCGGGGAAGCATTAACACTTTACGATCGTTTGATTCGTTGATAATCACCTGGTCCACTGGGACAGCCGTTGAGGGCTCCCCCTTCCTAAAGGCCTGCACGAGGCGCATGCCGCTTCCGCTGAAAAGTCTGATGGGGATGCGGGTTCGTTTACGGCCCAAGTCCCGCACCATCCAATCCGGGCGCGCATCAATGACCTTGGTGCGCGGCCAGAAAATGTACGCGTCGAAAGAGGCCGAGCCTAGCAGGCGGTCCTCGGCCCTGTTTACGAAGACTCTGATACTGGGGCTCAAGGTCGAGCATCGCCGCATAAGTGGCTAGCGGATTCCCCGCTTCTAGTGCTTCCTTGTTTAGCAGTCCGGGGAAGACAAGTGTTTCCTCTTGAGGATTCTGAGCTGCAAGAGCCCGCCCGGCGAAAGTTTGCTGGGCCAATAAGTATTGAGCGGCCATACAAAGAACTAATATTAGAGAAACTTTAGTTCTCATTTGCGCTTTTTTGTGGCTACTCTTCGCCTTCGCCGTCCTTGCCGTCCGGCTTCTTAATACCGAACTTCTCGAGGCGGTACTGAGGGTGCGGAATCGCAGCATCTTGCAGGTCACGCTATCGACCGATATCAGGTCCAACAACCGAGTACCTTCGGCGAACGCAGGCCTCAACATCCCGCCTGAGAGAACCGAGTTCACCTACGGCGTGATGCCAACGAGGACTACGTTGCTTGATCTCGCTCGTGCAGTAATACTCAGCCGCAAATCGCCTGCTGGTATACCATCCGGTAGTTTTACAATTATCTGGGCCAATCCGACGGCGTTGGGCAAACTTCCAATCGATTCAATCGGTAGTTGATAGACCGTATTTTGAGAATCCAGTGCTTGAGCAGTTACAACTAACGCCGGTGTGACGATCAGATTAGTAGTGAAGAGACTAATTCTCGTGCGGTGATCCGGCCCGAAATAATTGGAATTATTTAACGGAAAAGGATCGCGGATGAACGTTACTAAATCGAGCGCAATGGCCCGCTGTGAGTTTTGTTCGGTTGCGAGTATAGGAGAATCATCATTCGATATCGTTCCAATACCAATGCCATCAGCGATTGTCGCATTTACAGGATTGCTGAGGTTGACGACAAACGTCTCGTTATCTTCACTAAGAGTATCAACTTTTATTCCGATTGTGATCGGACTTGTAGTTTGCCCCGGTGAAATCGTAACTGTGCCGGTCGCGGACGTATAGTCGTCAACGGCTTTTGCCGTGTCGTCCCCAGTCGCATAGCTGACAGTGATCTGCTTTCCGCTGGCCGCAGACAAACTCACAGTAAAATTAAGATTTCTTATGCCGAAATTCCCCTCCAACATGCTCACATCGTTGATCAATACCGACGGTGGAGGATCATCATCCAGTATGGTGGCAGTACTCTGACTGGCAATAATAATTCCGGGACTTGCGCTTTGAATGTTGATTTTGAAAGTTTCATCAACTTCGTCTAACGCATCGTTAAGTATCGGTACGGAAATGACCCTGGTGGTGATTCCGGGATCAAACGTTACTGTTCCTGCGGTGTTTGTGTAGTCCGATCCCTGTGTGGCCGTTCCGTCCGTTATCGCATAGTTAATCACTACCTTGTGAGGCGCAGCCGAAGAAGAAAGCGAAATAGTAAAATCTACGGAACCATCGCCTTCGTTAATCGTGCTCGTTTCATTTATTGAAACATTAGGAGGAATTGCCGGAAATGCGCCGAAAATAGAGGTAAATCCTAATCCGCCGGCTACATCCCATGCACCCACCACTTCGTCATTCGGGCCGTATACCTTGAGCTGATGAACTTGTAACGCCGAACCGGGTACAGGTTGCTCCCATGCTTTGTTGAATGTGGGCAAGTCGAAAGCGATTAACTTTTCTTTTGGCGCCGCGAAAAGTCGTGACCCATCATGTGAAAAGGCAAAGTCACTCTTGTAGAAAAACGATTCCTCGAATGGAGGCGTGTACTGATTAATAATGGAGAGGTTCGCCGGATCATTAGCGTTAACCAGTAGTATCGACATTGTGTTGACCGTTCCTGAAGGGCTGTTTAATACTGCGAGTCGTCTTTCCCCGTTAGCTTCGAAAATACGGACCCGCCCGAATCGGAAATTGCTGCCTGTAATTGTGCCAACGATTTGCATCGCGTTCAGATCAATGGCGGCGAAGTTGAAAAACTGGTTTCCGAAGAACACATAACGCCCATCATTACTGAACGCGATCCCATCGAAAGGAATCGCACTAAATTCGCCATTGGGAACTAACTGCACACTCCCGGACTCGATTAGCTGGTTGGGATTTAGCGCATTCACGACCTCGAGCGCATTGCCGCCTCGAAAGACCAGGCGGCGGCTATTCGCCGTCTCCTTCATTTCCAGCGTATTCGCGATTCCCGCCAACGGAAGGCGATTAAGAATTCCTCCATCTACCAAACTAAAGCTCACCAGATCCGCGATACCGCTGTTTGCAAACACGATCACAAATCCCGCTTGGGCAGTGCCGCTGAGAACAAGATTTGAACCGCCATCACCGCCGGACGTGGTCAACTGTGTAGACGCTAGTTGTGTCAACTGACCGGTTGAACTGATGTCGAAGAGATAGATCCGGCGCGGTCCGCCTTCACTCGTCAACACGACGGCCCGAAGAGAGCTTCCCACTTGCGCCACCGCAACTCCCAGGGGACCGAAGCCAAACGTCTTGCTGTCCGTTGGTGTGCCGAGTATCGGATCAAAAGTTGTGAGAATTGCAGGATGTCCTGAGACGGGATCATTTCTTAAAGAAACACCAATTTTGCCGTCCGGGCTGAGGTCGAAAACTTGGTTCACGGAGTTCAACGAATAAGAGTGCCACCCGGAAAGAGTGAAATACTGTGCTCGAACCGCAGACGCCGAAACAATGCACACTAACAGGAGCATCAAAACGGACTTGAAATGATAGGAGAAAAGAGTTGTGTCCATAAATGCGTAGAGCCTTTCTGTGTGGATTGGTGAAGACCGCGCGCCTCGGTTTTTGCTATTTGATCAGAACTGGGCTAATTCAGTGTGGCTTCACTTTACCCTGTTGTTTCTCGGCTTCATCGGCTTTTAGCTGTAGAGTGTTCAGCAGCTTCAGGCTTGCTAGAAGTGTTGGGGCCATCCTATGACCCTCATGAATCTCCGGTCCGAAGACTTCAACAGTATGGATGCCGCCGTACGTCAGGATGCTTACTCGAAAATGGTCCAATTTCGGTTCAGGTGTTTTGTGCTTTTCCGTGGCAGGTGCGGTTCGAATAAGTGGCTCAGCGGATTTTAGAAATTCTCGGATGCGATTGTCGAGTTCCACGTCAGTGCCGGGTACTTCCCACACAGTCATTGCTCCCTGCCCACCTATCCATCGGGTTCGACCGTCGGAGTAGGCGGCAATGGTTCCTACTCCGGCTTCATTGTGCAATTCGCATATAACTCCTTGAACCTCGGTACCGACTTTCGGAGAAGGACGTTCTCCTAGTTCACGCAAAGCTTTCCACGTCCAAAGCCGGACCCGCGCTTCGGTATCAGGTAGGACCAGCACTTGCCACAGGTATTTTTTAGCTTCTTGTAGTTGACCCTTCTGAGATGCCGCTAAGAATGAAACCCACAGTGAAAATGGATTGTTCGCTTCACCTTCCGGAGGTCGGTGCTCCATATGCTTCAAGACTTCTTCGAGTGGCTGGTCGGCAAAGAGCAAGTCTTTGACCTCTGCATAAAATGCAGCGCTGCCATCAGGTGTGGGCTGAGGTTGCACGGAAGCTACAGTTGGAGGACTTGGCTTGAAAAGGAGAAACCATGTCAAAAGGGTGAGCACCAACGCCACAGCTGCGATCAGAATCAATACTTTCATAATTTCACCAGTTGTGTCGAATAGAAAAACTGAAATCTATTGATAAACAGCGGACACTCTCGGGAGCTTTGTTGAACTACACAGATGGCATTGAGTACACGCTTCAAAGCCGACAGAAGGTATGAAACCGAGTAGCATTTGAGGCTCGACCAGTACATCGATCGCAACTTATTTTCGAAGCAAACAACAGAAGTGCTCAATTTATTCCAACAGGTGCGAGAAACGCTTTAACGCGCCCGTTCAACACGTATGAGGAGGCGGCTGGCAGTCGGGTGCATGCCCTGTTAGGAGGACTCCATCTATCAGATTCTCCATTGTAGTGACGGCCCAGACGTCGATAGGTATCACAACCGCACGACTTCTGAAAGGAACCACTAGGGAAGTCGTCACCAATTGTCCAATTGGTACCGTTTCAGTGGGTCACTAGAACTTCCTTTGACCATACGATTTCCCTGTGACAGAAGGAGTCCGCGGCGTCTCCCCATGGGCCAGGGCCGCAAGGGCCTTCGCGATCTCGCTGGTGACAGTGCCGTTCAAATTTGCCAGGACGATGACGGCAATGCCCTCCTCGGGGTAGTAGGCCATGTCCGAGTTAAATCCGATGTTATTTCCATCATGCTCAATCATCAGGCGGCCGTTCACGCGGCGTACATACAAACCACAGGCATAGTCACCTTTGAATGGCGTGATCATTTTGTGCAGCGATGCAGCCGATAATAACTTCCCTCCGAACAGTCCCTCTTCCCAACGGAGCAAGTCCCCGGTTGTCGAATAGATTGAGCCCGACGAAAACCATATCCTGAAATCGGGACGTTCCGCATTCTCGATCCCATTGCGTCCCGGCCAATAACCGGATGCGCGCCGGGGAATGACCGTCACATACGAGAACATTCCAGAGTCGTTCATTCCCAAAGGCTTGAAAAGATTCTCTTGAACGAAGCTTTCATAGCTCTGTCCCGCGATTCTTTCAAGCAAATACCCGAGCACGACGTATCCGAGATTGATGTAAGACCATCGTTCGCCGGGCTGAAAGTCCAGAGGTTTGTCGTTAAAAAGCAGTAGCTCAGGCGGCCCGGGCTTGTATGTAGCAGCATCATCAGAGATGCCTGATGTGTGCGTCAGCAGGTGATAAATAGTGATGTTGTTCCAGGAAGCGGGCGCGTCCGGAAGATACTTCTTAACCAGATCACTGGTCTTTAATTTTCCGCGATCCTCGAGCAACAAGATCGCGGCTGCGGTGAACTGCTTCGTCATCGAAGCGATATTGAATCGAGTCGTCGGCGAATTTGGAATGCTCCATTCCAAGTCCGCCATGCCATAGGCGTTGTTGAAAATGGTCTTTCCCTTACTGGCCACGAGCACGCTTCCCATGAACATCTTGGCATCAACGTAAGGCTGCATAACTTTTTGAAAAGCTTGGGCCGGTGCTTGAGCACTAGCTTCCGGGGCGAATCCTGCTAGTACAACCATGGTCAATGCCATTCGAAGAGGTTTGCTGGCGACAAACTGCCATCCAGCGGGCAATCGATAGATTCCTCGTTCTCTCAGCATAAAAGACGTGCGGCCTGACTACTTATTTGAAGGTAAACAGTCGTGTTGTAATACGATCTTTTGCAATATAACACGCACGAATGCGTAAAAAATGCTCGAAAATTGATACTAGTGGCGTTGTTATGCGAATGAACACAGAGAAGTGTTCTTGGTTGGAGCTTATTTGAGTCGTTCTGGTTGAGGAGAAGAGCGAACAAGGCGAGCACAAACGCCTTATTGTCAACAATCAAAGTTGCTATGCACTTAAGGCCACCTTTGCGGGTGGCCTCTTCTTCGATTTATTAGAATTATAGCGCTCCCCACACTGGACAATCTTCGCAACTTTCTCTTGACCACAACCACAGAAGTGCTCAGTTTCTTCCAGCAGTTGCGAGAAGTGCCCTAAAATTGCTAGTCACTCCTAGTTGCGAGCATCGGCGCATGAGCACCGACGAGTGTAGGGCGCGTAGTCGTGAAAGCCCACACTGGACAATCTTCGCAACTTTCGTTTAACGCCCACGAAAGAATGCGCAGTTTCTTTCAACTCTCACTGCGACTGACCGTGCCGCTCAAAGCGGGCATTTCATTTGCTAATTTCACCGGACACATCATGTGCTAACGACACCATCCGATATTTCCATTGACATTCTCAACCAGCAGGAGTATATGCTGCGACACATAGGAACCGTGCGAATACTCGGTTGTTGACGAGAGCCACCTCTCATAAAATTCTTATAAGAGTCTCACTCCCGCCAGCTTCCCTTAAGGGACGTAGTCACAGGAGGCAAATATGGCAGACGAAAAGAAAGGCGACGGTCCCAGGAAACCGTTGCAGGAAGACAGTATTGTCCAGCGTCTGGTGAGTGGGGCTGCACAACCCCCGACAGGCCTCACCAGCTTCGTCGGCTTGTTGGGCCGTAGTTCGAAAGAGGGTTACTGGCTACTCTACCTCACTCTCGATATGAGTTTGTGTGTTGAGATTCAGGCCGATGACATAGTCCATTCCGAACAGCTTCCGCCAGACAAATCGCCCTTCGGCAGCCTGGGCGGCACTCAGGTCTTCGTCAGGAAGGGTGCAAAGCTCACTACAACCCGTACCGTATCACGCACTCATGAAGCGGGGGCGGAGGACGACTTCGATCTTGACATTCAGCTCGGGGGTCGTGCTCAGCGAGCTTCATTAGCGCAGCAGCCTCGGACATTGGGAGGCACATGTGACGCCGAATGTCCCGGCGGAGGTACCGGTGACGCGCAGACCTGTCTCACCTGTGCGAGCTGCGGAGATACCTGCTTCCGTACGTGTCGCGATACGTGCCGCACACAGTGCGATACCTGTCCGGGCGATACATGTAAAACTTGCAATACCTGCGCGACGCAGTGTCAGAATACCTGCCACACGTGCCAGACGCGCTGTGGACAGGCGACCTGCCAGGCTACGTGCAACACGTGCCAGACTCGCTGCGGACAGGCGACCTGTCAAACCTGTAACACCCAGTGCGGAACCTGTAACACTCAGTGCGACCAGGCCACTTGTGACACGTGCCGAACTCGATGTGACACTTGTCCAGGAGACACGTGCCGCGCCTGCACGCATGTCACATGCTTCCGCACGTGTGGCATCTGCTAAGGAACAAGCGGTGCTGACTTTCGAGAGGCCAGAGTAGAATGGCAGCGCAATGGACAATCTCGAAAGGTCACGCGGAATTGAATAACGGTGGCAATTGGAAGTCGGTTCTTTCGGGAGAACTCGCGAACTTGGCGGTGTCCGCTGCCCGCGATGTATCGCAGCGGCTGAGAACGCCTGAGGCCGTCGAGACGGCTGCCGCTATCGCGCGCAATCAGACTGCCTTCCCCCGCTCCACTCATTGGATTCCTTACACAATTTCCCAAGGCTATACGGGGCTCGCTGTTCTTTGGGGTTACCTCGACTCGTGCTTTGGCAACGAAGGATGGGACGTCACGGGCCGGGAACACCTGGAACTGGCCGTGCGCAATGCGGAAACCGCTGGAGAACTTCCGCTGGGACTATTCTCAGGTCTAAGCGGCCTGGCATTCGGAGCTTTGCAACTATCGCGAGGAGGCACGCGATACCGGCGTTTGCTAACACGGCTTGATGATGCGATCTGCGATCAGACAATCCCGCTGGCCGATGCCCTTCGTGAACAGCACAACGGAATGACGGTTGGAGAGTTTGATGTTATCTCAGGATTGAGCGGTGTAGGCGCTTATCTTCTCTGTCGACGCGATCAACCTGGCCCATCAGCCGCTTTGGGCTCTGTGATTAGTGCTTTGGTCGAACTTGCATCCGATGAGGCCACTATCCCTCGCTGGGTCACTCCTGCCGAGCTGCTTTGGGACGAAGGAATGAAAGAGATTTATCCCGAGGGCAACCTCAATTGTGGCCTGGCCCACGGCATACCCGGACCACTCGCTTTTCTTTCTCAGTCGCTTCGAGCAGGATTGATGGCTGCTGGTTTGCCGGAAGCAATCACGCGCATGGCGGACTGGCTTTGTGAGAATCGCTGCGATGACGATTGGGGAATCAACTGGCCAAACGCCGTGCCCGTCGATCGCAGTGATGGGCCGGGTGGAGCATTGCACGCAGGTGACTCCCGATCCGCACCGGATGGACCAAGCCGGTGTGCCTGGTGCTATGGTAGTCCCGGCATTGCGCGGGCGTTGTGGCTGGCCGGCGAGGCAGTTGATCGGGACGACTATCGTTCAATCGCGCTATCGTCAATGGAGGACGTCTTTCGCAGGCCAATAGCAGTGAGGCGAATCGATTCGCCCACCTTCTGTCACGGCGTAGCTGGTCTTCTGGAGATCACGCTGCGGTTCGCCAACGATACCGGGCGTTCCGTTTTCATTGAAGAGAGCCGCACCCTGGTTAAGCAATTGCTCGACAGTTATCAGCCAAACTCCTTACTCGGTTTTCGGAATTTGGAGGTGGTTAACCGTGAAATGGATCAACCAGGTCTGCTTGATGGAGCGCCGAGCGTTGCTCTCGTTTTGCTGGCAGCGGCGACAACTGTCGAGCCTACCTGGGACAGACTATTCCTCCTCTCGTGAATGAGTGAGTGAGCAACGATGCAAACAGCTTCTTTGTCTGGAACGCGAGCGTCTTCGAAAGCGGACAAGCTGCTGTACCACCCGCTTGATTTTGTAGTGGTACGCGCTCCACTGTTGCCAGTGGAAAGCTATTGCTCGTTGAGCGATGAAGATGACCTTCTATCTCGCTTCGTCGACCCATATATCCAGCGCGCATTGGCTGTTGGCAGCTCATCCCTGCTGACAACTTTGGAACGATTCAAAAACAAAGGGCTTAGCCCGCGTGATACTGAGCTGATGCGCGCCAAGCTCCTCCGTTATAAGATCAGAATGTCGACCAGGCCCACGCCATTCGGCCTGTTTGCCGGTGTGACACTCGCGTCGTGGGGCGCTGTAACTGACTTGAGCGTCAAGTCGACATGTGCGGCAACGAGAACGCGCCCAGACATGGCCTGGCTAATGGCGTTTGTGGCATCTATTGAGGCCAATCCCGCCGTACGGAAGCGGCTTAGCTATTGCGCGAATCCGCTGGCTGTCATTGAGGCCGGCAGAGCTACTCTCGCCGAACGCGCCGCAACGACCAAAGATGGTCCTGGCCCTCCGGTCTCAGTACGGGCTACTGGTGCGGTCAAGCGGGCGCTCTCTCTTGCGAAGAGACCGATCCTGTATGACGCTCTGGTGATCCAGTTGTGTGAAACCGTCCCCGGCGCAACTCCTGAGAAAGTTGAAAAGCTGCTTACCGAACTCTGGGAACAAACTTTCCTATTTACTGATCTCCGACCTCCGCTCACGAGTGAGAGTCCGGCGCGATATCTCGCCGAACGTTTGGCGAATATTCCCGAAGCCACCGACGAACTGACGCGCCTGAACAAATTCCTCACTGCGGCATCGGCCTGGGATCGCATGCAACCTGAAGAAAGTTTGGAGGCGTTCGGAGATCTCTTGGCCCAGGCCGGTGTCTCTCCCGATAAATCGCGAGAGATTCCGATCCAGGTTGATATGACGATGTCGGTAGAGGGACGGTTAGGGAATGCAATATCGGTTGAAGCGGCGCGCGCTGCTGAACTGTTGTTGCGACTCACGCCCATGCCCAGTGGCCTTTCGGCCCTGGCGTCCTATCGGCAGAACTTTCTCAACCGCTATGGACATGAGCGCGAAGTCCCGTTGCTGCAATTGCTCGATCCGCACCGGGGTCTTGGACCACCGTCTGCGCATGGTCATGGCGCAGCCGAACTAAGCCCTGAGAAAGCGGCTCAACGTGCACAAACCCTTTTGCAGTTGGCCTGCATCGCGCTACACAAGAGAGAACGAGTGGTGCATCTCGACGAGAGTTGTCTGGCACGGCTCGAAACCTGGCGCCCGAATGCGGGTACGGCGCCACGCTCACTGGACCTCAATATTCTGGTCGCCGCTCGTTCCAGTGCAGAAATCGACAGCGGAGACTTTACGGTAGTGATAGGCCCGAACCTTGGAGCAATGGCTGCGGGACGCAACCTGGGCCGATTCGCGGACATGTTGAGCCTGGAGGGATCAAAGGCTCTGAAGCAAATCTCCGATCGTGAGCAAGCGCAGATCCCGGACCAGTTATGGGCCGAACTCGTTTATCTTCCTCCGAATTTTCGATCGGCGAACGTAGTGATTCGTCCACCGGTGCGAGCCTATGAGGTCCCTTTGGGTGTTACCCCAGGAGTGACTGCTTCACAAGTGATTCCGCTCGATGAGTTGGTGGTTGGAGTTGATCAGGCTTCCTTCTATGTGCGTTGGCCGGCGGCGGGGAAGCGCGTGATGTTCTCCTCTGGAAATATGCTGAATCTTCACAACGCACCGCCTGTGGGACGATTTCTCATTGATATCAGCAACGACGGCAAGGCCGTCTTCACTACATTTGATTGGGGGATGGTCGAGAGCTTCCCCTACCTGCCGCGTGTTCAAGTGGGTCGCATCGTGTTGCGCCTCGCTCAGTGGCGGATCCAAAAAGATAATCTCAAAATTGAGTCGTCCGATGCTTTTCGGCGGAGCCTTGATCTGTGGCGTGCAACGTGGGATGTGCCTCGACACGTATTCTTAACGATTGGCGATAATCGGCTCGTTATTGATCTCGACCAGGATTCGCAGGCCGCCGAACTCAAAGCGGAGTTGAAAAAACTGAATGAGAGCGGATCACTCATCGTTCAGGAGGTGCTGCCGCAACTCGACGAAGCGTGGTTGCCGGGGCCGGACGGACATTACTATAGCGAGTTCACCGTTTCGCTCGTATTGCCTGCACATGGACCATCGTCAAACCAAACTGACGCGGCTCATACTAAAATAGAGTCAGCTTCTTCCTCTCCGGTTGTTGATGTGACGGAAGAAACGGTCCATCAGCCGCATCGAACTTACCCGCCAGGCAGTGAATGGCTCTTCGTAAAGTTGTACGGCCCGCGTAATCTCGAAGATGATGTGATCTCAGGATCGATGCTCACGTTTGCCGAAAACGCCATCGCCTCCGGCTTGGCGGATTCGTGGTTTTTCATCAGGTACTCAGATCCGGAACCGCATCTAC
The DNA here is from genome assembly GCA_044867025.1 of Pyrinomonadaceae bacterium. GTDB lineage: Bacteria > Acidobacteriota > Blastocatellia > Pyrinomonadales > Pyrinomonadaceae > PSRF01. Next base: position 61,539 of record JBIOUJ010000016.1, on the reverse strand, counting down.
GGCTGCGATTCAAAGGCGTTCCGGAGCGGTTGACCAGGCAGCTCTTCGGACACGTTTGCGATTGGGCGGGCCGCTTGATGGCTGACGGATTATGTCTGAAGTTTGTGTTTGATACCTACGAACAGGAAGTGGAACGTTTTGGCGGTCCAGCAGGAATGGCGCTCGCGGAGACTTTCTTTTCAGAAGACAGTCACTACGCAGCGCAGCTTCTGCGTTGCTCAAACGCGAAGCAATGGTCGTATGACCGTACCACACTGGTAGCGATCAGTATCGATGCGCTGCTTGGCGCCATGGGTTTCGATGAAAGCGAACGACTGCGCTGGTACCGGAGCCAGGGCACACTGGGCAGAGCACAGACTAGTTCAGAATACAGACAGCGAAAAAATGTCCTGCGCTCATTGCTGGGGAAGGAGGGCTTCCTCATGAATGAGCCTGGGGGTGGGGAAATTGCGAGCGCCTTCAAGGCCAGACAAGAAGCGTTGGCAAACGTGGTGAACGAGCTTCGACAACTGGAGAATGCAAGTGAACTAGACCAGTCATTCGATGGCTTATGTGCTTCTTTTGTTCACCTGCACGTCAACCGCATGAGTGGTCTCAATTCGCTCTCGGAGCAGTGGCTGCTGAGTTTGCTTGAACGAACACGCGAAGGAATGCAGAAGTCCGCCGCTCCCCGCGAAGGGAAGCCAACGGTTTGATGTACTTGCAATTACAAACACAACTTGGCCAAGCGAAAAGGCCGCCGGAATTGCTTCCGGCGGCCTTTCGCAATCATGGCTCCCCACACTGGACAATCTTCGCAACTTGTTCTTTGGGGCATGCGACAAAAATCCCAGGTTCTGATAGCAATCACGGCGCTGCGATCTTTATAACCGCTTGATTGCTGGCGGGACCGCGCAACTGAACCTTTACAAACAAATCTCTGGGAGCTCCGACCACATTATCGGGCAAGCGAACAACAATCTGAGTCACACCGTCGATCGCCGCTAACGCGCCCACGAATTCAACCGTCAAGGGGTAAACACCTCCGGCACCATCTTCAGCCGTGACTGTTACGTTAGCGACGGTATCGTTGGGAAGAAGTCCGAGTCGCCAAACAAACAAGGACACACGCCGGCGCGGGTCCATGCTATTGAAGGGAATTGTGGCGTTCAGCGAAAACGGATCACGCGTGAGGATCACGGAATCGAGAGCTAATGCACGCCCGGTGATGTCGTCTATCAACAACACCGGAGCATCGTCGTTTAGGATTGTGCCAACGCCCTGAGCATCGCTGGTTGTTGCGTTGGTCGGACTAGAGATATTCACAAAGAATGTCTCGTCTGCCTCATTTGTAACGTCGCCTACAATCGTGACCGAAACCATTTTCGTGGTATCTCCGGGGTTGAAGGTCAGAGCCACAGTGGTGGCTTGATAATCAACTCCTGCATTCGCGGTATTGTCGGCCGTTGCAAAATTAGCCGTTACAGTCAAATTACTCGCCGCAGAAAGAGTTACCGTAAAGGTAAGTGTGCTGGTACCACTGTCACCTTCGTTAAGCGAGAGATCATTGATTGACAGAGTCGGCTGCGGACGAACTACTTGTCCACCAGACAATGTGCCGCTGCTCGCTTCGAACGTGGCGGTGCCCGCGTATTCGACCGTTATGACATGCGTACCCACAGTTAGTGCCGCGGTGGTTACAGTTGCGACTCCACTTCCATTCAAGGAGACGGATCCACCCAGGTTGGTTCCATTATCCTTGAATTGCACATTGCCAGTCGGCGTGCCGTCCGTAGAGGTTACAGTCGCAGTGAAAGTTACGCTTTGTCCAAGATCAGATGGATTGACAGATGAGCTCACACTAGTGACTGTGACGGCTTTTACGGTTGCCGTGCTTCTTGTTCGAGCAAAATTGCCATTGCTGTCAGCGACCTCAATATCGACGTTAAGGGTTCCTGACGTAGCGAAGGTGTGAGTGCCGGTTACATTGAATCCGCCGCTGCCATTTGCAGTCACGACGCCGGCCGTTGGTGCAGTTCCGTCGCCCCAATTGATACTCGCGGTAAAACTACCCGCGGTTTTGCTGTTGTCGTAATCAATAAAAGTTGCCACCTGTACTGTTGCCGCAACTCCTTCAGTGGCACTGATGTTTACCGGGCGGGCAGATGGAGAGTTGAGTAATACATCCACGAGATCGAAGGCATTGTTTACGAATGCGAGATCACTCTTTCCATCAGCATCGAAGTCACTGGCAATCGGAAAGAAAGAGTTATTCCTCATGGGTTTTGATTCGGCAGGCTGGAGTGTGCCGTCACCGACACCACGCAGGATGCTGTAAGCAACGGGAGAAAAGTTGCCAGGGGTGACAACGTCGAGCTTACCGTCGCCGTTAAAATCCGCAAGGGCAAGATTCAAAGGCTCGAAGAGCCCGGTCGGATAGCTTACAGGTCCCTGAAAGGTGCCGTTACCATTGCCTAGAAGCACGAGAACTGCATTAGCGTTGGTAGCCGCCACTACCAGATCCGGTTTGCTATCGCCGTTAAGATCGCCTGTTGCCATACCCTCCGGGCGCTCCCCAACGTTGACAGGGGAGGCAGCCTGAAGTGTTCCGTCGCCGTTGCCAATCAAAACGCTGACGGTGGTGCTACCACTGCCACTATTCGTTACCGCCACATCAGGTTTACTGTCTCCATTGAAGTCAGCGATAGCAAGTGTTCGCGGCGCGTCCCCAACGTTGTACGTTACGGGTGACTGGAACGTACCGTTACCATTTCCCAACATCACGGACACTTTATCAGTGGAGGCACTGGCCGCGACCAGATCCTGTTTGCCATCAGCATTGAGATCCGTCGCGGCTATACTGAAGGGACTTCCGACAGCCTGAGTTACGGCCGCTTGGAATGTACCGTTACCATTACCGATCAAAATACTAAATGTGCCCGCAGAGGTAGGGCCACCCAAAAAGTTACCGACAGCGAGATCCAGCTTTCCGTCACCGTTAAAGTCAGCCGCCGCCAACGCTTCAGGATTGAAGTCGACTGGATAGTTGACGGCGCCTGCAAACGTGCCGTTGCCATTATTAAGAAGCACACTTACGTTTTTGTTTAAGACGTTACCTATCGCCAGATCGGGTTTGCCATCCGCGTTGAAGTCCGCCGCCACTCCGGAGTTGGGATTGTCGCCCACAGAGTAGTCCGTGGCAGTTGAAAACGACTGTGCACTCGCCGTTGAGGCACCCACGCCGAGCAATAACACCGCGAGCACGGCGAATGTGAATGAAGAGATAGCGCGTAAGCAAAGGGCGGGAGAAAACATATAAACTCACTCCGTTTTAGATCGAGGTTGAACCGGCGCAACGATCGCTAATGGCTGCAACCACTTCTGAGGGTGTGGTTGAACCCTGAATTGCTGGGCTAAAAACTGGGGACAGATGTCGAAGCTTTTGTCCGAGGCTCACTACGCCCGTACGACAATAATTCAAATCCCCGCCATCTTAAATGTCACTCGGGGTTAAGGGCAACAGGTATTGTGTCGTGCGTGAGATCCGTTTGGCACAAATAAGGACCACCCAAACGACTGGACCTTTCTGTAGTTGCTAACAATTCGTGGCTCTCACAGTGGACAATCTTCGGTGCGCCAAGCAAAGCCTGGTGTTTCTGATTGGGTGAAAGTCCCAATTGAGTAAGGTTAACCAACCACTCATACCGAGTGTTGCAGTCGTCGAGGAGGTGAGTCAATCATCGAACAAAACGATTGAAGCGTACACAGGGCATCACATAGGCGGTAAGAGAGACCGCACTCTCTGAAGCTTGATACAGCCTCGTCAAGTCCAACAAAGCAGACGGCGATGGAGTCGAAGATCCAGAAGCCAATACAGAGCAACCGCAAAAGGTGAGGTTGTCGGGGTCTGCCGGGGTCGCCAAAGAGAGTGGCATGTGTGAAGAGAAACACTAGAGAACTTGGGAGACCCAACTCGTTCCTCGCGGTGGCGAGGTAATGAAGCCGACATAAAGACACGTGAACTGAAGACGAGTTGGGAGTCAGATCAGCTCATAGTACAGCGAGCGGGAGAGCCGTTTACAAGGGGAAGGGGCTGACGTGATACGAAGCCAGCAAAGGGAAACACTGACCGAGCATGAAGGATCGGAAACCAGTGCAAACCTCAATGTTGGGGATAGCGAAACAAGGCGAAGAGTGATAAGCGGTACCGGTTTCGCAACCTCTACAGCGAACTCAACGAGGAGTTGTTATTAGACAGTTCGCGATTGCTGCGGAAGGACGCAGCCTTACGCTTGATGCATTTGATATGTCTGAGCCCGCTCAAAACTTTTCTCACAGGTGTGCGTCCAGCTTCATCGAAGTTCAGTGAATTTTGCCCTGATTCCTGAGCAGTCGTTGCCACGAATCCCGGCAGATAAAACAAATAGCCCCTGAACCAACGTGCTTAGCTACGATCGACTGACAACTTAACTCATCTTGTGCTTCTCTTTGTAGTTCGTTCAGTTTTTGCTTCTTGACGATGGAGTGGATTCGTACTATGTTCTCCGCGCTCATAATTGCTTTGCTGGTCGCCCGGGGCCGCGCCTCCTTCTCGTATCACATCGACCAGCACTCTGAGTTATTCACATAATTTCGGCAGTTCTAAAAGCTCACTCTAGCTGACAGATCAGCTACGAATCAACGAGCTGAGGATGTTTCGCATTCGCTTGAAGCGAAGCGCATAGTTGTGCCTTTGGCCAACCACTGGCCCAATATCCTTATCAATCAAGGCAACATTTCTACAGTCAAGAATTCAGTTGGAGGATAAAATGAAAAATAGAAAGTACGGAAGTATAGCCATTGTACTTGGGGTGTTAGTGTGCGTAATGGTCGCAATGAGTCGCGATACGACAGTTGTCAAAGCAGTGGCTGCGTTTCTTTCCACGGTGGCTCACGACGCGACACTTACTGGCGACGGCACAACTACCGTACCTCTTGGTGTAGCAAATAACGGCGTGGGAACCGCTCAACTCTCCAACGGTGCTGTAACCGCACCAAAGATTGCCGCAGGCCAGGTGGTCACAAGTATTAATGGCCTGAGAGACAACGTCATTTTTGGGGCTGGATCCAACATTTCGATCAACCAAAGTGGTAATACTCTCACCATTTCTTCGTTGCTGGGTCTAACGTCAGTTGCCCATAACACCACCCTTACTGGCGACGGTACAACTTTATCGCCTTTGGGCGTTGGCCCCGGGCAAACGGTCAGAAGCCTCAACAACCTCGCCGATAACATCACATTGGCGGCTGGCCCGAACATGTCAATCACGTCCAGCGGTAACACATTAACACTCGCTGCTAGTGTGCCAACGCAGCCATATATTAATCCTCTACGTGTGGCCACTCTGCAATGGTACGAAAGAAACCGAACTGGTGCGGGGCTTGCTTTTAGTCAGCCAGGAATTAGTCTAGTCTTTGACGGATCCAATATGTGGACCACTACGGGCGCATCACTAATAAAATTTCGTCCAGGTGATTGTGCTATCCTCGGAACGTTTAGTACGCAAGCAGGCGGCGGTGCCGGTGCTTTAACTTTCGATGGCGCTAATATTTGGGTTGGGATTGTTGATGATCCTTTGCTGCTCAAGTTTCGGGCCAGTGACGGCGTCTTGCTCGGGATGTTCCCTTTAAACTACCAGTCTAAGCTGGCCTTTAATGGTGAGTATATTTGGGCTACTAGCAGTAAAAAAATAGTCAAAGTGCGCCCGAGCGATGGAGCGATTGTAGATCAAGTGGACCTCGGAGATTTTGTACAGGGTCTAGCGTTTGATGGCAACACCTGGATATGGGCAACTCTGTCGAGCGGCACTGTCGTTAGAGTCCATACCGCCGACCTTGAAGTTGCTGGACCATACACCGTTGGAGCCAATCCCATGGGTATAGCTTTTGACGGCGCCAACATGTGGGTCGCGAACTATGGTAGCAACTCTGTTACTAAACTTCGGGTGAGTGATGGCGTAAATCTTGGCACTATTAACGTCGGGCAGAATCCATTTGAGCTCGCTTTCGACGGTGCGAGTATTTGGGTCACGAACATGGGTAATAACTCAGTTACCAAAATTCGGGCGAGCGATGGCACCGTTGTGGGAGGTTTCACCGTCGCAGCAGGATCCAGAGGCGTCGCCTTCGACGGTGCCAACATTTGGGTAACACACTACTCCGGTGTAACTAAGTTGTAAGCCCATTCAGGTTGGAGAATATGCCCTGCCTTCAATCCTCGCCTCCACGAAGTTGAACATCTCTCCAGACGGTGAGGTTTGCTTGTTGGAGTCTATGCTGCAGGTTCTCGGCAAATTCGCCATCCTCTTTATAGGAGATAAAATTATTACCCAAATTGGAAACTCACTCGAGAATACTTAGCGGAGAGCAACGGCACAGCCGGCTTAATTCGTGTGTTCTAACTCAACATCGAAGGATCAAATTCTCACCGCGACCTTTTCGCGAACCGTTGATGTACCTGCAGTTTACGAACACAGCTCGGTAAAGAAAGAGGCCGCTGGACTTATCCGGCGGCCTACTTCAGTCCTTCCCCACACTGGACAATCTTCGCAACTTTTTCTTGACCGCAACCACGGAAGTGCTCAGTTTCTTCCAGCAGTTGCGAGAAGTGCCGTAAATCTGGCAGTCACTCCGAGTCGCGAGCATTGCGCGTAAGCATGCCTAAGACCGCCAACGTGTAACCGTGGTAGCCCACAGTGGACAGTCTTCGGTGCGCCAAGCAAAGCTTGGTGTTTCTGATTGGGTGCAAGTCCCAATTGAGAAAGGTCTAACCAACCACTCATACCGAGTGTTGCAGTCGTCGAGGAGGTGAGTCAATCATGGAACGAAACGATTGAAGCGTACACAGGGCATCACATAGGCCGTAAGAGAGACCGCACTCTTCTGAAGCTTGATACAGCCTCGTCAAGTCCAACAAAGCAGACGGCGATGGAGTCGAAGATCCAGAAGCCAATACAGAGCAACCGCTAAGGGTGAGGTTGCCGAGGGTCTGCCGGGGTCGCCAAAGAGCGTGGCATGTGTGAAGAGAAACACCAGAGAACTTGGGAGGCCCAACTCGTTCCTCGTTTTGCAGCGAGGTAAGTGAGACCGACGGAAACGATAGGTTAACTGATGACGAGTTGGGAATCAGATCAGCTCATAGTACTCAGCGAGCGGGAGAGCCGCTTACAAGGGGAAGGGGCTGACGTGAATACGTAGCCAACAAAGGAAACACTGACCGTGCATGAAGGAACGGACACCAGTGCAAACCTCACTGTTGGGGATAGCGAACAAGGCTCTTAGCCTTGCTGCGGAAGCGAGTGTTCACGAAGAGCCCGGTGCGGGAAAACCGCACGCCGGGATCTGTGCGGGGGCTGTCGGGTAACTGGCAGTCCTACCGCGCTCAACTTCTTTCTGAGGCCGACGACAGACCTGCTCAGTTATTACAGTTTGCAAGAAGGTTTAGGCGTCTTGTGGTGCTTTCTGTGTCTCGTGCCAATACTCCGAACGGCAATTGCCGCATCGCCAGACCCAAATATCCTCTCCCTCCAATCCAATCCGAGTCCCTCAAAGAGCGGTGACACAATTCTAGTAGGCGGCAACAGACAACTGGCGCACACACGGAGACCTGTCTTCTTCTCGATCCAAAATCCAGATTCTGGAATAAATTTGTAGTCATCAGAAACTCTGGAAGGAGCAACGTCTGAATGCTGAAATGTCAAAATCCTCCGACGTTGTTTTAGAATGTGCCAAACGCACAGAGCGAATAACGTAACGATGACTGCGAATCTGACTAGAAGTAATCGTTTGCCGACTACCCATTCGCCTGTGGCTGATTTCCAGAGTGCTGCCACAGTCGCCCATACTACTCCGACTGATAACCCAACGCTGGAGGTCAATGTCAGCCACGGCTGTATTCGTTCTGGCAGGCTTTTGGTGGTGGATTGAGTCATGGCTATTCACAACCTAATGCTGGAATTGCGTTATCGTCTGAATCAGGGCAAGTTGCTCGGAGGTGAACCAATATATAACAAGGCGCGTAATGGATTATCTCCTTTAGAACGATTATCAAAATAGCTTTTTGGTTCGTCTGCCACGCGAATGGAAACCTCGCTATTTGGCGGGACTTTAACATAGGGCTTTATGTAATTGTCGTCGTATACAATGGCCGCCGTTGTAAGGTTCTTAATACGCACTGGCATGCAACAACGCTCTGGCGGGAAATATTCAGCGCCACCATAACTCCATTCACCGAGGATAACGAGATATCCATCTTCTGTCGGTCTAGTTTGCCCTATAACTTGAAACTCGCCTTTCTGCGTGTCGATAAAACGCTGAATGACAAGAGTAGTAGGTGTACTGACTGAACTCTCATAGTAAGGAATTTTCAGTGTCTTAGCGGCATAGCCATCAACATTGGCAGTGAGAAAAAAGTCCTCGTTTGGTGAGTTCCTGTCAAAAATAACAGTGAGTTCTTTCTCATAAGTAAACTCACTTGGAAGGCTGGCAGTAATAGATGCACCACGCAGTTGGTATGTAGCTTTTAATGGACGAGGTGGACCTGCTGGTGGCTTCCACTTAATTCGTACAGCTACAACCTTAGTTGTATATTCTTCCGGCAATAACTGGATACCCTCGGATTTTAGCTTGCAAACTAACCACGCATTGATAGCGGAATCGCGCACCCCGCTAACAAGTAGGTTCAGTGCCTCATTATCCTCATAGAAATAGCGTTGATTAGAAAGATAGTCTTTCCTGTTTCGATCAAAGGTCTTATAACTTCCATCTAAGCCTATGCCCAAAAAGGAGGCTCCAGCATCAATTTGAGTTTGGTTATCTCGGTAGTCCTTTTCATTTATTGAACTCAACCAACTAAGCTGTTGTTGACGACTGAGTTTAGCAATTGTGACATCCCGTTTAAGCACCCCGTCACAATCGGACTGTGCAAAGGCATTGAAGGAAGCAGAGAAAACAAGAACGACGGCGGCTTTGATTAACTGCCCACAGCTAATCTGGAATTTCGAAAGAGACATTTTGATTCTCCTTTGAAGTTGGCAAAAGCAAGTTCCAGACATTCACAAATCCCGAGCATAGTTGAGCAAGAATCTTGAATGAGGCGAAGCCGCCCAACGGTTGAGTTGACGCGACGGCACAAGTTTTAGTGATACGACTCGACCAATTAACGCACATATGACCGCCCGTGCGTCGGATCCAAGCGCTAGTTGGGCGGCGTTGACCGTTTCGCTGCTAGGCGTAGTACATTGATGCGCAAGACCCACAAAGTGCTAGCCAAAACCAGTCATCGGGTGTCCCGGGAACAGCAACCAGGGAGAGCGCCATCATGAAACACCCGACCCCGCAGGCGGCCATGTTCACTGTCCGCGCACGTCTCATAGCCTTGAAGTAACCGAGCGGCATATGCGCCGCGGTTCGTCGCGCCACCTCGAACTTGAAATCATCACTCAGTGCGAACCAAGCAGCATAGTGCCTAAATGCTTCGGAAGACGGCAACTCAGCCCAATGGAGCGATAGTAGTTCGCCAGCGACGCCGCCGAACGAGTTGTGATCAGCGCCCCGTTTCGTCTTGGATTCTCCAACAGCCATCTCGACCTTGTAGTCTCCTGGATCACGAAAGTGCCAATAGAATGTCAGAACCTGTTTTTTGGCCTTTATCATCCTTATCGTGACATCATCGTCCGTATAGGCATATTCGATTCGATCGCCATCGGGCGAAGTAATTGAATATGAATTCGGTCGTGTTTGCAGCACGAAATCGCCTATGCTCATGGATATTCTCGTCGTGCCCCTTTCGTCCGAGAACTGAGGGCGAGCGGCGAGAGCCACCGATTTGTAGAGCTCGATACCAGCGATAATCACGTTGGACATGGATGCTTTGGGATTCATGGATCCTCCTGTCTGAGAAATGATAGTGGTGTGTTGCAGCAATGGGGCGCATGATCAAGATCAACACTGGAGTGTGCTACGGCAAAGGTGCACTCCGACGTTCATCGTGGTCAGGGCAGGCCAGCCACCCAACTATGTGTATCTTGATGTATTAGCCAGTTACCGGCAGAGAAGCCGCGTGTATGTGATAAGGCTATCATGTGAGCTTCCTTATGCAGTGGGAGTCAGGAAGAACACGGCACAATCTATTACACGCAGTAAAAGAAAGCAAAGCAAAAGCCAGATCGCATCCATTTTCGGCTGAGCATAGCGCATCAACCATCCCACACTGGGGTGATCTTGGCGCGAGGATCGTATTATGCCTTACTGTGCTTTCCGATACTGGCGCGCGGTCGAGAGCATCCGATCTATCTGGCGTAGTCTGCCCCACCATGATCTTCTTAATAATTAATTGTTTTCACTCTGGCAGTCGCTCCATGTACTGCTTAAGTACCTGACGCTGGCTCTCTAAAACCTCACAGAGCGCCGAGACGTGGACACGCCTCGCTTCATCGCTCGCTTCCCCAGGTAGGACTCGAACCTACAACCGTTCGATTAACAAAAATATTCTCGAACTGCTACTGCTCACCCCTAAGTATCACAGAACGCTTCGGCTGTGCAGTGTTTAGCATGGTCCATATATCGCTTTGTGAGAATCCATATAATTCAGTGATATTGCGTGCGCGCCTTTACCTTTGGATTAAGAATTGCGGGTTTAGTGCTAGCATTTCCGCTGGTCGAATCTTCCATTCGTCACAAAAGGCCCTCAAATCCGGCTTTGTGCCTTTTGTGGCTCACTCCTCTTCGTTGCCGTCCCTGCCGTCCGGCTTCTTGATGCCGAACTTCTCCAGCCGATACTGCAGCGTGCGGAAGGTGAGGCCCAATAGTTTTGCAGCCCGCGTGATGTTGTAGTCCGTCTGCTCCATCGCCTGCGTGATCAAATTGCGCTCGACCTCTTCGAAATTGATTCCCTCCGCCGGCAGCTTGAATGCGCCTTCTGCGGCTGGTCCAACTTCCTGGCGCACTTCCGTCGGCAAGTCGTCCGGTGTGATCTGATCGCCCTCGCTCAGAAGTATCGCGCGCTCGATCGCCGACTCCAATTGCCTCACATTCCCGGGCCAACTGTAGTCGTTCATCAACTTCTTTGTTTCAGCAGTTAGACCAGTCACAAGTCGCGACGTGTTCTTCGTATGTTTTTTCAGGAAGTAGTCGATCAACACCGGGATGTCTTCACGTCGTTCACGGAGCGGAGGCACATCGATAGATAAGACGTTGATGCGGTAATACAGATCGTCACGGAAACGACCATCAGACACCATCGCGCGCAAATCTCGATTCGTCGCCGCGATCACTCGCACGTCGACGTTGATCTCATGCGTTCCACCGACGCGACGGATCTTTCGCTCCTGAAGCGCGCGCAGCAGCTTTGCCTGAATACCAACATCGAGCTCTGCGATCTCGTCGAGAAACAGCGTCCCTCGATCCGCGATCTCGAAGAGGCCTTTCTTCTCCGCGTGTGCGCCGGTGAAGGAACCCTTCTCGTGTCCGAACAGTTCCGACTCGAGCAGGTTCTCATTTATCGCGGCGCAGTTCACGGCCTGAAACATCTCCGTTGCGCGTGGCGATTGGTTGTGAACCGCCCGCGCGATCAACTCCTTGCCCGTGCCTGACTCACCACGAACGAGCACCGTCGAGTTTGAGCGCGCCACCTTGAGGACCATCTTCTTCACTGTCTCCATCTTCGGAGACGCTGAAACGATCTCGCTGTCGATCGCCTCGAGGCGATCCAGTGCACGATTGATCGTCTCGAGCAGGGCGGATTTGTCGTATGGTTTTTCGAGATAGTCGAAGGCGCCGCGGCGCAATGCTTCCTTTGCCGACTCGATCGATCCGTGTGCGGTAAGCAGGATAACGATGATCGAAGAATCGTAGGCCAGCAGTTGCGACAGCAGCTCGATGCCGTCCATGCCCGTCATCTTCAGATCCGTCAACGCCAGATCGAATCTTCGATCCTTTGCAAACTTCAGTGCGGCTTCACCGGAAGCGGCTGTGGTAACGTCGTAGCCCTCGCCGGAAAGGATCATTTCAAGGATTTCTCTTTGCGACTTTTCGTCGTCAACTACCAGAATGTTCTTCCGTGGCATATCTGCTCTCTTTAGCCGGTAGAATAATCGTGAACGTCGTTCCGCTGCCTTTCTTCGAAGCGACGCTGATCGTACCGCCGTGATCGTCGACGGCCTTCTTTACAATCGCCAGCCCCAGCCCTGTGCCTGTGTCCTTGGTCGAAAAATACGGTTCAAAAACTTTCGAAATATCATCGGCATCAATGCCGCAACCACTATCGGTAACTTCCACCTTAACAGAGTTTGCCTCCGGGTTCGAAAGCTTGATCGAGACGCTTCCACCTTCGCCATCGATCGCCTCGACCGCGTTGATAACAAGATTCGTGAACACTGAACGCAGCGACTCGCGATCGGCCACGACCGTGGGAAGCGCTCCATCCTGCACGATATTCGTTTTGATTCCACATTCCTCGGCCCTGCCTTCGACCAGGCGCAGCGCATCTTCAGCTTCCGCACGAATGTCTACATCTTGCAGGTCGAGTTTCGACGGGCGCGAGTATTTCAGGAAGTCCGTAATGTGACGGTTGATTCGCGCGACTTCTGTTTTCAACTGGTCCGTGAGCTGGACAAACGTCGCCCGCTTTGCTGGATCCGCCGGAGCGAAAGATGAGCGAAGGTGATCGAGCGTCAGGTTGATGTAGTTTAGAGGGTTGCGAATCTCATGCGCGATCGCGGCGGCGAGACGTCCGACCACTGCGCCCTTCTCGGCTTGATGAAGCTGACTCTCGAGCTCGCGCGCGCGTGCGAGCTTCGCCGTCATCTCGTTGAAGGCCGCGGCGAGTGTGCCCATCTCATCGAGGCGATTTGCAGGGACTTGGACGTCGAAGTTTCCTCCAGCCACTTGACGCGCCGCAGTCGAGAGCTCCTTGATGGGCCGAGTGAATCGCCAGACGAAAAACCCTGTGACCAGCGTCGTCACGAACAACACCGCAAGTGTGTAAAGCGCTGAACGTGACGACTGTCCTTCGAGAACATTTGTCAGCGTGTTTGCGGAGTCGAGCACGACGATGATGAATCGACGGCCCTTGTCAGTCTGAACAGGGAAGTAGAACGCGCCCGCTTCACTAAAATCGACATTGGTTGACGGCGGAATCCAGGAGGGAAGTTGCTCGTGCTGCGTCTGGTACTGGACGGCGCTTCTCAGCGGCAGAAGCTGAATGTCTTTGAACTGAACGTAATTTAACGATTTGTCGTCGCGTTCGCGTGGATTGAAGTCGGGGATGATGCTGTCCTGGATGTTTCCGTCGTCGTCCACGACGAGAATATTTTTCACGCGAACATTCTTGTCTTTCAACAGAGGCTCGCGGAGGCTTTTCATGATCTCGTCGAGGTACTGCTCGCTATGGAGACTTTCGAGGCCGAGCGCAATGCCGGTCATAATGGCTTGTTCCTGCTCGATGATCATGCGGGCGTTGGCGCGGACCGTTCGCAGGTTGAAGTAGTACTGAATGCCAAGCGTGAGACCGAGCATGAGCGCCAGCAGCAGCAGGAGCCGCGCTCGGAAACTCCGTATCTGGGCAGAAAATTTCATGTGGAACTAAGAAGACCGTACGTGCATCTGACGTTGGTCGGGCTGCGCTTTTTCTCTGAGACCTCTGCGTATCTCCGCGATCTCTGCGTTAACGGCAATTTCAACGCAGAGGTCGCAGAGATACGCAGAGGGCAGCAGAGAAAGGCAGTCGATCTGGAAGAACCAATGCTTTCCGTGTTTATCTTTATTAAAGGTCCACATCCAGGTTTTGAGTTCGCCCCGAACTCCGAACGAAAACGGAACGTAAGCACTTAGCGTTCCAGCGTATTATGTATAATCGATTACTTTTTGATTGCCTCCAAGTCGCTGTTGATGTTATATTTGCGGCGGTCTCAAATCAATGTCCCCAAGAGACCGTCGTTAGGGAAACTCTTCCCACCCACAATGTTGCAGTAGAAGGTTTGCTCGAAGTAACGAAATGAGGCGTTTTTTGAAGAAGCTCAGAACTGCAAGCGGTGGTTCATTTGAGGAAAGGTTGTCGCAGGCGGCAACCGACGGTTCGACACTACTCACCTGCTGGTGAGTCATCCCTAAAAGAGAGGTACCTAGGCCTGATGACCTTGCATTTCCATTCCCCTAAATCCCGTCGGCTCTTTTTTGTTCTATTTGCACTATTTTGTTTTGTTTTTTCCGGAACAGTTTTCTCCGACACCGTTTACGGGAAGAAGAAACGCTCGTCAGCCCGAAGCGCCCGCACTCAGAAAAGTAAAAAACTCTCAGCCAGGAGCTCACGTCGTGGCGGCCGGCAGGTAGCGAAAAGTTCTCGCGGCCGGCGCGGGGGTCGACTCTCGGCGCGTGATGTCCGTCGTCAGAGAGCCCTTGTCGCTCGCGAACAGTCGAACGCAATCCGGGCGCGAGAACGAAGGCTCGGCCGGAAGCTCACCGCGCGCGAGCGAAATGCAGAGATGCGCGCTGTTTCGTCGCGTAATCGACGCGCGCTTCTTGAAGCTCGTCGCCGCGCCGAAGCTGCACGTCGCGCCGCAATCGCTCGACAGATGGCTATCGACAAAGCGATGCGTGATGAAGTCCAGTCATTCATCGCGAAAGATGACCTCACCGGCGAAGATGCAGAAGTTCGACGCGTAGCCGTAAATGCATTGGGCAACCATGCTGGTACCGTTGTGGTGATGGATCCTTTGACAGGTCGCGTCTATTCGATGGTCAACCAGGAATGGGCACTGCGTCGTGGTTTCAAACCCTGCTCGACGATCAAGCTCGTTACCGGCGTAGCGGGGCTTTCTGAAAATGCGGTCCCGCTTTTCGACACTGCTAATGACGGATTCAGACTCGATCTAACATCTGCCTTGGCCCACTCTGACAATCCATTCTTCCAACAAGTCGGCGCCAGAATCGGCGGCGAAAAGATGGTCAAGTATGCTCGCGAACTCGGCCTGGGCGAGAAGACGGGAATCAACGTTCCGTTTGAGTTTCCGGGAAGACTGCCTGAAGTAAAGCCGGATGTCGTCGAGCGACGAATGTTTTCACATGCTGACGGCTTTGAAGTGACGCCGCTGCAACTCGGAACACTCGTTTCGGCGATGGCTAATGGCGGCAAGCTGCTCGTCCCGCAGATCGCACACACCCAAAAAGAACTCAACAAGATGGGCCCGAAAGTGCGCCGTCAGTTGGAAATCACCACGGACGTCTGGCAGCGCATGGTCCCGGGGATGGTTGGCGCCGTTAACTATGGCTCAGGCCGCCGCGCTTATGATCCAACGCAGACAGTGGCCGGCAAGACCGGAACGTGCATTGGTCAGGGTGGCTGGGTTGGTCTATTCACGTCTTATGCTCCACTTGCTAATCCGCGACTCGCAGTCGTCGTGATCACACAAGGGTCTGACGCTCGCCGGCATTTCCCCGCAGCAGTCGCTGGAGAGATTTATCGTCAACTCAATCATCGCTTCGGCACCGCGATCAATCTTCAGGTCGCCTCCACGCTCGACGACGAAGAGAAGGAAGTTGCCGACGCTGAAGAAGCAGCGGAAAACGGTGAAGGCGATGCGACCACTGAAACGCAAGCCACGACTACAACAGCTCCCCAAACATCAAAGCCTGCGACGACGACTTCTGAGCCACGCAGCACTGTGAAGCGTGTGTTGATGCCGCTCGAGAAGAAACCAGTTGAAGCGCCAAAGACTGCACCTGCTGAACAACAAAGACCTCGTCGCATTCAACCTCAATAAAGTAACAACCCAAAGCAGCCAGAAATAAAGCAAGTCCTGGTGACTTGCTTTATTTTTGTTCTTTTTCTACCCCTTTGTGGCTTCACACGCTTGACACATTTCATGGAGTTGCTGGAATATTGCGGACGTTCTTCTACCCAGGTTCTAAACACAGTGCGTCCCCTTTGTATGCGAAGATCGGCAACCGGTCTTTGTATCCATTGCATCCTAAATTTTCCCGTGGCGTCCCAAAAAATGGGCTGAACCCGTGCCGCGACTGTTTGAAATGATTTTTGGAGGTTCGGAACGACTAATGAAAAAGCTGATCACGTTTTTAAGTATTTTAACGACAGTCGCGATACTCGCTCTGCCCGTCGCAGCGCGTAAGGCAGTCGCGCAACCAAACAATTCACTTCAGGATCAATGTTCAACCGAAGCCAAGGACGCTCTCTATCAGTCCTTTCTTAAGAATCGACAAGCCGATCAGGCCAAAGCTTTCGACGACGCGAAGAAGTATTTGGCTTGTCCGGCGGGGCAGGTAACCGAAGCGCAGCAAAAGATCATCGACTACTTGAAGAAGTGGTCGACTACTTACGAGAAGGAGGTGCGCAAGGTCCAACTGCCGATCCTCCTCTACAACGACCAGAAATATCCGGAAGCTTATGCGCTCGGCAAACAGATCCTGGCTGATGAACCAGACAATCTGTACGTGCTGGTTCACCTCGGTGCCAGCGGCTATCTCGTCGCTCCGCTTAAAAACCCGGGTTTGACCGGTGAAGCTGTGGGCTACGCAAGGAAAGCGCTTCAACTCCTCGAGGCGGGACAAAACCTGGAGAAGTGGGAACCGCTTCAGAACAGGGACGTCGCGCTTGCTTATTTGAACTACACGATCGGCTCGCTTACGCTCGAACAGGATCCTGCCGCGGCGCTCAAAAATCTAATCAAGGCAGCTCAGTATGAGACTCCCTTGAAGAAGTCGCCGTACACGTATGCTTATATCGCGGGCGCTTACGAAACCGGCGCTTATGCCAAGCAGTCAGAGGAGTACAAGAGAATGTATTCCGGCAAGGATGAAACCCCGGAAAGTAAATTGGCATTAGCGAATATCAATCAGATCGTCGATCGCATGATCGATGCCTACGCTCGCGCCGTTGCAGTTGCAGGTACCGATCCCAAGTTTGCTCAGGCGAAAGCGAGCTGGCAGGAGAGTCTCACGACCTGGTACAAGTACCGCAACAGTGACAAGACCGATGGCATGAACGAATTGGTAGCGGGTATTCTGACGAAACCACTGCCGCCCGAGCCGACGCCACTGACGGTGCTCCCGGCTTCGACGCCCGCCGCAACACCGGCAACCAATAACGCAACCGGTACTAACGGCACGGCAACCGCTCCCGCTGGGACAACGACAACGACTAAACCGGCCACCACGACTACTCCAGCGCCCGGAACCAAACCGGCGCCCGCAAAGCCGGATAAACCACGCAACCGCCGGTAACCAGTAGTGGATTGAAAAAACAGGAGCAGCTATCAGGAGCAGGATCGGATTCCTGCTCCTGCATACTGCTCCTGCTCCTAATTTCGGTTCTGCTATAATTCACCGCGTTTTGAAAAATCCCGAAACGATTCCTGACCTGGACCTCCTCGAAACGGTTCTAGCTTACAACTTCAAAGATCGTGCTTTGCTCGAACGCGCCATTACTCACCGTTCGTGGGCACACGAGAAGGTAGCACCCGGAGACGAACGGCAGGCTCGTAAACTTCACAACGAGTCGCTGGAGTTTCTCGGCGACTCGGTTTTGGGGTTGGTCGTGTCGAACTATTTGTGTAACTCGTATCCGGGTGGCACGGAGGGCGAGCTCTCGCGCATGAAGCACCGGCTCGTGAGTGCGCCGACGCTTGCCAAGGCTTCGCAGGGATTGAACCTCGGCGAGTTTCTGCGTTTCGGACGCGGCGAGGAAAAGAGTGGTGGCCGTCAAAAGAATGCGCTGCTGGCTGACGTCTTTGAAGCGATCACCGGCGCAATCTTTCTCGACGGTGGTCTTGAAGCGGCAACGAACTTTGTCTGTCACGCGCTGAGGGATGAGTTGGAAGGCGCGGACCCGCAAACTGCGGCGCAGGCCGACTACAAAACGATGCTACAGGAGCGTTTGCAGGCAGAACGTCGCTCCGCGCCGCGTTACACCGTAATCGAAACACTCGGCCCGCCGCATCAGCGTATCTTCCACGTCGAGGTTTCCTGGGATGGTGGAAGCATCCAGGGGCAAGGGCATTCAATCAAGGCCGCCGAAGCCGCCGCAGCGCGGGCAGCGCTCGAAGGCATGATGCTGGCTGAAGCAGTATTAAACACAGAAGACACGGATGGAGGCGGATAAAATCATTCTGTATCGAATCCGCGTTCATCTGTGGCTAAACTTGACCGCCGCGATCAACGTATCTAGGATGTTTTTGAATGGCGAGCAATCAAACCACTAGTAAAAAAACAGACGTCGATAAAGAGACGGCAACCGAAGCGAAGCCGTCTTCACTTTCGAAGTTTTTCAATCGTAACGGCCACGAAAAGAAGACGCCCCCACCCGTCAAAAAAGAAGGTCCGCCGAAGAGTGTCTGGCGTGAGTATTTCGAGTCGGCCGTCGTGACGGTGGTCATGGCGTTGTATGGCATGACCTTCATCGTGCAAGCGGTCAAGGTGCCTACGGGCTCGATGCAGAACACGATTACGATTGGCGATCACCTGCTGGTCAACAAGTTCATCTTCGCGCCGGGCGAGACGCTGCCGTTTCTGCCGCAAAGAGAGATCAGACACGGCGACATCATCGTCTTCAAATACCCTGGTAACCCGTACGATCCCAAGCGCGACGATCGCCCCGACAATCGTCCCATTTTCACAAACTACGTGAAGCGCGTGATCGGGTTACCCGGCGATCGCATTCGCATTCAGGGAAACAGCGTCGTAGTTAACGATAAAGTGGTTCCGGAACACCGTATCGTGGCGCGCGATCACAACCGCAAAGATCCGCTGGAGATTATCGAGTCGCCGACTCGCAAACCCGGCGAGCTTTACGACGTCTATTACCGGCCCGGTCCTGAAGACGACAACCAGGATTACGACGCTTTTCAAGGCAAGGATGAGCTCGTCGTGCCTGAGGGCAAGTACTTCGTGATGGGCGACAATCGTAACAACAGTGAAGACAGTCGCTACTGGGGATTCGTGCCTCGCGACCTCGTGATTGGGCGCGCGATGTTTGTCTACTGGTCCTACGATGAAAGCGCGCCGCCAAGCAACTACGGCATCCTCGTCGATTTCTTTGTGAACACTCGTTGGAGCCGCACGGGCACGCTAGTGAAGTGAGTCACAAAAAGGCACATAGAGTACTGCTGATATTTTTGTGCGTTTTTGCGGTCTGTGTTGACGTCTCGCCGCAACGTAAGACTAAGAAAAAGCCTGCGACTGCACCGCCCACCGAACTCACCAAACTTCGCGAGGAATTCGTAAAGGCGACCAGTGAGTACAAAGCAAGCCTCACGAAACTGCTCACGATCTACGAGGGCAACGTAAAGAAGGCCGAAGAGAAGCTCGAGTTGTCGCGAAAGCTGCTGGCCGAAGGTTTAATTTCAAGACTCCAGGTTGAAGAAAACGAGCGTGCGTTAGCAGCGGACAAAGCCAAGGTCGAAGAGACGCGCCGGCAGATGACTAGTGCCGACGAACAGGTCGCAAACATCTTTGCTGAATCCGAAGCCGAAAAGCAGCTCGCTAAGGATCTACGCCTCGCACGACAAAGCCTCGTTCGCACTGCTTCATTCACGCGTTACACTGGCGCGCCGGGTTGGGCATTGAGTGATGCCTGGAAGGTGCAGCGATTTTTCTCTGACACATTCCACAGGCAATTACCCATCGCAGTGTTTGGGCAAGGTGCAATTCACGATCGCTGGCGCCTGGACCATCGCAACGCGATGGATATTCAGCTTCACCCTGACGGCGTGGAAGGCCGCGCGCTGTTGGAGTTTTTGCAAAAGAACGGGATACCCTATCTGGCGTTTCGCTCTGCAATTCCGGGCACCGCAACCGGCCCGCACATACACATCGGCAGGCCATCGCACCGTTATTGACCCGATATGAAAACCATCACAACGTTCCTCGTGTGCGTCACGATACTGCTTTTACCTAACGTCGCTCGTTCCCAAATGAATACACTCAGTGAACAGCAGGCGTCACACTTCGCGGCGCTCGCGCTGAAGTGTGTCGCGCGAGAGTTTCCGAATAAGCCCGAACACGTCATCAACAACGCGAGCGAGGTGAAGAGCCCGCAGGCTTTGCATCCGGCTTTTTACGGTTGTTACGACTGGCATTCGTCTGTGCACGGTCACTGGATGTTGATCCGTTTGTTGAAGATGTTTCCCAGTCTGCCGGAGGCGCAACGCATAAGAGATGCGCTCAACGCAAACCTCACGGCGGAAAACATTCAGGCCGAGGTTGCATACATGAAGCAACCCAACCGGCAATCGTTTGAGCGCACTTACGGTTGGGCGTGGGCGTTGAAACTGGCTGAGGAACTGCATTCGTGGAACGATCGCGAAGGAAAGAAGTGGTCTGAGAATCTTCAGCCGCTCGCGGAATTGCTCTCGAAGTCGTACCGGACGTTTATGCCGAAGCAGACGTATCCGATTAGAACCGGTGTTCATCCGAACACCGCGTTTGGTTTGGCTTTCGCGCTGGACTACGCAAAAAAGGTTGGCGATCGCGAGTTGGAGACATTGTTAAGCGAGCGCAGCCGCACCTATTTCGGAAAGGACACGAACTATCCTGGTGCGTGGGAGCCTGGTGGTGAGGATTTCTTTTCGGCAGCGCTGATGGAAGCTGACTTGATGCGGCGCGTCATGCCCGCGCGTGAATTTGCCACGTGGTTTCACAGGTTTCTTCCCGCAGTCGCGAAAGGCGGTCCTCCGCCGCTCTTACAACCGGCGATTGTTACCGATCGAACAGATCCCAAGCTGGTCCATCTCGATGGCTTAAACCTCAGCCGCGCATGGTGTATGCGAAGCGTCGCGGCAGCCTTACCCGCGAACGATCCGGCGCGCAAGGTGCTGGCCTCTTCAGCAGAGAAACACGCCTCCGCCGCTCTCGCACACGTCGCCAGCGGCGACTACGCCGGCGAACACTGGCTCGCCTCCTTCGCCGTGTTCCTGCTCTCGAATTAACCCCTCAGCGCTTATTCTCATTCTCCCCAAGCTTCAGCTTGGGGTTTTTTCGCGGGTGCTAGTGCCTTGAAAACCATTTAAATGGTTTTCCACTGACCTGGAGCGGTGTTCCCCAAGCTAAAGCTTGGGGAGAATGAGAATAAACCTGGGCTGAAATTAGCCAACGCCTTCGGCGTTTTCTGCAAGTCTCCGGCACTTCATCGTTCAATTAACTGGAACGGCAGGCAACTGCGGGGCGTGAACAATGGTCTAATGACCGCAGTCCTACCGAGTCTCCCAATCTCGTTACCAGCATCTTTGAGGCTTTGAAACCGGCTATGAGAATCTTCATCCTTACGATCGCCGTCATTACTTTCCTGCTCTTCAATGCAGCGGCGCACCAATCCGACTACTCGCAATTGAGAACCGAGGCGGAGGCGCAGTACGCGCAGGGCTCTTATGCTCGCGCCAACGAACTCTATGGCAGAGTCGATAAAAGCAAACTGAGCGTCGCCGAGTCGCGCTGGGTCGAGTTTCGCCTCGCAGATACAGCCTGGCGCGCGCAGGCCGCCACAGAAACTCCCGACAACACGAAGTTCGAGCAGGCGCAAAAGCAACTTCAGGAACTGATCCGTGTTGTGGAAAAAGAAACGGATCGCGATCTCGTGTGGGCCGAAGCTCACGAGTCGCTGGGCGATTTCTTCTGGGTACGTCGCGGCCAGTCAGATTGGTACAACGGATGGAATTACTACCAGCAGGCGCTCGACTGGTGGGCCGGACAACACGACCTCGATCGCGCGCGCGATCGTTATCTGAAGATCATTTTCAAAGCCGCACACCCGGCTCGCGCCGACGCATATTACGTCTACACTTACTACGGCAACTACATCCCGCTCAACATTCTCGAGAATGCACTCAAGATCAGCGTCAAAGAAAATGACATTGCATACATCAATTTTCTGATCGCCATGAGCATGCGCGGCGGTGGCGGCGACTGGACCGCCCGTCAGCGCGTGCCCGATCAATTCGAAGACTCACTCAAGGCAGGCAAACAGTCAGCCTGGTACGACGATGCGCTCTATCACTATGCCGAGTGGATGATGAACCACGGCTTGATCCAACCTCTCCCGGACGGGCAGTGGCAACAGCAGCCTGACTACGTAAAGGCTTTAGAACTCTTCCGTCGAGTCACTCGTGAATTTTCAAAAGGCGAGACGCGCTACTACGACAACGCCCTCGAGCATATTAAAAGCATCACCAACCCGTCGCTTGCGATCAGTGTCGCAAACATCTTTCTGCCGGGTTCAGAGCTTCAGTTCGTAATGAACACACGCAATCTCGGGCGTGTCGATCTGGCGCTTTACAAATTCGACATGACCCGCGACCTGCGCTTCAACAGCTCTGCGAGTGAAGACGAGGGTGAAGGCGATACGACAGCCTGGATTCACAAACTTCCTGTCGCTGGTCGCACGCCGGTCAAGGCGTGGTCCAAAAACATCACCAATAGCACAACTCACGAACCTCATAACGAAGTGTCGCGCATTGATGGAAAGTTGCCGGTGGGTGCGTATCTGCTTGAAGCGAAGAGCGGATCGATTTCAGCGCGTGACATCGTTTTGGTTTCCGACGCAACACTCGTCTTTAAATCGTCGACCAACCAGGCGCTTGCGTATTTCGCCGACGCCGTGAGCGGTGCTCCGATCGCAAATGCAGACGTCGCACTGTGGGAAAGTTATTATCGCGACAGCAAATGGCACTGGCGGCGTCTGCGGCAGACGACTGACGCGGACGGACTTGCGCGTTTTGAACTCAGAAACACGGGCGACTATCGCAACCTCCTCGCAACCGCGTCGAGCAATGACAGACAGGCATTCGCGATCGGTAACGCGTCTGCCAGGAACCAGCAGGATGGCTGGCGGATTTATGCGTTTACAGATCGCCCGGCTTATCGCCCGAAAGAAACACTCCAGTGGAAATTGATTGCGAGACGTTCGAGTGGAGGAACCTATTCGACGCCTGCGAACCAGGTTGTTGAATACGAGATCACCGATCCCAAGGGAACTAAGCTGACGAATGCACAAGTCACGCTGAACAGTTTTGGAAGCGCGTGGGGATCGCTCGAGCTTGGCGAGCAGTTACCGCTTGGTGAATACAACATTCAGTTCTGGGACCAGGGTCGACACTATCACATCGGCAGCGCAAAACTCTTTCGACTGGAAGAATACAAACTGCCCGAATTCAAGGTCTCTGTAAAAACTCCGGAGCAGGATGGTAAGAAAAAAGCTTTTCGGCTCGGCGAGAAAGTGGAAGTCGAAATCCAGGCTGACTATTACTTCGGTGGTCCCGTCAACAATGCGTCAGTCGAGGTCGTGGTCCGCCAGAGTCCGTTCTATCACTATTGGTACCCGTATCGCGAATACCCCTGGTATTACGGCGATCTCGAACAACTGCGTCAGAACTATTACTACTGGGGTGATGGTTCGATTATCAAACGCGAGACAATCAAAACGGATGCGACCGGGAAGGCCAAACTAAGTTTCGACTCGCCGCGCGAGAATTACAATCAGGATTACGAGTACCGCATCGAAGCACGCGTCGTGGATTCATCTCGTCGCGAGATCGTGGCTAGCGATAACGTGCGTGTCACGCGGCAGCGTTACTACGTCTACCCGCGTCCGGCGAGAAATATTTACCGTCCGAAGGACAAAGTAACTGTCGATATCAAAGCGCTCGATGCGAATGAGCAACCCGTTCAGACCGAAGGCACGGTGAAGATCACGCGCGATTACTGGTGGGAAGTTTGGATCGATCCACGTGGCAGGGAAGTGCAGGGCGCAGAGCTGCGCGACTTGCAACAGCGACTCGACATATTTCCTCCGCTCGTCGATCGCCGACAGAATCGCGGACAGCGTCCGTGGCGATTGAAATTCCGCGGCTACCAGCAGGAAGAGATATCGATACAATCAGTGAAGACTGACAGCGAGGGTGAGGCTCAACTCAACTTCACTCCGGAAAAGGAAGGCTACTATCGCGTCGCGTGGCAGAGCAGCCAGGGTGTTGACCTCAAGCGCGATCGATTTCTCCCGCCAGTGAAAGCCGAGACGAACGTTTTCGTCGCGTCCAACACGACGACAGATCTCGGTTATCGTCGCGAGGGTCTTGAAATCGTCGTCGACAAAGATACTTTCCGCGCCGGGCAAACAGCGCCGGTGATGATCTCTGTTCCGATCAGCGATCGTTACGTGCTTTTCAGCGTCGAAGCCGATGACTTGTTCAGTTACAAGCTGCTGCACGTGACCGGAAACGCGAAACTCATCGAAGTCCCAATCGAAGAAAAGCACATACCCAATATTTATTTGAGCGCGGCGATGATCAGCGACACGAACTGGTATTCGGATACCAAACAAGTCGTCGTTCCACCCGTCGAGCGTTTTCTGACAGTTGCGGTCAACGCCGATCGCGAACAATACCAGCCGCGAGAAGAAGGCACGCTGGCGATCGCGACGAAAGACGCAGATGGTCGACCTGTCTCAGCAGAGGTGGCGCTGGGCCTGGTCGATCAGTCGGTCCAATACATTCAGAGGGATTACGCCGGAGATCCACGACAGTTCTACTACGGTGGTAAGCGCCCGCATTCGGTGGTGACGCAAAGCACGCTGAGTCAAAAGAGTTATTTGCAGCTTGTCGAAGTCGACGGAAGATTGATCGATCGCCGGTATCTTGGTGCGATGGCGAAGGACGGCGCTGTGCTAAGGGAGGAGGAAAGCCGTCCGTCGGGCACTCTCGCCGGCGGTCGTAGTGACGTCGCGAACTTCAGCCTTGATGCCGTAAGCGCAAAACAGATTAGCGAACTACCGGTCAACGGTCGCGTCAACGAAGCGGTGGCATTGCTTCAGCCTTCTGTAGCGGCGGCGCAACCTTCACCGGGACAGGAACCGGCAGTGCAAGTGCGCAGCGACTTTCGCTCCACGATCTTGTGGTTGCCCGATGTGAAGACCGGTGCTGACGGTACTGCGACTGTGAAGGTCAAGTATCCGGACTCACTGACGACGTGGGCGGCGACTGCGCGTGTTGTCACCGAAGGCAATCAATTCGGGATCGGCACGTCATCCACCAGGACCAAGCAACCGCTGATCGTGCGTTTGCAAGCGCCACGCTTTTTCGTCGTGGGCGATCAAGTGACAGTTTCGGCGGTCATCAACAACAACACGGACCAACCCATGAGTGTTGCGCCCGCGTTGAATGCTGAAGGCCTGACGGTGAACGGTTTGATCGTCGATGGAAAGACCATCAGTGGTTCTCCGTCGCCGGTTCAGGTGAAGGCCAATAGCGAGACGAGGGTTGATTGGCTCGTCGCCGTAAACCACGCGAGCGAGGCGAAATTGAAAGTGGAAGCGCGCGGCGCCAAATACGCCGACGCGATGGAGAAGAAGTTCACGATCTTCGAGCATGGAATCGAGAAGTTCATTTCCCGCTCGGGCAAAATGCGCGGCGACAGCGTGTCTGTGAAGCTTGATATTCCGAAAGAGCGTCGCGCTGATTCGACGAAGCTCACGGTTCAGATCGCGCCGAGTATGGCAACGACGATGCTCGATGCGCTGCCGTATCTGATCGACTACCCGTACGGCTGTACCGAACAGACGATGAGCCGGTTTCTGCCTGCGGTGATCACTGCCAGGACTCTGCGCGATCTCGGTCTGAAACCCGAAACCGCCATGCACAAGATCTTCGGCGGTGTCGAAACCTCGAGCGCTGCCGCGACGCATCCGTCTGGTCGTCGAGATCTGAAAGAGCTCGAGCGAATCACGAAGCAGGGCCTGGAACGTCTTTACGACTTTCAGCATGCCGACGGCGGCTGGGGCTGGTGGAAGGAAGGGGAGAGCGATCACTTCATGACTGCGTATGTCGTGTGGGGCATGAGTCTCGCGCGTCAGGCCGGCATTGACGTGAAATCGGAAAGCATCGAGCGCGGTGCGAACTACCTCGACGTGGAGTTGGTTGAAGAGGAGACGAGCTACGATGTGCAATCGTGGATGCTCCATTCGTTGGCCGTCTATCACGCAATGCGCCAGCGATCGGAAGTTGGCAAGTTTCAGCAGACTGCTTTCACGAATCTCTGGAACAATCGCGACAGGCTGAACGCTTACACGCGTGCGTTGTTGGCGCTCGCGGCGCACAACTACGGTTATCACGATCAAGCCAAAACACTTGTCGCGAATCTCGAGAATGGGGTGAAGGTTGATTCGCAGCCTGACACGTCCGTGGTGCAACGCGGTGCACAGTCGTCAGATCCGTCTGTCGTGGGAACTGCGCACTGGGGAGAGGATGGGTTTTACTGGCGTTGGTCTGACGGTGGTGTCGAAGCGACGTCATTTGTCTTGCGCGCGTTGCTCGCCATCGATCCGAAGCACAAGCTGGTCGAGCCGGTCACTAATTGGCTAATTAAGAACAGGCGCGGTGCGCAGTGGAGCAACACGCGCGACACGGCGATCGTCGTTCTTACGCTGAATGACTACCTGCGTGTGAGTGGTGAGGTTCAGCCCGTAGTTGGATACGAGTTGCTGGTAAACGGGACTGCGGTCACGTCTAAGCAGATCACCGCGGATGATGCTCTCAGCGCGCCCAGCAAGTTCGACATCTCGCGCGAACTTCTTCGCGATGGTGCGAATGAGATCAGCATTGTGCGAAAGAATGGGAGTGGTCCACTTTACTTTTCAGCGGCTGCGGAGTTCTTCAGTCTCGAAGAGCCGTTGAAGCCGGCGGGCAATGAGATCTTCGTGCGGCGCGAGTACTTCAAGCTCGTGAATCATCCGACGCTGTTGAAGGGATTTGTAAGTGAGAGAGTTCCGTTGAATGACGGAGAAACAGTGAAGAGCGGCGACCGAGTTGAAGTCGTGCTGACGGTCGAGGCGAAGAACAACTATGAGTATTTGCTCTTCGAGGACCTGAAACCTGCTGGACTCGAGGCGGTGCAGATTCGGAGCGGTGAGAATCTCTACGTTCGCGAACTGAAGTCAGGTGGCGGTTTCACTGGTCGCACGCGTTGGGTGTACCAGGAGCTGCGCGATCGCAAAGTCGCACTCTTCATCGATCGTCTGCCGGAGGGAATCTGGCAGCTCAGTTACGAGATGAGAGCTGAAGCTCCGGGCGCGTTTCATGCGCTGCCGGTGTTGGGCCATGCGATGTACGTCCCCGAGATCCGCACCAACGGCGCTGAGACTCGTGTTCGGGTAGTTGATTAAAACCGCAGATGAACGCGGATGACCGCGGATCGATCAGCGTTCATCCGCGTTCATCTGCGGCTAAATTCCCTCACCGGATTTCGTCGAGCCGCTGCTTAGCTTCCTGGATCATCGCTCTGATCTTCGCCAGATCGTCCAGCGACAGCGTTGCTCTCGAGTTTTCGCAGATCCCGGTAGTGATGATGACGGCGGTACCGCTGCGCGTTTGCCTGAAGACCTGTACCTCCAAGTCGCCGATCGTTCGATACTTCGCCTCAAAGCCCGCCAGCTTCGTCGTGGTTTCGTCGATGCGCGAGAGCACTTCAATCGCGTTGAGCAGTGGATCGATCTCTTCGTAATCCACGAAAGCTCTGTTCTCGCGAGGCCGCTCGCCGCCTTCTCTTAATCCAATCACTACACCTTTGGCGCGAGCGACGTTTCCCATCTCGCGCATTTCCAACGCGTCGATACGTACTCCTGCGACTTCGACAGTCGTGATTCGCGTAAAACCCTTCATAATCACGGTACTGTGCCTCTCGTCGAGGGCTTCGAGCTTCGTGCGCGGCTCTACCGGTTCACAAGTCACCCTGCCCCAGAACTCCGGTCCAGGTCTCTGAGCCATGGCGGTCGCGGCGCAGAACAGCATCAGTGTCGAGAAAAGAATCAGTCGTATATGCATGGGAAACTCCAACGGGAGAGAAGGTTGATTTGCGCAGTATGTCACTTACAAGTCCGCTGTGAGTTCCAAAAAATAACACGGTTTGCTGTTTCTGACGTGTGAAAATTCGTAATATCTGCCGCTGATGACTGAAGACTTTTACTGCGACGAGGTGTTAAGCGGGCGGACGCCAGTTCAGATCGTTCGCGAAACCGGCAACGTTCTCGCGTACCACCACACACGCCCCTTCTGGCCGGTACACATTGTCGTCATCCCCAAGCGCCACATCCCTTCGCTTCTCGCGCTCGAAGAAAGTGACGACCAACTCCTGCTCGAACTGCTTGCTGTCGTTCGTGAAGTAGCAAAAGAAGTGCTCGCGGAACACGGCGCCTGCCGCGTGTTGACCAACCTCGGAAAGTATCAGGATTCGAAACACCTGCACTGGCACGTGAGCGCCGGTGAGCCACAAAAAGGCACAAGAAGAACACGAAAAGAGGCGAGCGGTACAACTAACTCGCCTCATTTCGTTGCCCCCTAAATCAAAGCAAGCTTACGCGTAGCTTCGATCCGACCCGCCGACAAACTATTTGCTCGCCATCTTGGTGCGCGCTTTTTCTGCGCGTGCAGCGCCGATGGCGGTGTCCACGTCTTTGACCTCTTCCGGTGGCGGCAGCACGGCTTTCATGCCGAGCGATTCGATCCAGAGCTCACGGCACCAGCCTTTGGTGTGATAGAGGTGCTCGTCCTCTTCCTGTTCGACTTCGCTATGCGCCTCCTTGAGGACCTTGGCGACGTCGCCTTTCACCTTCTTCGCGACTTCGCCTATCAAATGCCAGTTCTGGTGATCCTTCGTCTCGGCGAGAACGACGGCTTCACAAGCTACCAATTGTGCAGCGCCCGGTTGGCCTTCCTGCAACGCCATCTCCATCGACTCCACCAGTGATTCGCCGATGTGACGCACGACTTTTCGACCCGGCGTTTCCTCGTTGGGATCGAGGTCAAGCTTGGTCAAAACGTCTTCCATAATGGTCACGTGGTTTTTGGTCTGTTCGAGATATTCTTCCCACTCTTCTTTTAGTTCTTCGTTTTCAGCGCAACGTAGTGCGGTTGTATAAATCTGCACGCCCCCGATTTCGGTTTCGAGTGCCTGGTACAGAAGTTCTCGTACTTGCTCGTCTTTCATGCCCCCTCCTAGAATCGTTTGCAGAAGCAAATGAGTTTGTGGGGGAACGCTGCAAGCAGCAGGCCAGAATGAAATAACCGAAAGCTGTGGATGTGCGGTGTCGAACACGTATATTTATGAGACACGCGAGATCGCTTGAGCGTCCTCGTGTCGATACAGTGGCAGGAATTTAAACTGTGAGGGGAAGTCCTGCCGAGGTGCTTCTACAAAGGTGACTGGTCCGAGCCTGCCGCTTGCGCGTTTGCTTTTGTACTCGCAGTTAATCTCGCTGAGCAGCTCGTCGCAACGCCGGGCGAGAAGATGGTGCGAGCCGGAATTCAGCGCGTCGCCGATCAGCAGCACTTTGTAATGCGGAAGCGCATGCGCCGGTTGCGCCGGGATGCACGTTAAAAACTTGTCTGCTAGCACTGACGGGTACAGTGCTCGGAGTTGATCGAAGACTGCACTCAGTTGGTCTGCTGTCAACTTTTCACCCGTAAACGAATACTCGAGACTGCGACGCCTTGCGAAAGCGAGATCGGGTAGACCGTTGATCTTGCGTTTGCAGAGGAACAGATCGTCGGTTTGATAACGGCGTAAACCGTAGCGGTCGCTGACGACCATTGCGTAAAGCGTTCCGGGTTCGAGTTGTTGCGGCTCCAGCAGCATTGTGCCGTCGATGAATTCGTAGACCACGCCCGCGCCAATCGGAAGAAAGGCGATGTCTTCACCGCGGAAGTAAGGCAGCGTTTCGATCGTCTCAGTGGACATTGAATACATCGGAATCAATTTGTAGCGCGGCGAGGGAAGGTGTGAAGCGAGTCGATCGAGAAATGGTTTGACGTACCCGCCGGTCCAGCAAATGTAAGCGCTGACGGCGGGTGCACAGGTTGATAGCGGTAGTGGTGTGTTGCTTTTTGCGATGAGTTCCATCCGGTCTGCGGAGCCACGCGAATCGAGTCTGCGCGCGATTTTGTGAACGTCGGAAGCAAATGATCGCGGATTGTGATGCCAGTCGCTGATTAACGCCGAGCTGCGCCGCCAATCGGTTGCGAGCTCATCGAGAAATGTTGAGATCGTCGATGGGTTGGTGCTGTAGAGCACGCCAGGGTTTGAGAGCGTCAGAATCCACAAACGCACAGCGGCGGAACCGTATTTTGCGATCAGCGACTTAATCGCCGTATGTTGTTGGATGCGATAGGGCGCCTGGAGTGTTGAGATGTAGTTGGGGAGTGAATTCTCATCGAGGAGGAGTGACGTCAGCGACGCGTCGGTTTGGAATGAGCTGAAGACGTAGAGCGATGTGCGTTTGATGGCAAATGCATGGCAGGTCCTCGCAAACATCTCGCTGAATGTCAGTTTGACTGTGAGCAGTCGACGTTTTGTATACAGGATCTCTTTCGGTTTACCGGTTGAACCGGAAGTCTGCGCGAACTGTGCTCGCCTGTGTGCTTTGGTTTGTATCGACTGAATGATTTGCGGGCCGTAAGGCAACACGGGCGTATCGCTGTTGATGCCGTACTTTCTTTTCAGACGCTTCTGATTGCGCGTGTAACGAACGATTCGCAAACGCAGCAAAGTATTTGAGAGCAGCCCCGCCGTCGTGATGAGTGAAGCGATAATGCCTCGCAGACAATCGTTGACGTGTCCTCTCATAACAACTTGTCCCGCGCTAGATCGATTTGCTGCTCGTACATTTGTCCGAGCTGTTGAACTTCCGCAGCACTTAACAATCGCGGATCGTACGTAAAGGTCAACCATGTCTGCCCGTTATGAGTGGCTGCGTTTATGGCGACGCTTTGGCGCTCGTGTAACAGGCCAACACATTCAATCCGGTCGACGTGTTTGAATGCCTCGCCGGCGTTAGCTATCCAACTCCCAGCGTGCGAGAACACGCCTGTGCACATATCAACGGACGAAAGGTTCAGGTAACGGCGCAGCAACGGTCGAGTTATTGCGCGAGGAGCACGGGTGAACCACGGCACTTGGGGTACGACCCACTCGCCGTGTTCAGTGGCCCAGGAAACCTGTCGTCGAACTTCGCGGCACTTCTCAACCAGCGAATCGTTCTCTTTGTATCGCGCATACAATCGAATGCGGCTCGTCCCGTTACCAAACCCCAGATTTGCTTCACGCCGAATGTTCATCGGCATCCACAGCCCGATTCTGCCTTTCGCGACAAACCTGGCATTCCATCGCGAAAACACTTCCAACGTGCACGTTGCGAGCAGATCGTTATATGTAAAGCCACCAACTCGCCTGCACGCGCGCTGCAATTCCGGTGCGGGAAACACAATGGTTACCCAACGCCGAGCGCCTGAGCGGTCGGAGCTCGAGGTCCACAGACGATCCGAAGCACCGTCA
Source organism: Pyrinomonadaceae bacterium (assembly GCA_044867025.1). GTDB lineage: Bacteria > Acidobacteriota > Blastocatellia > Pyrinomonadales > Pyrinomonadaceae > PSRF01. The sequence continues at coordinate 30,201 of JBIOUJ010000016.1, read as the reverse complement.
AACGCGAACTCACTGCGTCGCACAGATGTCGGAAGACGGCGTAAGGGTAAATCAACAAACGGTGCGCGTTCGGTTTCGACGGCTTCGAGACCGTAGGCCACATTGAGTTGATGGCCCAACCATAAAGCGGCACTCAAACCATCCGCAGCAGAGTGATGAAACCGCGTGACGAGAGTCGCGCCAGTTGGGCCATTCAGCAGTAGCATCTGTCTCACAGGAGGCTGATGATGCAAGTCGAACGGCTCGTCGACGAATCGTTCGATCGCAGATCGAGTCTCGCAGTCAGACACGATTTCGAGTTTGAAATATTTATTCTCGCGCCACACCCACGACTGCCGGGCGATGCACGAAGCGCTTACGGGAAAGCGATTCATCGCGCTCCTCGCGCCTGCATAGAGTCCATCGAGATTTGGCGCATCGCGAAAGTGCAGGATCAGGCTGAAGTCCTGCGGCGAGCGGTCGCTGTCCATAAGCTGGAAAGCCACGTCGAGCAGCGGCATTCGCATGCGCGCGGTCATATTTGCAATTGAATGTCTCTCTGCGGACGCCATCTCGCTGATCCGGGCGGGGCAGGTTGCACGAAGGCTCTCAACTCGATCCACGACAATCTCGGTTGCAGGTGGTGTACGCGGTGCATCGACAGGCCGAGTGAAAACCAGTACATGAAACGGCCGTAATAGTTGTGAGATCGTTCGATGGCCGAACCGGTTGAGAAACCTTCGTGCGTCTGTACGGCGAAGGGATACCAAAGGAGAAGGGAAACGAGCATGAGCGGTGGGACCATTCCCCAGAACAATCTTGAAGCGCCGGCAAACACGAGCACCACTGAGAAGACCAGGATGATGCAGAGATAATTCAGAATTAGTTCGAGCACGTCGCCGCGTTTCATGCGGCCGCGTTTGCGTAACCAGAAGAACCAGTGATGCGGCATCGCGAGCGCGCGCAGAAAGAGCTCGAAGAAGTTGCGCGACTTCATGAAGTGGTCCGGATCGTGTTCGGGAATGTTTGTGTGGGCGTGGTGCAGTTGGTGCGTCTTGCGAAAGTTTGTGAATGGCACCATGCTTGGAATCAGCGCAATGCGTCCCCACCAGAAGTTCGAGGCTTTTGTGCGGCCGAGATGACCGTGTACCGCCTCGTGCGCCATCACCGTGCCGAGAAAAATCAGGTAGGTTCGGAGCAGAACGTCGAACACGATGAGCAACGGATTAGTGATGGGAATGAGGAGCGTCCCGATTGCGAGTAGTCCGACGACACAGATGATCGTTCGGCTGAGATAGTAGATTTGGGGACGGCGTTGCATGGTGTGAGTGTAGGGAAGTTTGTGTGGGTCAATTTACCGGCGTGTGGCAGTTAGTTAACTGTCATGTATGGGTAAGGATGAATGGAATTCTCGAGTAGATTCTCTGCGCACCTCTGCGTCCTCTGCGCCTCTACGGTGAATACGTTTCTCCACCGCAGAGGCGCAGAGGACGCAGAGGTACGCAGAGAAAAACCATGAAACTGATCGCGCTCATATTCATCACGGTTGTTACTGTCTCGGCACAGGACCAGCGAAAGCAGCTCGACACGCTTCGCGCGGAAGGGTACGACGCACTCTACAACCTCGACTACGAAGGGGCGCGCAAGCGTTTTCAGAAGATGATCGAACTCGCTCCGGATCACCCGGCGGGAGCGCAGTGTTTTGCGTCGAGTTTGTGGCTGCAGCAGTTGAACCAGGCGTGGGAGCTCAAAGCCACTCTCTACAGCACAGACGCGTACGAGAGTGGTAAGTCGAAACCTGATCGGACGCAGGTCGATGCATTCCGCAAATGGATCCGGACGTCGAAGCAATTATCACAAGCGCGTCTGCGCAAGGATCCGCGCGACGTCGAAGCACTCTACTTTCTCGGCGCGGCTGAAGGACTCGAAGCCGCATATGCCGGCGCAATCGAACGAAAGTTCAGAGCGGCACTACGATCCGGAACCGATTCAGTGGACCATCATCGTGAAGTCCTCAAACTCGCGCCTGATTTTCACGACGCGGAATTAACGATCGGTCTAATGAACTACATTGTCGGAGCGTTGCCGTTACCGGTGAAGATGCTGGTCGCAACGATGGGTGTGCGCGGGTCGAAAAAGCGCGGCTTGGAAGCGCTCGAACGAGTGACGGTGCAAGGTGAATGGGCACGCGACGTCGCGCGCGTTTTGCTCATCGATCTGTACAAACGAGAGAAGCGTTTCACCGATGCATTCGAAGTGGCACGTCAACTATCGGAGAAGTACCCTCGCAACTATCTGTTCAAACTGCAAATGGCCGATGCGCTAGTGTCAGAGGTCTTCGCGCTGCGTAAGAAAAAGGAGCCGTCCAGCGCCGCGCGAGAGCAGCAAGTGTTGAGTATCTTCAATACGTTGTTGCGCGATAAAACGCTCGATCGAACAGCCATCGATCTCATCAACTTCCGCTTTAATATCACTCGCCAGCAACTCGCAGCGCGTTGAGCTTTGTGTTTTGTGGTTTGTGTTTGGTACAAAGCACAAGCCATGACCGACCACCACAACGAGAAACTCCTCGGACTGCTCGACCGGATCAAAGAGTTCCTACGGACTGAAGTTTATCCACTCGAGCAAGACTTCCTGCGACGCCCTTTCCGCGAGCTGACCTCGACGCTCGCCGCCAAGCGCGAACAAGTTAAGTCGAAAGGTCTTTGGGCGCCGCACTTGCCAACGGAGCACGGTGGGTTGGGCCTGACGCTGTCAGAGTTTGCGCTGGTGAGTGAAGAGCTGGGCCGCACGCCGATCGGACACTATCTGTTCAACTGCCAGGCGCCCGACATCGGGAACATGGAAATCCTGATGGACCACGGGACTGACGAACAAAAGGCAACATATTTTGTACCTCTTGCCCGCGGTGAAGTGCGCAGTTGTTTCTCGATGACCGAGCCGGAGCACCCCGGATCGAACCCGACGTGGATGAGCACGACTGCCGTGAAAGATGGTAACGATTACGTCATCAACGGTCACAAGTGGTTCACATCGTCCGCGGAAGGCGCGAGCTTCGCGATCGTGATGGCGATAACGAATCCCGACGCTGAAAATCGGTACAAGCGGGCGAGCCAGATCATCGTTCCCATCCCGACACCCGGATTTACGCTGGTGCGAAACATCAGCGTCATGGGCGACGAGGGAAGTGACTACGCGAGTCATGCAGAGGTGAGATACGAAGACTGTCGTGTACCCCAAACTAACCTGCTCGGAAAAGAGGGCGAGGGTTTCACGATCGCTCAGGAGCGGCTTGGACCGGGAAGAATTCACCATTGCATGCGCTGGATCGGCATCTGCGAGCGAGCGTTCGATCTGATGTGCAGTTATGCGGCTAAGCGCGAGTTGTCGCCCGGGGTGTTGCTTGGCAGCCGGCAGAATGTGCAGGAGTGGATCGCAGAGAGTCGCGCGGAGATCTGCGCGGCGCGGCTGCTCGTGTTGCAGACAGCGTGCGCCATCGACCGCCAGGGCGCTGCATCAGTGCGTGAAGATATATCGCTGATCAAGTTTTTCGTCGCGGGCATCCTGCAGAAAGTTTTGGACCGCGCGATCCAGGTTCACGGCGCGCTCGGGCTGACTGACGCGACGCTCTTGTCGTACTGGTACCGACACGAGCGTGCGGCACGGATTTACGATGGACCGGACGAGGTTCACAAGACGGTGGTTGCGCGAGGCGTGTTGCGTAAGTATGGACTTAAATGACAAATCTCGTGCAGTTCGTGAGGGCGAAGAACTCCCCAACGAACGTTTGCTGGCGTACCTGAGCGCGCATCTGACGCAGCTCGAGGGGCCTTTGGTCGTCGAGCAGTTTCCCGCAGGCTTTTCAAATCTCACTTACCTGTTGCGCGCCGGAGATCGAGAGCTCGTGCTACGACGCCCGCCGGTCGGCGCGAAGATCAAAACCGCCCACGACATGAGTCGCGAGTATCGCATCCTTTCGCACCTGCATCCTGTCTACAAAAAAGTCCCACGGCCGCTGTTGTTTTGCGAGGATGAAGAGATCCTCGGCGCGCCGTTTTACGTGATGGAGCGTGTGACGGGGATCATTCTGCGTGCGCAGGCGCCGCGTGGCATTGATCTTTCACCCGAACTGATGCGCGGACTCTCGGAAGCGTTTGTGGAGAACCTTGCAGAGATACACGAGGTTGATTACGAAGCCGCTGGACTCGGCGACCTGGGTTCGCCGCAAGGTTATGTGAAGCGGCAGGTTGAGGGTTGGACCAAACGCTATTTCAACGCCCGGACAGATGACGTTCCCTCGATCGAGCAACTCGCGATCTGGCTGGTGGAACATCTGCCCTTTGATTCCGAAAAAGCGGCGCTGATTCATAACGATTACAAGTACGACAATCTCGTCCTTTCGCCTCAGGATCTTACGCGTGTTGTCGCGGTGCTCGACTGGGAGATGGCGACGATCGGCGATCCGCTGATGGATTTCGGGACTAGTCTTGGGTACTGGGTCGAGACGACGGATCCGGAAGAGTGGCAGCGGTACGGGTTTGGGCTAACGAGCTTGCCGGGGAGTTTCACGCGCAGGGAACTGTTGGAGCGGTACACAAAATGCACAAGTCGTCGTCTCGACGATCCTGTTTTCTACTTCGCGTACGGACTACTGAAGATTGCTGTGATCGTGCAGCAGATCTATTTTCGTTATCAGAAAGGCCTCACTCGCGACCCGCGCTTCGCGCAACTCGGCGAACTCGTCAAAGCCTGCGGGAGCCTCGCTCAACGCGCGATTGATCTGAAACGAATCGATCAACTTGGATGAATTCCTCTGCGTTTCTCTGCGCCTCTGCGGTTAAACGATCTGTTCACCGCAGAGGCGCAGAGGAACGCAGAGGTACGCAGAGGATCACTTCACCAATTCCTGCGTCCCCAACTTGAACTGAAACAACGCCACCGAAATCGCCAGACTCGACTCATTCACGAAATGCATAAAAACCGGCACCACGCGTCCCTGGTGCGCGGAAATCCCACCGTAGTCACCAAAGAACACACGCGAGTTCGCTCCGAACGGCGGTAAATCAACCTTGTGATTCACGAATGATTTACCACCGTCAACACTGCGCGCCAGCGTCACGCCCGTTTGCGTGCCCTGCCCATCGCGGCGATCGTAGAAGAACACATTGATCGATCCATCAGCCGGATCCACAGACATCCACGTAAAGAACTGCGCCTTCCCATTCTTCACCGGATCGTCATTCACGCGCACCGGACTCGACCACGTCTCACCACCATTTCGCGACGACATCACAAATACATCCGGATCGCCATTCCGCGCATCGATCCAGTTGACGTAGATCGTTCCCTTGTTTGGGCCATTACTCAGATCAACGCCGGTCACCGGCATTCCATTGGCACGCCTCAGACCATCGATCTCAAAATCCCAACCGCCGGGCATGTCGCTAATCACTTTGTCTTTGCCGAACGATAAGCCATCATCCATCGACTTGTCGAAAACCAGTCCCAGCGGTCCAGCCCAGACGATGTAAACCTCACCATTCGGACCAACAGCAGGCACAGCGCCTTCCACCGTGTTGTCACTATCCACGCAGTCACCGCCCGTGTCGGAAATGCGAAACGGCATCGAGAACGTCTGTCCCTGATTCGTCGAGCGCGTGAAATAGATCTGCGACTTGTGCTCGGGATTGTTGCTGCCGTAGACGTCAAACCTTGTCCACGCGAGATAGACATTTCCTTTCGAGTTTGACGCCGGCGCGTTATCGACAACGATTCCCGGCTTGTCTTCGAAAGGGATCACCGTGTTGATGTGATTAATGGCCGCGGTGCCGTCGGTCCAGGTGTTACCTCCATCTTTAGACACGTTTACGATCATTCCGTTCTCCGCGCGAGCGGGTCTTGCCACCAGAATGCCGTCAAACGAGAGATGGACGTGGTAAGCGATGCCGTCGCTGCTGAACACGACGACGTCGTCGCCCTGGACCAGGTTGCTCGGGTTCGGCGTCGCCAGCGTCTTCCACGTCTTGCCGCCGTCAAATGTGACGTAATGACTACTTCCCGCGCGCGGCTTCGGCGGACGTCCGATTTGAAACGACGCGGCGATCATGTTGTCAGGATTGCTCGGATTGATTGCAATGGAAACTTCGGCAGGGTTGAGGGCCGAAGGTTCTGTGATACGGACCACTTGCTGTGCATGGGTCAGCGAAACGGTTGCGAGCAGGACGACGAGAATGTTCCGGCGTTTCATACCGGGCACTTTCCGGTAAATGCCGCGATCCTGTCAATAGTTAGAACTTTGATACATCTCTCACACAAAGAACGGACAGAGTTCGTAAAACATGTCGATACCATCGCAGCGTCTTCCCAGATAGTTCCCTCCTGACGTACGCCCCCTTTTTAATATATGGAGGTAATTCTATGGCCAAGGCTAAACAATCAGAAGAATCATATGAAACCAAAACAACCACCGATCAAGAGGAGATTCGTCGTTGGGTAGAGGAAAGGGGCGGACATCCGGCGCGAGTCGAAGGCACAAACTTGCTCCGCATCGATTATCCGGGTTTTTCCGGCGAGCAGAGGTTAGAAGAGATTAGCTGGGATGAGTTCGCCGAGATTTTCGAAGAGAACAATCTGAAGTTTCTCTATCAGGAAACCACGAAGGACGGCGGGCAGAGTCGCTTCTCGAAGTTTGTCGAAAACGAATGATCACAAGAGGCACAAATATGTGCCCTTTGTGATCCTATTCGCTGAGAAGGCTTGGGTCTTTGCGTTTCAGGGCGGCGACGAGGCGGCTCCACTCGTAACGTCCCTGCGAGAGCTCGCTGAAATCGCCCGTCTTGTCAGTTTCCAAACCAGTCAACATCTCGTTCGCCTTGCCGGTGTTGATGGCTTTTTCCGCCGCCACGTTCAGAGCTTTGAAAGCCTCTTTCTTCTTCGCGCCTTTCGCAACTAACTTCGCCCGCTCGTATGGAAACCTGTAATCGCGTGGATACTGCTTCTCGATTTTTGCGATTGCCTGGAAAATCTTCGACCGTTCGGAAGCCGACGCTGACTTCGATCTCTCACGCAGCTTCTTCAGTTCATCATCAGGCGTGACCGGAGCTTGTTGCGTCGTGGTCTCCGCAGGAGCTGAACGCGATACTTCCGTTGTGAAAGTCGCGGGTTGAGTAGTGGCGACTTGCGCGGCCGGCTGAGCAGCGGGCTCAGCGACTGTAGCTGACGCCGTTTGCGGGTTTGAACGCAGAAGCCCAAAGATGGCGAGCGACAAAAGCAATAACCCTACGCCACCGATGGACATCAATTTGAGCACCGAGCCTCGCGTCGTAGATGCGGGACCCTGAGGCGTGCTCGGCGAAGTCCATGAAAACATCGTCGCGCTAAGCGGACGTGTTTCGTGCTGCACCGTGAGTTCGTCGTCCAAGTCCATCGCGGCAGAGAGCAGCGTTGTGGGTTTGCGTCCGCTCGACGCGGATGGCTTTCTTTCGTTGTCCATCGAGTGTCCGCACTTCCAGCAGAACGCGTACTTCGCTTCGATCATCGATCCGCAGTCCGGACATGCCCTCGCGCTCGACTGCTCTTTCTGCGGAGCGGGCGCCGGTGGTGCTGCTGCTACTTCTTCACGTTTAATCACAGGCGGCTGGACCACTGGAGCCGCTACAGGTACAGGTTTCGGCTTCGGCTGTTCCTTGATCACTTCGAGAAGCCCAGTTGTTTCGAGCGTCCAACCGTTCCCAGCCGGAGCCACCAGTGCAGGCTTGACGATCTGCACGTCTCCCTCATCAGGATTCTGACAGTGATAGTAGTCCTGGTAATACTCGTAAAAATCTCGCTTGGTCAAAAACTTCGTCGCTCGTGGGAGCAGAATCGCATCGTCCGTGTGCGTGACTACAACGAACTCGCCGTCTTCAACCGGCACGAATGCCGGAGTCTCGTAGTCGAACGTGACGTTTACCTTGCTTGCCGATCTCGTTCTCTTCAGGTACTGAGCGACCAGTGACGGGAACGCCGGTGGGATGTCGAGACGTTCTTCGCAAATGGGGCACGCGCTCAGTCCTGTGATGAAGGTCGAGTTGATTTCGTCACAACTATGCTCGTGCAGATCTGTCGACGCCGGTCGCAGACAGCCGGGACAAGAGGGCTGGGGAGCGCCTTCCGCTGTCAGCGTAAAGTTCTTGATCTGAAGCGGCGTGTTCGACTCGAAACTGATCACGTGGCAACGATCGCACATGTAAAGGAGTGAGCTTCTGCGCGTGCACACCGGGCAGCGCTGCAAACCGAACTGATCGAAGTCCACAGGGCAGAAGTGCTCGCAGTTGCAGCAATACTGCCACTGGATCTCGACTGGAGTTTTGGACTGACCTTCGAAGTCAATCTCTCCGAGCAGGTGGCCGCGATTTTCACACTTGATGGGACTTTGGCGAGGAGCGAAAAATCCTCTTTTGTGTTCAGGGCAGAATACTCTCATTTTCGAAGCTCCCTTCAGGGATGGGTGACCGTTCAAGTTGTACGTCGCACGAAGCATGTCATGGTGGTCGGGGGAATACGGACTCTTTAAAGATGATCAATACGGGAGAGAGGTTTGCGGATACGCGGTAGATTTAGCCACAAAAAGGCACAAAAGTCACTAAATAAAAACTAAAACTTTTGTGCCTTTTTGTGGCTAATGATAAGCTGTCGCGCTTATGAGCCAGAAAAAGGGATGGGGCGAGACTGTCGCGGGCTGGTTTATCGAACGCGATGAGGCGTCGGCGCCGGTCGAAACCGACTTTGGAGATGCCCCAGCCCCACCACCACCCACTGAAAACTACACAACTCCTTCGCCCACGCAGTCGGTTTTTCAGAAGCCGCCGCCCCTTCCGGCAGGTGGTCAGGTCGACTTTGCGGCCGTCTTTGAGTCCGCGGGAGTCGCTCAGGACGAGCAGCAGCGCGTGGCCAGAACCACAGAGTTGTTGCGCAGCCTGCCCGCCGGGACCGACGTGGCCGTGAAGAAGCAGATTGTCGAAGCCTCGCTGAAAGCCTTCGGCGTGCCGATTGAAAAGATCATCGAGGCGACTGTCGAAGAAATTCAGGCGCTGGACGGCTACATCCGCAACGGGGCTGCCGACAACGAGAAGCTGATTCAGGAATCCGATGCGCGGATCAAGCAGTACGAACAGGAGATCCAAAACATTCGTAGTGTGATGCAGCAGAGTGTCGAGGAACAGCAGAACTTGATCAAGATGTGCAACGATAAGAAGCTCGAGGTTCAGCAAGTGCTGGAGTTTTTCGGTCAGGACACAGTCGCGAAAGTAGTTAAAGCTTCGCCTAAACTTCACGATCCTTCAGACCCGTCATCGAATGCAGCCGGTTAGAGAAAGGAAAACGTATCTATGTGGAAACGATTAGCTAACCTCTGGAGAGGTTTCTTATCGCTCTGGATTTCTGACATCGAGAAGGAGCATCCCGAAATCGCGTACGAGAATGCGATCAATTCGATGGTGGCGAAGTACTCGAAGCTGAAGACGGCGACGGCCGGGATCATTCGCCGTCGTGAAGATCTCGACGAGCGTTACAAACGGGCGACGACCGAGTTGGCCCAAACTGAAGCCGAGCTCGACACTGCTGTCACAACGAATCAGGATGATCTCGCAGTCATCCTGATTCAGAAGAAGAACCAACTCGCCGTTGACGTCGCTGAGTTGAAAACCGAGATGGAACAGGCCCGCACAGATGCCGACTCAGCGAAGGGCTCTTTGTTGGGAGTGCAATCCGAAATCAGAAAACTTCAGAGCGAGCGTGATTCGATGCTGGCGAAGATGCAGTCGGCGCAGGCGCGGATCAAGGTGCAGGAACAACTCGACGGCTTGTCAGTTGATGCTGAAGTTAAAGCACTCGACAACGTGCGCCAGCACATCAAGACCACCATTGCTGAAGCGAATTTAGGCAAAGAACTTTCCGAATCTTCACTTGACTCACGGCTCGCAGCGTTGCGCAACCAAACCGGCGAAGTTCAGGCCAAACAACAACTCGCCGAACTCAAAGCGAAGAAAGCAGCGCAGCAGGCGCAGACGAATAAGACCATGTAGCCACAAAAAGGCACAAAAAACTCGAGGTGACAAATGAGACTGACTCCCTTGGCAAAGGCTTTTATAGCTGTAGTCGTGTTGGCTGTTATTGGGTTTGCCACCTGGCATTACAAAGGTGCTGCCATCAAGGAATGGGCCGGTGGTGAAAAAGCGACCGGCGAAGACTCTAAAGCAGATTTTGATAAGTTGAATAACTCGCCCGGCGATCCCGGTCGGAACGTCGGATCGACTGGCGTGAGTGGTACCTCAGTCGGCACTGGACGCTTGAGTCGCCCGCTCGTCGTCGGCATAAACACCTGGGCCGGACACGCGCCCGGCATCGTCTTCAATAACGGCATGGACCCGAATGCCGGCTCACAATACAAGACGAAATACGGATTGGACGTGAAGTTTGTGCTGCTCGAAGATCCGGCGGCAAAGTTCGCTGCTTTTCGCACCGGCCAAATCGACATTATGTGGAACACTGTCGATAACTGGGCGCGCGAAGCCTCAATCCTCGCGGCTGAGAACAAGCAGGGCAAGTCGATCATCATGCAGGACTGGTCGCGTGGCGGAGACGGTATTGTCGCACTCTCGTCGATTAAGTCAGTCGAGGATTTGAAGGGTAAAAGGATCGCGTGTACTCAATTCACGCCTTCACACTTTCTACTGCTCTATCTGTTAGCACAATCAGGCTTGAGTCCTGAGGATCGCGCCAGTGTTGAAAAGAACATCATGTTCACAACGGACGCCCCTGCGGCTGCCGCGGCTTTCACCGCAAAACAGGTTGATGCAGCGGTGACGTGGGAACCCGATCTTTCCGCTGCGGTCACGGCGCGCGGCTCTGAAGCGCACGTGCTCGTGTCGACACAGGCGGCAACGAACATCATCGCCGACACGCTTTGCGCGCGCCAGGACGTAATCGATCAAGCACCCGAAACAGTTCGCGACTTCGTGCGCGGTTGGCTCGAAGGCATCGAGATGATCAAGAGCAATCCGAATGGGTCGTATGAAGTCGTGGGTAAAGCTTTGAAACTCGATACCGACACCATTTCGGGAATGCTCTCGGGCCTGAAGCTAACACCATACGCAGACAACGCACAGTTCTACGGGCTCACAGGCGCGAAGGCGCACTATGAAACGCTGTTTGATACCGCCTTTGTGATCTGGCGCAAGAAGGGTTTGGTCTCGAAGGCGGTTGATGCGAAAGGCTGGGCCGATACGCGTTTCCTGCAAGCAGTCGCGAGCGCGTTTCCGGGTCAGAAAGTCGAAGAGGCGCCGGTCGTAGCGAAGGCCCCGTCGGAGAAAGACGTGCCGATTTTGCATCAGCAGATCCAGATTCAATTCACGCCCGGCTCTGATGAAATCATGCCCGGGTCGTATCTGTTGCTCGACAAACTCGGCGAGACGATGACTTCATTCGGCAGTACGGTTCTGCGAATCGAGGGAAACACTGACAGCACTGGTTCGGCTTCGGGGAACCTCACGTTGTCTGAGCGTCGTGCGTTGTCAGTAAAGAACTACATCGTCAAGAATTTTCCGAACATTCCACCGACGCGCTTCCAAACCATCGGGCGTGGCTCCAGTAATCCAATCGCCGAGAACACCAGCGAAGCCGGACGGCAACAGAATCGTCGGACGGATATTAAGGTGATCCTGGCGACGTCGTAATCCACCGATGTCCTCGCGTAAAAGCACCCTGTTCTCAATTCGAGCGCCGTTGCCCAAGCAAACGGCGTTCGTTTTGGGCTTGGTGGCGCCGGTGCTCGTGCTCGGCGCCTGGTGTGTTCTCACGTACGGTGGATTTGTTGAGCCGAGCTTTCTGCCGAAGCCAACCGAGGTTATTCGCGGCACGCTCCAACTTTTCATTCAGTACGACCTGCTGGAAGCGATCCTCATTTCTTCGCGTCGTATCGCGATCGCGTTTTTACTGGCATCTGCCATCGCGCTTCCGCTCGGTGTTTTGATGGGCACGTTCGATCCGATCAATCGTTTCTTCGAACCGATCGTGGCGCCGTTGCGTTACATGCCGATCTCGGCGTTCATTCCCCTGTTGATCTTCTGGTTCGGCATCTATGAGAAACAGAAGATCGCGTTTCTGTTCCTCGGCGTGTTCGTTTACCTGTTGCCGGTCGTGGTTTCGTCCATCCGTCTGGTCCCGGAGGAGTTGGTCCAAACGGCTCTGACTCTCGGTGCTTCGAAGTTTCAAGTGGTCAGGACCGTGCTGATCCCAGCAGCACTCCCGGAGATCTTCGACAGCTTTCGCGTGATGAACGCGATCGCATGGACGTACGTGATTCTCGCCGAAGCTGTAAATCCGGAACACGGTCTCGGTTACATGGTTGAGCTCGCACGCACTCATCACAAAGCCGAGTGGTCGTTTGCCGGCCTGCTGGTAATCGGCGGTATCGGGCTTTTGACTGACTTTCTCATTCGCCTCGTTTCCAGCCTGCTCTTCAAGTGGCGCGAAGCGTCCTGAACACAATGGCCGAACAAGAAACACTTCCACAATCCGGTGAACCGGGAACCGTCGCAATTGACGTTGGCGAGCCGAAACTGCGCGGTACGTATCAGGCTGATCAAGCCGGCGCACCGCCGAAGTTGCGCGTCAGCAACTTGAGCGTCACCTACATCGATCGCAAAGGTAATCGCACGGAAGCAGTGCGCGACGTCTCGTTTGACGTGTTCGATAAACCTGACTCCGGCGAGATCGTCGTGTTTCTTGGTCCATCGGGTTGCGGGAAATCGACAATACTGAAAGCGGTCGCAGGACTGCTACCGCCGACGGAAGGCGAAGTGCTTGTCGATGGCAATTTGGTGACCGACGTGGGTCGCGATCGCGGTATGGTTTTTCAGGCTTACACTTCTTTCGGCTGGCTAACCGTGCGAGAGAACGTCGAGTACGGTCTAAAACTACAGGGCATTCGCAAGTCTGAGCGACGCAAGGTGTCTGACAACATTTTGAAGTCTGTGGGACTGGCGGATTTCGCGGAGCGTTATCCGAAGGATCTTTCCGGTGGCATGAAGCAGCGTGTGGCGATCGCGAGGACGCTCGTCAACAATCCTCGCGTGGTGTTGATGGATGAGCCATTCGGCGCGCTCGATCCGCAGACGCGCTGGGGCATGCAGAGTTTGCTCCTCGACATTTCTCGTGCCGAGAACAACACGATCCTCTTTGTGACTCACGATGTGTCAGAAGCGGTTTATCTGGCCGACGCGATCTACGTGCTTTCGCCGCGTCCGGCGCGAATCCTGCACCGGGTGGACGTGCCCGCGTTTCCCGTGCGCGACATTGCGTTAAAATCAGCACCGGAGTTTCGCGCGGTCGAGAAACAGTTGCTCGATTTGATTTATAGCCCGAGCAATCAAAAAAGCTGACGTCAACTTTACAGGATTTACGAGATTTGGACAGGATTAATCCTGAATAATCGTGTAAATCCTGTGAAACTGAATTTTGTGTATGGGAACCACCGAAAAGCAGGGGTTGAAGAAACAGCCGCAGGCGGCCATGCGGAAGGACGGTGTACCGGTCAACGTCACGCCGTTGCGCGACGACATGTTGGCTGCGACTCAGGCTTACGTCCGGCAGAAGGTTCACGAAAAACGCAATTACCTCAAAGCGGCTTTTGCGAATCCGTACAACTTGTCGCTGCTTGCTGGTGGCCTCGCTGCTTCCGCTCTCACCGTCAATCCGCTGCTGGCAATCATCACCGTCGGTCTTGAAATACTCTGGGTGGTCAACGCTCCCGGATCCCAGAAACTTCGCGAATGGCTGTGGGATCCGGCGTTCGATCAGCAGGAGCAGGCGCACGCGGAGGCGGCACGCGCCGAGCGTTTGAAACATCTGGATGACGAGGCACGGGAACGCGTGCTCTCGCTGTTGGCGCGTCAGCAGGAGATCAATTCGCTCGCGGCACGTAACCCGTCGTTCACAGGCGAGTTGTTGCGCACCGAACTCACGAAGACCGATCGACTCGTCGACGCGTTCATCGAGATGGCTACGACATGCAGCCGCTACGAAGCGTATCTCGATTCGATCGATGCGAGTGAACTCGAACACGAACGCCGCCGCTGGGACGCGGTGGTGAAAGACAGCGACGATAACACTCCGGAAACTGAGATCGCGCGCAAGAATCTCGCCGTGATCATGAAGCGCTTCGACAAGATGAAGGAGATTCATCACTACCTGCGTGTGGCGCGCGGCCAGCTCGATCTGATCGAGCAGTCTTTTCAGTTGATCGGCGATCAGATCGTTACGATGCAGTCGCCGCAGGAGTTAACTGGACAACTCGACGAGCTGCTCGACGGTGTCGAATCGATCAAACAGACGGCGGCGGACACAGAACGCATGTTGAATCCACTGGGGTTAAGGGACACAGATTACACCGATGTAAGCGGATAAAAATTCTTTTATGACTGACGAGCGTGTCTTACCAACCTGGGCTGAAGACCTGAGGCGTCGCTACTTGCGTGGCGAGGCGTCGATGTTTGTCCTGCACGGCAATGTCTACGACGTCGTTCTTTGCAATCGCAAAATGACGGCGCTGCCGGAATTCCTCACGGACATTCTGTTGAAGGAATCGAAGGAGACGATTGCTGTTTACAACGTCGCCACGGGCGTGCGCTTTACGAAGCGTGCTGCGAATGTGACGGAGGTCGAGGATCTTCTACTGAGCACTGAGAAAGATCGGGTGTTCGCAGCGCTCGAGCGTTTGTTGATCGGGTACACGAAGACCGCGGTGATCATGGAGTACGCCGAAGCGATCGCACCCGCGGGCGATCCCAATTTTCAGAGCGAGTCCGATCGCTCGGCGATCGTGACGTTGCACCGTTGGTCTTCGCTGCCTGAGATCGAACGTGGCGACAACGTCGTGTTGCTGATATCGGAGAATTTAACCGAGCTCGCGCCCAAGTTGATCTCGAATCCAAAGGTCGCAGTCGTCGAAGTACCGATGCCCGCTCACGAAACACGCCGCGAAGCCGCGCGGCTTGCCGACACGCGACTGACTGAAAAGGACGCAGAGCGCTACGCGGGGATCACTGCCGGCCTGAAGTCGATTCAGATCGCTTCGATATTGACGCCGCAGCAAGAGGCAGTTATCGCTGGCTTGCCTGATCGGCTGATCGCGAAACGTAAACGCGAGATTCTCGAGCGTGAGTGTTTCGGGTTGGTGGAGTTTGTTGAGCCTGCGCACGGGTTTGAAGTCGTCGGCGGCATGGACGAAGTGAAGAAAGACCTGATGGTGATTGCCGAGAGCATTCGCGAAGGGCGGACGAGCCGCGTGCCGATGGGCATTCTGTTTACCGGTCCGATGGGAACAGGGAAGACGTTTGTTGCCGAAGCGTTCGCGAAAGAATGTGGGTTGACGACGATCAAGTTGAAGAACTTTCGTTCGAAGTGGGTGGGCGCCACTGAAGGCAATCTCGAAAAGATCCTAAACGTGATTCGCGCGATCGGGCAGGTTGTCGTGATCATCGATGAAGGGGATCGCGCGTTCGGAAATACAGATGGCGAAGGTGATGGGGGCACGTCGTCACGCGTGATCGCGCGCATCAAGGAGTTTATGTCTGACACGTCGAATCGCGGGCGCATCCTGTTTCTCGTAATGACCAATCGTCCGGACAAGCTCGACGTCGACCTGAAACGCGCGGGACGTCTCGATCGCAAGATCCCATTTCTCTACGTACAGACACCCGAAGAAGTCGAACTCGTCGCGAAGGCACTGTTGCGCAAGAACAAGATCAAGACCGACGTCGATCTGTCGTCCATTCGAGAGAGTTTTTCGAGCAAGCTGGTTGGTTACAGTAACGCCGATATCGAAGCGGTTTTGCTTTTAGCGAATGAAGATGCGGCGCGGGAGAGTGGCGGCGACGCGTCTGTGCTCGCAAATCATTTCGAACGTGCGGCAATCGATTATTTTCCGAGTCGCGATGTCGAGCTGCTGGAATACATGGAACTCCTGGCGGTCTTTGAAAGCTCCAGCCGCCGGTTATTACCCGCGAAGTACGCCTCCCTAACACCGGAAGAGCTTGATACCAAGCTACGCCACCTCCGTGCGATCGTCGGCAGTCGCCGATAGAGTTAGCCACAAAAAGGCACAAAAAATACAAAAACTAAAACAGAAAACGCTTTTGTGTCTTCTTTTGTGCCTTTTTTGTGGCCCTACTTAACTCGGCAGGCTTCACGGAGCGCACCAAACGTCAGGACGTTGAGATTTGCCTCCTGGTAGGGTTGGTCGCGAATGAAGCGCGTGACCATTGCGGCGAGCTGCTCGTCTGAAATCTTTCCCGTACACGTCTTGAGCCACGTCAGGTTCTCGTCAGGTGCGCCGAAGAATGGAGCGACGAGCATGCCGTTGATGCTGCCCGTAACGTAGGCACGCTTCTCGGTGTCGCTCATGTCGAGATAGTCTTTGCCCGTGAAAAAACCGGGGCCGATCTTCACCGTCTGCTGGTATGCGTAGACGCTGACAAATGCGATCAGCGCGAGGAGTGGAAGTAGTCGTTTCATAAGTGCCTCCGTGCGCCCCAAACAGTTTAGCCACCAGTTTAGCCGCAAAACGCACGAAGGCACTACTCGTTTTATGGCGTGATTGTGCCGCAGGCGATACGATCGCCGGAGTTGCCCGACGGATCTGTTTTCTGATCGTCAGCTTTCGCATGAATGACCAGCGAAGTGCCGCCATTCGCGAACAGCGAATGGGCGTCAGAGCCCATATTGACTAATTTTGACGTTACCGTCGCGTTCGCCGTTCCGTCCGGTTTAACGACGAAGTTATTCATGTCGCCAATGTGCGGGCCTTTCGGGTTCTTCAGGCCGTGCATCTTCGAATCGGGATTCAAATGCGCTCCGGCGGTTTCAAACTTGGGCCCTTCACATTTCGCCACCTGATGAAAGTGGATGGCATGCGTGCCTGGCGGCAAGTTTTTCAGATCGAGTTTGATCCTTAGTGTTTTGCCGGACTCTGACAACGTTGCAGTGCCGACCGACTCGCCTTGCGCATTCTTCAACTCAACTACATGTCCCGAGTGCTGTGCTGCGACATACGACAGCAAGCTGCCGATAATAATTCCCGCAATGATCCATGCGATGAAGTGTTTCCTCATTCTTTACCCTCCTTAAAAGAAAGTAACTTAACTCTTGGCGCTTTCCGGCTTGAGTGTTTTCCGCGCCGGTTCAGTGCGTCGCCTGCCCAGAACTAACAATGCGATAAGTGCAGAGATCACCAGCAGCCATAGCAGCGGTCGAATGCCGCCGAACAATCGTTGTCCCCAACTGCGCGATCCGTATGAAGCGAATTCCGTCGTGGACGCAGCTTGTCCTTCGAGACTGGATTTCGAATGTTGCAGAATCGTCCTTAAACCTTCCACGGCTTTCTTCTCGACTACTTCTCGTTTGATCTTGCTGAACGGACCTTCGAGCCCGTCGGCAAGCGAGCGGTTCTCGTAAACAAGATAGGCAGCCGCCGCCGCACCCGGCACGCTTACGAACGCTGTCAGCGCATGCGAAGCGTTGAAATAATGGTTTGCGTAGATCTGCTTCGACGCGATGAGCACCTGTGGTCCAACATCGCGATTGCGCCGGTAGATCGTGATGTGGTTGATCGCGAGAACCGGTTTCAGACCAAACTTGATCTTGGACCAGACGATCGCATCTTCGACCAGGCGCAGATCAGAGTTTTGAACGGCGAGCGCGTCGTTGATGTAACTCGAAGCCGCTGCGAGAGCGCGTTGCCCGCCGGCGAGACTCACCTGGTCTCGTTTGTCGTTGTATTCAATGAGCGCCGCCTCGCCGCGGGTCACGTAGTCGCGTACGTATTCCAGCAGCATCTGTTTGAAGAGGTTGGTTGCCTTGAGCTGGTAATCAGGCGCCGCCCAGTCGATCTCGTTCCGAAATCGCTCGATCATCGACGCTGAAAGTTTTACCTCGCAGTCGCCGACAACGCATGCCTTCAGATCTTCGAGGTCGCGTGGGTCCAGAGTCAGGTCTTGTAGGTCCGCAAGTGTGGGCTGCTTGCTAAAGCCGCCGATTTCGAGAATCGCAGCGTTGCTTTTCCGCCTCATGCTGTCGCGATATGACTTCAGAAACTCGTCAGCGCCGGCGTGAATGTTTATCACGCCCGAGACGGCGACCTCCCGCTTGTCAGAGACAGGTGCGAGCCGCACGACGGGCTGGCTGAATTGGAGCGCCGCGAAGTCCGCCTGTTCGAAATTCGACTTTTCCTGAAGAATTTTCTGAAACTCGGCGAACGACGTTTGGCTCGTGCCCGTGCCTGCGGCAACGCAAACAAATAGGGAGGTACAAAGAAGATATTGAATTCGCGTTAACATAAGTAAAGACTTTTTTCGACCCGGCATGTCTGCCATGGTGAATTCTTTTGTTACGGAAAATGGGCTACGACACGGCCCATCGCATCAGCCGTGCCAAAGGGGGTTCAAACAAGGGGGACAATGTATATACAATAAACGTCCAATACGGACCCATTCCTTAAGGATAGAGAGGGGTTAACAATGGAAAGTGCAGCAACGTCTTCTGAGATGGATGCTCTAAAAACTAAACTGCGTGCGACCTGGAGCGCGGGTGACTTCGGCCAAATCGCAAGATATTACCCAAATGACGCCGAAAACTTTATCAACCGGCTGAATCTGAAGCCGGGAATGAAGGTTCTCGACGTCGCCTGCGGCACCGGAAATCTTGCGTTGCCTGCGTCGCGAGCCGGCGCCGAGGTGACTGGTGTTGATATCGCTCCGAATTTGGTAGAGCAGGCACGAGAAAATGCAAAGCGTGAGGGTTTGAATGCGAAATTTGATGAGGGCGACGCAGAAGCCCTGCCTTACGCCGACGCCAGCTTCGACGCGGTCGTAACGATGTTCGGGGCGATGTTCGCGCCGCGACCGGAACTGGTCGCCGCTGAATTGAAGCGAGTTTGCCGTCCTGGCGGGTTGATCGCGATGGCGAACTGGACACCGAGTGGTTTCATTGGACAGATGTTCAAGACTAACTCGGCTTACGTGCCTCCGCCGCCGGGCATGGCGTCGCCAGTGCTTTGGGGCGTGGAAGAAACTGTTCGGGAGCGTCTAAGCGAGGGCATCTCAAAGCTGGAGACGAAGCTTCAAAATGTGAAATGGGTTTTTCCGTTCTCTCCTGCGGAAGTTGTCGAACATTTCCGGTTGTATTACGGTCCCACGCAAAAAGCCTTCGGCGCACTCGACGAGAGTAAGCAGGCTGCGCTGCGAAAAGACCTCGAACAACTTTGGCAAAAACATAATCGCGCGACTGACGGCTCGACAGACGTCGACGCGGAGTATCTCGAGGTGATCGCGACTCGAGCTTAGGTTTGCAGAGGAAAAACATGTTCCGTGTTCCGGCGGCGTTAGGCTTAACACTCGTACTTTTCTCGCTGAGTGTTGTTTCGTTTCAAAGCGTCACGCCGCCGGCGCAACCTCAATCCGGCCCGGGTGGCAAGCAATACCTGCATTCAAGTGTAATTAAGAATCGCTACGGCCAGGGCGCGCACGAGTACTGGATCTTCGAACCCGACTCGCCTAAACCGCGCTCCGCGCCGGTGATAGTTTTTCTACACGGATGGGGTGGCATGAACCCGCTTTACTACGGAGCGTGGTTGGACCATCTCGTGAAGCGTGGGAATATCGTTATCTATCCGCGATACCAGCAAAATCTTCTGACCGGAATCAGCGAGTTCACACCCAACACGCTGCACGCCGTGAAAGATGCTGTTTCTCGTCTGAAAACTGAGCCTGGACACGTCACTGCTGATTTCACAAAGTTTGCGACTGTTGGGCATTCGCTTGGTGGAATTTTAGCGGCGAATGTCGCGGCAATGGCGAGTGAATCGGGCTTACCGCGTGTGTCGGCAGTGATGGCTGTCGAGCCGGGGATTACTGAGTCGCCGATTAACGTCCCGCTTGCGGATCTAAAGAGACTGCCGGCAGAAACATTGCTGCTCGCCGTCGCAGGAGATCAGGACACACTCGTGCGCGATTACGACGCAAAGAGGATCTATTACGAGTCGACGCGCGTGCCGGAGAAGAACAAAGACTTCATCATGCTTGTTTCCGATTCACACGGAAGACCTGCACTCCAGGCAAGCCATCGCGCGCCAACAGCCCACGACAAGAGTTATGACAATGGTGAGGGTGTCGGCGGCGGACCGGCCGAGACTATGGATCGCGTCGGTGATGGCCCACAAACGTCGAGACGCGCGCGGCTCGACACGATGATGGTAAACGCTTTGGATTTCTATGGGACCTGGAAACTCTTCGACGCCCTCTGCGACGCCGCCTTCTACAGCAAGAACCGCGAATACGCCCTCGGCAACACACCTCAACAGCGCTTCATGGGCGTGTGGAGCGACGGCGTTCCCGTGAAAGAACTTCAAGTCACCGACAAACCTTAGCCGCAAAAAGGCACAGAAAGCACAAAAGATCGTGTCAATTGCCGACTATTAGAAGTGCGGGGGGCCATTGTCATGAGGGTTTGTCGAGCAATTGGGGTGTGGGTCGTAACTGTCGTTGCTGCGTTTTCAGTTTATAGCCAGGAACCTGCCAAGCCGCAGAGTACGAAGCCGACGGCTGCTACTACAAAAACAACTACTCCGGATTACGTCTTTCCAACTCCGCGGGAGCGGTTCAATCGATACGTCAAAAGTACTGTTGGACCAGAGCGGCTGCTGCGGTCGGCAGCAGCGGCGGCTATTTCACAATGGAACGATTCGCCGGAGGAGTGGGGACAGGGAGCGAAAGGTTACGGCAAACGCTTCGCCTCGAGCATGGGCCAAAACGCGATCCAGCAAACAGTCACTTACGGCCTCGATTCCGCACTGAAGCTCGACACCGGCTTCCAAAAAAGCAAACGCGAAGGTTTCTTCCCACGATTGAAAGATGCACTCGCACAGAATGTAACTTCACGCAATAGATCGGGTGACAGAGTAATATCTATTCCACGTTTCGCGGGAGTGTACACGGGAGCAATCATCGCCCATGAGACTTGGTATCCCGATCGTTACAACTACAAAGACGGAATAAGAAGTGGATCAACGACGCTGCTTATAAGCTTCGGCATCAATGTTGTGCGCGAATTTGTAATCAGGCGGTGACGCCGCACGCATCAACCTTATTGCCAAACGAAAATCGGCGCGCTACGTTCACGAGATGTCGTCCATCGGTTTTGCTCCGCGGTCGGGCAGTGAAGTGGAACAACTGCGCTCCGCGTACCGATCACTAAACGATGTCGCCCGAAATCTTGCCAGTGCGGAGCGGTGTGTGAAGATTGAGGAACTGAGGATGGCCGAACATCACCTGCGCGCAGCCGAGTGGCACCTGGCGCAGGCGAAAAGGACCATCGCCGCGATCGGTCAATCCAAACGTTAGCCACAAAAAGGCACAAAAGTCACAAAATGAATTCCACATTCCATTTTGTGACTTTTGTGCCTTTTTGTGGCCGTTTCGTCCCAAACCTATTGACCCGCCTCCGGATGCGTGCCTAATCTCGCGCGCCTAAAACTCTCCCCAACTGGAAACTGACTCGTTGCTCATAAGGAGTACGCCCACATGCGACACGATCACTTACGCCACATCGGATACGCAGCGCTACTACTCGGCGCACTTGTTTTTTCGGCTTGCGAACCGGGTGAACCAAACCAAGCGACTGCAACTACAGCAGCCAACGGCAAGATTCCCGTCACGACCTCCTCAGAAGAAGCTCGAAAGGAATTTCTCGCCGGACGCGATCTCCAGGAAAAACTCCGGATCACGGATTCCATCGCGCACTTCGACAAGGCGATCTCGCTCGATCCGAATTTCGCGCTCGCCCACCTCAATCGCGCAAACGTCTCGCCTACGGGTAAAGAGTTCTTCGAACACCTGAAGCACGCCGTGTCGCTCGCCGACAAAGCGTCAGACGGCGAACGCATGCTAATCCAGGCGGCGGAAGCAGGCGCCAATGCAAATCCGACGAAACAGAAAGAGATTCTCGAAAAGCTGGTGGCTGCTTATCCAAATGACGAGCGTGCGCACTTCAACCTCGGTGGTTATTACTTTGGTCAGCAGGATTTCGCGCAGGCGATCGATCACTACAAGAAAGCGACAGAACTCGCGCCCAACTATTCCACCGCTTTCAACATTCTCGGTTACGCCTATCGACAGAACGAGGCGTATAGCGACGCGGAAAACGCATTCAAGAAATACGTCCAACTCATCCCCAACGATCCGAACCCTTACGACTCCTACGCGGAGTTGCTGTTGAAGATGGGAAGGTTTGACGAAGCGATCGCGCAATACAACAAGGCGCTGGCTGTCGAGCCTAACTTCGTCAACTCGCATTTCGGGATCGCCGCTGCGTTGACTTACCAGGGAAAAGCCGGCGAAGCGCAGGCAGAGTTGCAGAAGATGACACAAAAGGCCCGGACAGATGGCGAACGACGCACCGCGTTGTTTGGACAGATGATCGTCGCGGTGGACGGTGGCAAGTTGGACCAGGCATTGGCCGAGCTCGATAAGCAGTACGCGCTCGGGCAAAAGACGAATGATGTGCCGGCGATGATCGGCGATCTTCAGTTGAAGGGGAACATTCTGCTCGAGATGGGCAAGCACGACGACGCGAAGCAGGCTTATGAGCAAGCGCTGAAGATGGCGAGTGACTCAAACCAGTCGCAGGCGTTCAAAGACAATGCAGCGCGCTTTAATCACTACAACCTGGCTCGTGTTGCTATAGCGAAAAAGGATCTCGCCACTGCAAAGACGGAAACAGAAACCTTCCGGAAGGCCGCGGAGGCTGCGAAGAATGCAAATCAACTGAAGCTCGCGCACGAGCTGCTGGGCCGGATCGCATTGGAGGAGAAGAGTTACGACACGGCGATAGCGGAGTTGGGCCAGGCGAATCAACAAAACCCGGACGTGCTCTACCTGCTGGGTCACGCGTACCACGGTAAGGGCGATACTGCGAAAGCGAAAGAGAGCTTCACGAAGGCCGCGAAGTTTAATTCGCTGCCGCAGTTGAATTACGCGTTTGTACGCACCAAGGCGGAGAAGGCCCTGGGCAGTTAAAGCCGTACACAGATTGCACAGATTTTTTTACCGTTCGTCGCTGATGATCACGGCGTCGAGCCTGATGTTTGCGCGTGAGAGGGCGATGCGCCGGCCGTCGGGAGAGTAAGAGAAGTAACTGATCGTGTCGGATTTGAAGTTGGTGATCTGCTTCGCTTCACCACCGTCGACCGGCAGGCTCCAGAGGTTCGAAACACCGCCCGGCGCATCCTGATAAATCACGGCGCGTGAATCAGGCGACCATCGCCACAATAGATCCGATGTTACCGGCATCTCCACCGTCTTCACCGGTGACAGATCCTCGTACCGGAGAATGACCAACGTGGTGCGCTTGGTCTTCTCGTCTTCCGTGCTGAAAGCGAGAAGCTTGCCGTCAGGTGACACCTCTGCTCCACGCGCGAAGTCGTCCAGAATCTTCACGCGTTCACCGCCATTCACCGGCACCTTCCAAAGCCCAGGTGTCCAGTGGTTGTAGAGAATCCAATGCTCATCGGGTGTGAGTGCGAAATAGGCCACGCCGGTGCCGTCGGTCAATTGCTTTGCATTTGAACCGTCAAGATCCATCCGCCACACTTGCCGCGACTTTGAGCGCAACGAAGTGTAGAAGATGGTTTTTCCGTCGCGCGACACTTTCAGATCGCCGGCATTCTCGTCGGCTGCTGTCGTCAGTGCCTTTTGACCTGTTCCATCAGGATTCGTCAACCAAATTCTTCGCACGTCACCGGCATTTGAAATAAAAACAATACGACCGTCGGGCATAAACTCACATTGTTTGTCTTCAACGTCCGTCCGCACAGGTGTTACGGCCTGAGCCTTCGAAGGTTCGTTCGCAGGCGCGCTCCAAATGTTAGCCGTTGCTTCTTCCTGGAGTGCGATGAGTGTTCGAGCGTCGCCAGTCATCGTCAGACTGGAGTGACTGTAGTTGTGCAGATCGTTAGTAACGCGACGCACGGCGCCATCTGGATACGACATGTGCCAAACCTGCCATGTGCCACCTGTTTCTCGAGCAACAAAAGCCATCCCTGATCCATCAGGAAACCACGCGATGCGACCGACATCATCCCAACGATGCGGTGTGAGTATTTTAAAACTCGCGTCAGACACGCCGATGGCAGCTAACGTCATGTGCTCTCCACCTTCTTCACTCCCGTAATCGAGAGTCATGAGGTTCCCGTCAGGAGAGAACGAGATGCCGTATCCATTCGTGAACTCGGGTTCACTATATGTTTTCAGCCGTCGTTCATTTGTGCCGTCGACATTCGATAACCAGAACTCATTTTGATCCGATGGTCCAGTGCGGTACCGGCCGAAACCCAGCGTCGTACCATCCGGCGAAAGCGCGATCGTCGATTGAATATTCGTCAGGATCTTCTTCGGTGTGGACCCAAGTACAGCCACCTGAAAGAGCGCACCCTGCGGATACTGCTCATCTCTCTGGGAATAAAAAACGTAACTTCCGTCGTTTGAAAAGAAATGCGGCGACAGCTTGTCTGCCGCGGTTGCCGGGACAATTTGCACGCGGCTGTCAGTCGGCAGGTGCTTGGTCCACAGGCTTAGCTTTCCGCTGTCCAGCAAGGTGTAGGCAATGTATTTTCCGTCTTTCGAGACGGCGACACTTTGCAGGTTGCCTTCGGTCGTGATGCGTGTGAGTTTTGCGCGTTCGAAATGCGAGACAGCGGCTTTGGGCTGAAATACATAGCGATAGCCTGCATAGCCGCCGGCCGCCAGCACGATAGCGAGGATTGGAACGACGATCAGCTTGTGTCGTGCGATTCCGGTGACGATGTATTCCGCGCTGGACAGCGACGCGCGAGTTGGAACAGGTTCGGCTGTGGATGGTGACGGAAGTATTCGAGTAATGGCGGTGCTCGTCGCGTCTCTTACCAGACTCTCAACCGGCGAATGCAATGTTGTAGATTCCGTTGCACCTGAATCTCGCAAGTCCTGTTGCAGATCTTCAAGTTCTATCGCGACGTCTTTAATCGACTGGTAACGTTTGTCAGGCTCCTTTGCGAGACAGCGACGTACGATCCACTGTAACTGTTCGGGCGCCGCTGGATTGAGCGCGCTGATCTGAGGTGCCGGTGCGTACGCAGCTTTGTGCAACGAATCGAGCGCGTCCTTACCTTCGAAAGGTCTTTTCGCCGTGACAGCTTCAAACAGAATGCAGCCAAACGAAAACACGTCAGAGCGGTGATCGATCTCGTTGACGCGGCCCTGTGCCTGTTCCGGTGACATGTAACCGACCGTTCCGAGCACCGTTCCCGGCAACGAGTGATGTGGGAGCATGGCCGTCGCGACGTTGCTCGAGGTGTCGTTGTTTCGCTGGCCGGCGGGCTGTGCTTCGAGAAGTTTTGCCAGACCGAAATCGAGAATCTTTGCGTGGCCGTCGTGTGTGATCATGATGTTGTCCGGCTTGAGATCACGATGCACGACTCCACAGGCGTGTGCCTTTGCCAATCCTTCGGCGACTTGCGTGAGCCATTTCAACAACTGTAGCAGCGGCGTTCGTTCGTGATGAATCTTGTTGCGGAGAGTTACGCCGTCAACCAGCTCCATGGCGATGAAGCGCAACTCGTCGCTTTCGCCGATCTCATAAATATGAGCGATATGCGGATGATTCAACGCCGCGGCTGCCTTTGCCTCGCGCATGAACCGGTCGATCCGATCGTGACTGACGGCACTCGGGAGGATTTTCAACGCGACACTGCGATTCAGTTGTAGATCTTCGGCGAGGTAGACTTCGCCCATCCCTCCCGAACCGAGTTTGGAGCGGATTTCAAAGCGCCCGAGTTTTGTGCCATCGGTAAGAGCCATGCCGCAGCTCAGCGGCGTCATTCTATGGGAGCGTCAAAGGCGCGGCAACCAAATTTCTGCATGCGAGACAGGCGTAAAACTGTCACATCGCCTCCGAACAAGGGGGTTGTGCCGGGTTAGTCTGCCACATTATGACCAGCTATAGACTATTGCTCCTCATTGCTTTGTGCCTGCAAGGATCATTGCCTGCCGCGCAGTCTCAAGAAGTAACAGTTCGACTTAAAGCCACGCTGTCCGGTGAAGCCAGGGACAAGTGGGAGCAGGAAAAGTGGGATCTCAATCGATCGAATTCAGTAGCAGAAGATTCGCCGGTTGTTTATGTCGGTGAGTTGGAACGCCAACTGGATAATGGTGCAAACCTATTATCAATTAGCCCTGACGGTCAATTGCTGTTGACTGCACGACCTAAGAATCCGCGTATATTTTTTGACCGGTCTGAGGTAATGGAATTGTGGACTGTCGCAACTGGTGAAATGAAGTTGACGCTGGAGCAGATGCCTCACGGCAGCAGTCGTGTTTACTGGAGTCCGGATGGCAAGTCGGTGATTGTTCAGGGTTCAGGTCGAACCAAGTCGCGGCTGTTTGATCTCGCCACCGGTCGCGTGATAGCAAAGTTGCCTTACGGATCGTGTACCGGGGATAGTTGGTTTGGATACGACGACGACTGCAACCACTTCGCCTTCAATCTTGACGGAAGCGTTTTCGTTAAACAGAAAAACCCCGTCAAGCTGTGGAGCGCAAGAACTGGCCAACTTCTGGCAGAGTTCAAAGACGCACGGGTTCCGTTGGTGTTCAGTCCCATTGATAAAGCATTGTTTGTAACGAGCAGCAAAGATGGAAGAACCTTGTTGTTGTGGGAGTTGGTGATGAAATGACCCAAACTGCTTTTGTGCCTTTTGTGGCTTCACTTTGCCAGGAACTGCGGATCGCCCCAATCCCAGAGGCGCTCCGGATGTTCGTCAACACTAGCCGGACGTACGTTCCACATCGCTGTTGCTTCCGAGGTAGCGCCACGGCCGTTGATGCCGATGCTCAGCGCGAGAAGCAGTGCGCCGGCGACGAATTCTGGACCACGCAAATTACGGAGTGCCGCCTTTAGTCCGATGATCGTCAGGAGTACAAACCACGGCACCGCGTCTGTAAGTAATCTCGGCCCGAATGAAAACCCGCCCCACCAGATCGGGAATGACGAAACCAGGACCACGTGCAGCAATATCGCCGCTAATGCAGGGATCGCCAACCTCCTCGATATGTAACGCCGGTAACGAGTCAGTAAGTACGCGACAAACAACAGGAAGGGTACGAACACAAGCACGCCACGAGACGGACTGATTAGGTTTCCAAGCAGGCCCACCCCAAACGCACGTGCACTCAGTTCGTTTCCCAGACGGTAATAATTCGGAAGCAACTGTCCGAAGTGGTAATAGGAATACACAACAAACAAGGCCAGCCACGCGAGACCCGTCAACGCATAACTCAGAAACAACTCCCGACGCAAAATCAAAATGTACGCAGTGACGACAACGATCGGAACCACCGCTGCCGGCCGCACAAAAAACATCCACGAAAGCAGACTCGCCAGCACAACTGGTCTCAGACGCCGGCCTTTGATCTCGTGCGCAACGAGCATGAGAATCACGAATCCGAGTAGAAAGATCATCCACGTGTGCGCCCACAGAGCACGCGTTGCCGTACTCCACACTTGCGTTCCAAACGCACCGAAACCCGCGACGAGAATGCTCCATCTCAAAGGCAGCGCAAAGCGAGCAGTCAAAAAGAAGACCACCGCCAGCAACGCCATCAGGAGACAAGCGAGTCGCGTTTGTATCTTCATCTCACCGACCGGATCGTGAGCGCCACTTGGGTCTGACGCCGTTACACCAAGCGCATTCATCACGGCGACAAAAGGCGCGGAAAGGACAGAGCTGCCTGGTCCATAGTAGTAATAAATATGGCCGTCGATTAGTTCCAGATGATAGATGCTGGTGTTTGAAGTGTATTTCTTCTCTGGAACGGGCTTCAGCGTAGGAAATTTATAATTATCGAGTGCGAAGGTGCAGTGCCGTACCAGGTTTTGACTCACCATCATCGCGTATAGGGAGTCCGCAGGCTGCTGGACCGGCGACATGATGAAGATGGAGTAGCAGACAGCAAAAAGGACCACGCATGCGAAAAGATCGCGTTTTCGGCGGGCTTCCATATCGTGCAGGCAATATAAAGCCACAAGAAAGCACAAAAGCGCAAAACATTATGTGATTTTTTTGGCTAAACTTGGAATTAACCAAGGGGGGCCATTGACGTGTCTACCAGCACTGAGCGACGCGCGGTCTACAGGCGCACCGAAGACATCTACCGCAAAGCAATCGAAGACATTCGGGACTATGCCATCTTCATGACAGATCCAGAAGGAATCATCACGAACTGGAATGTTGGAGCGCAGCACATACTCGGGTACGCCGAAGAAGAGATCGTTGGCAAAGATGCCAGCAAATTCTTCACTCCCGAAGATCGGGCCAAAGACGTTCCAAGAAAAGAGATGAACACCGCGGCCACATCGGGGCGCGCAGAAGACGAGCGCTGGCACATGCGCCGTGATGGATCGCGTTTTTGGGCGAGTGGTGTCGTTACGCCTGTGCGCAATGGATCGGGCGAGTTGATCGGTTTTTCCAAGGTCATGCGCGACATGACCGAGCGAAACAGGTTGACCGAAGAGCGAGATCGGTTTTTCGCTCTCTCGATGGACATGTTGAGCATTGTTCATTTGGACGGGCGGTTCCAGCGCATAAACCCGGCTTTCCAGGAAGTGTTGGGGTTTTCAGAAGAAGAATTGCTGGCAATGCCTCTATTTGAGTTAGTCCATCCGGATGATCGGGCCAAGACCAAGCGTGAGTACGAGAGCCTTTCCATTGGCGAGCCGACCAGGTTCATGGAGAACCGGCTGCGAACCAAAGATGGATCATACAGGTGGGTGGCATGGAGCTACTTCCCAGTGCCTGAGGATGGACTCGCGTTTGGCGTGGGCCGCGATACGACGGAAGTGCGCCAGATGCAGGAAGTGATACGGCTGCGAGCGGACGAATTGGAACACGCAAATCGTGTTAAAGATGAATTCCTCGCGACCATGTCACACGAACTGCGAACACCGTTGACCTCGATCTTGGGATGGGCCCGACTCCTCGGTTCCAATCGTCTGAGCGAAAAAGAAAAGGAGCGCGCGGTTCAGGTCATTCAACGCAATGCAGAGGCGCAGTCGAAGTTGATCGAAGATCTACTCGACGTTTCTCGAATCATCACGGGCAAACTCCGAATTGAGCCTCAGCCGGTATCATTTGCGACGCTGACGGAGAGCACGATCAACTCTATGGGACCCGCTATTGATGCGAAGGAGTTGCAACTCGAAAGGAGAATCGACCCCACGGCTGGTCCGATTATGGGTGACCCATCTCGCTTGCAACAGATCGTCGCGAATCTGCTCTCGAACGCGATCAAGTTCACTCCTTCCGGTGGACGAATCGACGTTAGCTTGCAGCGCTACGACTCACACGTTCGGCTCGAGATACGAGATACAGGAGTCGGAATTCCGCCGGAACACTTGCCCCATATTTTTGAGCGGTTCCGGCAGGTTGATTCGTCGAATGTGCGTGCGCACAGCGGTCTCGGACTTGGGTTGGCAATCGTGGATTATCTGGTGCGTCAACAAGCAGGGGCGGTGTGGGCCGACAGCGGCGGGGTTGGAAAAGGAGCAACATTCACCGTCGAATTTCCTTTGACGTCGGGTGAGATTATTAGCACCGAGCCGCGAGTGGGGGAGGTGTTCCCGCAGGCTACGAAAGTCGTGACCGAGGATGCAGAGTCTTCGGTACAGGCCAGTTTAATGGACCGCAGGATTCTGCTGGTTGAGGACGATCCAGACACGCAGGAGTTGCTGAAAACACTTTTGCGACGCCACGGCGCGGAGGTCATTGCGGTCAGCTCGAGCGCAGCCGCGTTAGAAGAGATCGCGCGCAGGAAACCTGATGCCATCATCAGCGACATAGGCATGACCGGTGAGAACGGCTACGCACTCATCAGGAAGGTCAGAGCGTTGGCTCCGGAAGCGGGTGGACACATTCCCGCGATCGCATTGACCGCATACGCCGGCGCCGCCGATCGGCGGCGAGCGTTGCTGGCGGGATTTCAAACACACTTGGCGAAGCCAGTCGATCCCGCCGACCTGCTCGCAGTGATACTGAGTCTTACGTTTCAACAGGAGGCGGGTCAGTAAGCCGCAGATTTTCGCAGATGAACGCGGATCCGA